>JBMNOY010000007.1:0-61477 GCA_050943315.1 Syntrophomonadaceae bacterium
AGACGACGATGTAGTGTACACCTACCTGACGGGATAGGAGTATATGCTCTCTGGTCTGCGGCATCGGACCATCAGCAGCTGATACTACCAGTATAGAACCATCCATCTGGGCTGCTCCGGTTATCATATTCTTTATGTAGTCTGCATGTCCCGGGCAGTCTACATGGGCATAATGCCTTTTATCAGTCTGATATTCTACGTGGGCGGTATTGATGGTTATTCCTCTTTCTCTTTCCTCAGGTGCTTTATCAATTGAATCATAGGAGGTTGCTACTGCATTTCCTACTTTGGACAAACACAGGGTAATGGCTGCGGTTAAAGTTGTTTTACCATGGTCTACGTGTCCTATTGTGCCAATGTTAAGATGAGGTTTAGTCCTTTCGTATTTAGCTTTTGCCATCTTCTTTCACCTTTCCCCTTTTATAAATTGCTTAGCGTAAGTTTAAACCATCACTCTATATTTTACCCATTATATAAATAAAATAAAAGGAGTAGGAAAATATCCCACTCCTTACCTTTTTATATGGTAGCGGCGAAGGGATTTGAACCCCTGACACTACGGGTATGAACCGTATGCTCTAGCCAGCTGAGCTACGCCGCCAGATGGAGCCCTTAACCGGACTTGAACCGGTGACCTCATCCTTACCAAGGATGCGCTCTGCCGACTGAGCTATAAGGGCTGGTATTATGGGTACACCCTTATGGGTACCACCTATTTCAAGTAATTTTCTTCGAAAATTACGGATATTTTTGGTTGCGGGAGCCGGACTTGAACCGGCAACCTTCGGGTTATGAGCCCGACGAGCTACCAACTGCTCCATCCCGCGACAACTAATGGTGGAGGGAGAAGGATTCGAACCTTCGAAGGCGGTGCCAACAGATTTACAGTCTGCCCCCTTTGGCCGCTTGGGTATCCCTCCATGATAATTATTAATGAACCTGGAGCCGAGCACAGGACTTGAACCCGCAACCTGCTGATTACAAATCAGCTGCTCTACCGATTGAGCTAGCTCGGCTCAGCAAGTAATATTGTAAACCCTGTGCCAAACAAAGTCAATAGTAATATCATTATTTGCTGGTTACAATTGTTCCCTGTCCTCAAGATACTTTTCCAATTTTCTTTTCACTCTTTGTAAGGCATTATCAATTGATTTAACATGTCTTTTTAAGTCAACCGCTATCTCCTGGTACGACTTTCCCTCCAGGTAAGCCATGAGAACTTTCCATTCCAGGGAACTTAATATTTCCCCCATCTTTTTTTCAATAAAGACAAACTCTTCCCGGCTGATAACAATTTCTTCCGGATTAGTGATTTTGGTGGTGGACAATATGTCCATCAGGGTACGGTCTGATTCCTCATCATAAATCGGTTTATTTAACGATACGTAGGAATTAAGAGGAATGTGTTTCTGACGCGTAGCGGTTTTTATAGCGGTTATGATTTGCCGGGTAATGCACAGTTCTGCAAAAGCTCGGAAGGAAGTAAGCTTGTCCGGCCTATAATCCCTGATAGCTTTAAACAGCCCTATCATACCCTCCTGGATAATATCTTCCTTATCGGCGCCTATTAAAAAATAAGACCTGGCTTTAGCTCTAACAAAATTTTTATATTTATCAACCAAGAACTCGACTGGAAACTGCTCCCCGCGCTGGGCTAATTGTACTATCTCCTCATCCGACATCTCACCATAAGTAACATAATACTGTTTAACAGCGACAGAACTGTTCATTCAATCGCCTCCAAGTATAATTTTATATAATAAGGCCATGATACTTGTCCTATTAACATTTAACATTGTTAATTATAGTCATTCGATTAAAACTCGTCAAGACAACTTTAATTACTATCAAGTCAGGAATTACCTGTCGTTATGGACTATACTGTCACATTGGCTTTTCCTTTGTCGAATAACTTCGTAGATCACCAATGCCGCAGCAATAGAAGCGTTTAGTGAGTTAACCATGCCGGCCATAGGTATTTTAACCAGCAAATCACAGTTTTCTTTCACCAGTCGTCTGATTCCCTGCCCCTCTCCCCCAACAACAATGGCCGTAGGATTGGGGATTGATACCGCAAAATAGTCAGCTTCACCTTCCATATCGGCTCCTACCACCCACAGCCCCTCTTTTTTTAGCCTTTTAATAACACTAACCAAATTAGTTTCTTGAACCATATGCATATGTTCCACCGCCCCGGCTGATGCCCGGGCAACGGCAGCGGTTATTTCCGCCGAATTGTGGCGGGGAATAACAATCCCATGTACCCCAGCACATTCGGCGGTACGAATAACTGAGCCCAGATTCTGCGGGTCTTCAATGCCATCCAGAAGTAAAAGCAAAGGGGGTTCCTTCTTTAAGGCTGCATATTCCAGAACTTCCTCCAGGCTCGAATACTCGTAACTTTCCACCTGAGCAATAATGCCCTGATGGTTACTGATGGTATACATCTGATCAAGCCGCTGTTTCTCCACATATTGTATGTATATTCCTTTTTTGGCTGCTAACCGGACAAGTTCTTCGATTCTTCTACCAGACCGCCCTTCCTGAATAAATATCTTTTGTACTTTGCGCCGCCCTTTTAGGGCTTCCATAATGCTATTTACCCCGGCCAATTTTTCCTTCATCTTTTTATCCCCTTATAATAAGTATTGGCTGGTTCTAAACCAGCCTCTGTTTAATATTTCCCGCTGATTTGCCCGGTATGCATTAGGTAATTGCGCGGCATTCTAAAGCGATATACGAATCCTTGAGCTTTCGCTCGCCCAGCAGACTGTTTACCATGATTTAAGCCGGTTATTAGCGTATTGGTGAAAACTGAATTGGATATTGTTATAACTTTTCAAATCCCCTTTAGTGATCAGGTTCCAATCAGCATCTTTATCCAGGTTGATAAAGTATTTGTCTGCCGGATACTCTGCTGCTATTTTAGTAACATACGCCTTTTCACAGAAGGGTAGCAGCTGGGTATAGACTGACTCGCCGCCAATCACAAAGACATCATCCCGATTATATTTCTTAAGCTCACTGAACAGTTCGCTTAAGGAACAACATATAGTCAGCTTTTCGTTCGTAAAATCTCTGCTCTCACTTAATACAATATTTACTCTATCTTTCAGAGGTTTTTTCCCCGGCAGCGATGCAAAGGTTTCTCTCCCCATCACCACAACCTTGCCCAGGGTCATTTGTTTGAAAAATCTCATATCTTCGGGAATACGCTGCAACAAGTTGCCCTTGTAACCAATTCCCCAGTTTAAATCAACTGCAACAATTGCCTGCATAGAAAACTCCTTTTTAAACGGCAACGGGAATGTTAGTAATCTGTGGCCCGCTGTGATAATCCTTTAATATAAAATCATCTACGGTAAAATCATAAAAGTCCCGTATACTATCGTTGATTAGCAATGTAGGCGCCGGATAAGGCTTCCTTTGGATTAACTCGGTGATTAAAGGAATATGCCGGTCATATATGTGGGCATCAGCAATAACATGGACCAGTTCACCCACCTCAAGATTGCTCACCTGGGCCAGCATATGTACCAGAATAGCGTATTGGGTGACATTCCAGTTATTAGCCACCAAAATGTCTTGCGAGCGTTGATTAAGGACAGCATTAAGCTTCTTGCCGGTAACATTAAAAGTCATACTATAGGCACAGGGATACAAGTTCATTGCATGCAAGTCCTGAGGATTATACATGTTGGCCATTATTCTCCGGCTGTAAGGGTTATTTTTTAAATCATAGATAACCCGGTCAACCTGGTCAAACTCCCCTTCCGGATAGGTATGCTTAATACCCAACTGATATCCGTACGCTTTTCCAATCGAACCTTCTTCATCAGCCCAGGAATCCCAGATATGGCTATTCAAGTCTTTTATATTATTCGATTTTTTTTGCCATATCCACAACAGTTCATCAATGGCCGCCTTCAAGTTAGTCGGCCTTAAGGTAAGAATAGGGAATTCATCAGCCAGATCATAGCGGTTAACAACCCCAAACTTCTTAATAGTATGGGCCGGCGTACCATCATCCCACCTGGCTCTAACCTTCTCCCCTTCTGAAGACACCCCATTCTCAAGAATATCCCGGCACATAGCAATAAAAATATCATCAGCTTTACTCATACACAAACCTTCCTGCAATCGGGGACGGTTCTTGCATTGCACTTATCCCCTCACAATCCGACTTACTTGAGGTGCACTTAGCCCCCCAAATAATTCTCCTATTTCCTTAAGACTAAAAGATGAATTTTTGCGAAACATTCTAATAATTTCGTTTCTTCTAGGCTTGTTCTTCAAAAGTTCTTCCATGGTTATTTGTTCTTCAGACATAATTTTTTCTAATTTAATTCTAGCTGTAGAAATATCGTTTATATAATCATGATTCTCCTGCCCAATTTGAAGGTATTCTTCATTAATATCAAGTATTGTTGGTTCAACCTCTACGTTTTGGGTAACGAACTTCTCATATTCGCGTATAGCCTGTCTTTTATTATCTGAAAACCAGCCTAATACCTTGTTGGTATCCAATAAGTTAAGATTATCAACGGCTTTCCCCAGGTAAATATTATAGCTGCTCCACTGGAAGTCACCTGGTTTTTCAACAATATGGGCTTTAACCGGGTTGTTGTGTATATACCGGCTAACCTCTAATAAATAGCTATCATTATCGATCAGCTCACTTTTAAAGCGATCCTGAAAAAGATGGCCGCATCTTTGGTAAATACGATTAAAATAAATTACATAGCTAACATTTATGCTCTTTATTAACTTAGAAATATCATTACCATTATCAGCTATAACAAGATGGACATGATTATCCATCAGGCAATAAGCATAAACCAGAAAATTATATTTTTCCTTGGCTCGCGCAAGTATCTCCAGAAATCTAGTTTTGTCATTATGATTTCTAAAAATATTCTTTCTCTCATTACCTCGCTGTACTACATGGTAAGTGGAAAATTCCCCCCTGACCCTCTGTGTTCTTGGCATTTTACCCCCTCCCTAAACAATCTGTTTAGGAAAAGTATAACATTAATGGTAAACCAATGCAACGAAAGAACCGTCCCCGTTTTCAAAAGGCTTTGTTGACCAGGTATAGGAGGCGGTCTTCGTCGCCTTTTAGGTAGAGGTAACCTATGAGGGCTTCGAAACCGGTACTCATATGGTAGTCGCCGCTGTCTGCATTCTTGGGCGGTGTACTTTTGGCGTTGCGGCCGCGTTTTACGATATCCTTCTCTTCTTCGCTGAGTTCGGCAAATATTTGCCTGATTACCCGGGCCTGGTTTTCGGCTTTAACCAGGCCAACGGTATCAAGATGAATATCCTTGACTTTGCGTTTTCCCGAAGCGACTATGTGATTTCTCACCAGAAGCTCAAACACCGCATCACCGATGTAAGCCAGAATTACCGCCGGGTATTCCCTTAAAGTTTTTTCATCCACCGGATCATGTGTCAACAAACTTTCCATCTTACTCCTTCTCTGGTATCTTCTAATACGATATTATTATCTTTTAACCGGTCTCTAATAAAATCAGCTTTATCATATTGTTTTTTTTGTTTAAATTCGCCCCGGATAGCAGCCACAAATTTTATGAGATGATCCATATCGGGTGATTTTTCATAACGTATCCTGCTGCCGTCAGGGGTATCTTCCACAGCAATATCTAAATCTTTAAGAAAATCCCGGATTCGATCGGCCAGGGCAAAGTCTTTATCCCGGCGGGCAATCTGCCTTAATTCTGCCAGTATTTCGATAACCTGGTCTAATCCCTGGGGTTGGTCCTGCTCCTGATCCATAAAAATACCCAGAATGTCGCCCAGGGACCTGAATGTTGCTACTGCTTTTTTTACGGCCGCCTGGTGCACAGCGTTATTTTTTTGCGCCCCGGAAATAAAACTGTTGATAGCCCGGGATATTTCAAACAGGAATCCCATTGCTTTAGCAGTGTTAAAATCATCATCCATAGCATCCGTAAAGTTACTTTTAAGTCCCTCTACCGATTTAACTAGGTCAGCTGCCGCTCCGGTAAGCTTATCCTCTGCAGCAATATCCATATCAAGGAACTCATCAGCCAGGATCAGGGTTGTTTTTAATCGCCCCAGAGCTTTATGCGCTTCCTCCAGTTTGCTGTCATCAAAATCAAGAGGACTGCGGTAATGGGTAGCGATTAAGTAAAAACGTACTACATCACTGGGATATTTATTTAAGATGTCCCGTAAGATGAAAAAATTACCTAATGATTTGGACATTTTTTCGTTGTTAACGGTAATGAAGCCATTATGCATCCAGTATCTTACGAAAGGTTTGCCAGTACTGGCTTCAGCTTGAGCTATCTCATTTTCATGGTGGGGAAAGATTAAATCGCTGCCGCCGCCATGTATATCAATAGTATCTCCCAGATATTTGGTGGACATTACCGAACACTCAATATGCCAGCCGGGGCGTCCCTTTCCCCAGGGACTTTCCCAGAATGGTTCCCCCGCTTTGGCTTTCTTCCACAGGGCAAAATCAACCGGGTCTTCCTTGCGTTCATTAACATCCACCCGGGCACCGGATAACATATCGTCTAAGGAACGCCCGGATAGTTTACCATAACCGGTGAAATTCCTGACCCGGAAATATACATCCCCTTCTAACTCATAAGCAAAGCCCTGGTCAATTAAGCCGGATATTACCTCTATCATGTCATTAATATGCTGACTGGCCCGGGGATTGATATCAGCCCGCTTAATTCCCAGAGCATCCGCATCACTATAAAACTCATTAATATATCTTTGGGCTAAATGCAGCGGTTCCTCACCACAGGCATTGGCCCGGTTAATAATCTTGTCATCCACATCGGTGAAATTCTGTACATAGGTGACCTGATAACCTTTGTACTCCAGGTAACGGCGTACCATATCAAATACCACCATGGGCCGGGCATTACCCATATGAATATAATTATAAGTAGTCGGGCCACATACGTACATAGTTACTGCGGGTGGATTTAAGGGCTTAAATTCTTCTTTTTTGCGGCTGGAAGTATTGTAAATACGCATTAGCTGACCGCCCCCTTTTCGTAATAATCTAACCTTTTTTCCAGTTCGTCAATCCGGGCCTGCAAGCTGTTTAGAGCATCGGCTACCGGATCAGGCAGCATATGGTGATCCAGATCGATTTCGCTATTTCTTACCTTGCTGCCATTTCTGGCTACCACCCTCCCGGGCACACCTACAATAGTGCAATTATCCGGAACACTTTTTAATACTACTGACCCCGCACCTATCTTGACATTATCTCCTACCGTAAACGAGCCCAGGATTTTAGCTCCGCTGCTTATTGTAACATTATTGCCGATAGTCGGGTGGCGTTTGCCTTTTTCCTTTCCCGTACCCCCCAGGGTAACGCCCTGGTAAAGGGTTACATTATCACCTATTTCCGCGGTCTCTCCAATAACAATGCCGCTGCCGTGATCTATGAATAGTCCCTGGCCAATTTTGGCTCCGGGATGAATCTCTATACCAGTTAAAAAACGACTGATATGGGAAACCAGCCGGGCCAGGAAATAAAGTTTATGGCGATACAGAAAATGGGCCAGGCGATGATTTATAATAGCATGAAAACCCGGATAACAAAAGATTACCTCCAGTACACTCCGGGCAGCTGGGTCTCTTTCAAACACTACTTGGATCTCTCTCTTTAAAGTTTTAAACATTTTATCCTCCTTTCCAAGCAACAAAAAAGACTTTTCATCTTCATTTAGAGACGAAAAGTCCATGCTTCCGCGGTTCCACTCTGATTGGGCACCAGTCAGTACCCCTCTCGTTTGGATAACGGTTTTTACCGGATATGCTTACTCTAGTTCAGCATACCTGCTCCCGGGTGCATTTCAGCGACTTCTTACTGTAAAAAGGCTCTCAGCCGGTGACCTTTTCTCTCTGGCAGCGATCGTCGCTTACTTCTCCCATTCCTAGCATTTTACTATAGAATTATAAACTATATTGAGATTATATGCGGCAACTGATATAGATGTCAACCCTGGTCTGATATTCTTGCCCTGGCTCGCTCTATGCGCCGTAAACACTCATCCCGGCCCCATATTAGAATCAGATAAGGCATTTCCATTCCATGTGTCTGCCCGGTTAAAGCGCACCGCAAGGGCATGTATACATTTTTCGCTTTTAAGCCGGTTTTCTTTACCAGCTCTTTTAAAAACTGTTTTATCTGCTCATAAGCCTGTGGTTCGGGCAATTCATCACAAAACATTTCCAATACCCTGGAAACACCTTCACCATTAAGTGCGGTAAGTGCCTCTTCTTCAAATTCCGCCTCCTGGAAGAATATTTCCAGAACCCGGTCTAAATCCCCCAAACATACCAGACGGTCATGTATGGCTTGAAGAAGGATGTCTACCCGGTAATCATCCAATTTTTCTATTTGGGCCCGGTATTTCGACTTATCCAGAAAAGGCTTAAGCAACCCTTTCAGCTTACTTATATCCAGCTGTTTTATGTAATGCTGGTTGATCCAATTTAATTTATCCAGATCAAATACCGCCGGGCTTTTAGCAACCCGGTCCATGCTGAAGGAAGCTATAATTTGTTGGGGAGACAATATCTGCTCTTCCCCCTCTGGGGACCAGCCCATAAAGGCTAAAAAGTTAAACATAGCTTCCGGCAAGTAACCCATTTCCCGATACTGAATTAATGATGTAGCCCCGTGCCGTTTGCTCATTTTTTGCCGGTCATTCCCCAGAATAAGGGAGATATGCGCGAAGCGGGGGTGTTTAAAGCCCAGGGCATCATAGAGCATTAGCTGCCGGGGCGTATTGGACAGATGTTCCTCAGCCCGCACTACATGGGTAATACCCATCAAATGGTCATCAATTACTACAGCAAAATTGTAAGTCGGGATGCCATCTGACTTGACAATAATAAAATCACCGATATTATCACTGCCAAAGCTTACCTGGCCCCGAACCATATCATCAACCACGTATTCTTTATTCTCGGGAACTTTAAAACGAATAGTAGGCTTAATTCCCTGCTCTTCGCGTTCCTTGCGCGCCTCATCACTTAAGTTACGGCATTTACCCATATACCGGGGCATCTCCCCTTGGGCCATGAGTTCCTGCCGTTGCTCTTCCAATTCTTCTTCACTGCAGTAGCAATAATAGGCTTGACCGCTATCAAGCAGCTGCTGTACATATCTTTGATAAATGTCTAATCTTTCTGTTTGCCGGTAAGGGCCATTTTCTCCCCCTATACCAATACCTTCATTCCATGTAATTCCCAGCCATTGCAGGGAATGAATTATTTCCTCTTCATATTCCCGCCTGGAGCGTTCCAGGTCGGTATCTTCAATTCTCAAGACCAGTTCGCCGCCCTGATTTAATGCATAAAGATAATTGAACAGAGCTGAACGCGCGCCCCCTATATGCAGTGGCCCAGTCGGACTCGGTGCAAATCTCACTTTTACTTTATCCATAAATTACCCTCCCTTTTGCCAAAGGTAATTATATCATTAATGCCAACTAATCGGAAGGCAAGGGCCGGTGATGATATTCTTTAAATACTGCCGTCTTAACCACTGCTGACATTAATTTAGCTGGCTTATGAGGCGAGCCGTGTTGGGCAAAATAGCTCACCGGTGCTGCTGATCTTGAACCACGGCAGGACTAGTCCCAGTTCTCTCCGTCTGATCACGGTAATAAACCCCACAAGCAATCAGTATGAGAACTATAGCCCAGACCAGTATATTCTTATACATGCCATTACCCCCTGCCGGTTTTTGTATAGGTTACCTCCGGGGGTAAAAAATAATTCTTCATTCCGGATTATTTGGCATCCTTAAGATATTAATGCCACTGCCTGTGCCGAGATACCTTTGCGGCGTCCTTCAAAGCCGAGATGCTCTGTGGTGGTGGCTTTTACGCTAACCTTACTAGCCTCTATTTCCAGAGCCTGGGCGATATTTTCCCGCATCGCGGTTAGGTAAGGTGCCAATTTGGGTTCCTGGGCCACCACTGTGCTATCGATATTGATTACCGAAAAACCCTTTGAACGCAGCTTTTTCCCTACTTCCCGCAACAGCAGCAGACTATTGATGTCTTTATATTCCGGAGCCGAATCGGGAAAATGTTGACCAATATCACCCAGGGCCGCCGCTCCCAGCAGGGCATCACATATAGCATGAACCAGTACATCGGCATCTGAGTGACCGGCTAATCCCTGTCTATGAGGAATATCAATTCCTCCTAAAACCAACCGTCGGCCCTCCTGCAGCCGGTGTACATCATATCCGGTGCCAATACGCAAAGTTATCATTCCTTTTCTGGTTAGAAATTTTTTCCGGGGCAACGACATTGTTGCTGCAAAAGTTATAACATATGTAAGCGACAACGCCGCCGGCATCTAATAGTCTGCTAGCAATGCCTCCGCAATTTTCAGATCCTGCGGGGTAGTTATTTTGATATTGCGATAATCCCCTTTAACAACTTTGACCCGGCCTATATAAGTTTCAAACAGAGAAGCATCATCGGTGGCGGTAAATCCTTCGTCATATGCTTGCCGGTAGGCAGTAAAGAGTTCATGATATTTAAACACCTGCGGGGTTTGAATTGCTACTACACTTGACCTGTCTATGGTCTGCCGGACAAAATCATCGCGGTCGATGAATTTTAACGTATCGGTAGCTATAACCCCGGGTATGGCCGCTCCCCACTCATTCGCCTCCAGTAGCAGGTCTCTTAAAAGCTGCAAGGTTAAAAGTGGCCGTGCCCCATCATGCACAGCCACCAGATCTGTATCCGCCCCTAATTGTTTTAGGCCGATATATACTGAATCCTGCCGGTGTTCCCCTCCGGGAACTACCCGGGTAATCTTCTTATAACCATACTTTTTGACAATTTCCTTTTCGCAGTATTCAACTTCGCGGGGATTGGCAACTATTATTATTTCATCCACCAAATCAAAATCTTCAAATAAATCTAACGAGTATGTCAGTACCGGTCTCGATTTTAAAAGGAGGTATTGTTTATTAATCTTGCCCCCCATCCTGCTAGCTGTTCCTGCTGCCGCTACAACAACCCGCAGGTTGTCAACCATACAAACTCACCTCTTGTGCGTTATGAAAAGACTGATTAGTGCCATCATCAGCCGGCTCTTCCCTGTTTTTGCGGGTAAAAATCATTCGTCCGGCGGCCGTCTGAAAAACGCTGGTTACAGTAACCTCTAATTCATTGTTTATCTCGTGATTAGCTTCTTCAACCACGACCATGGTTCCATCCTCAAGATAGCCAATGCCTTGCCCGGGCTCTTTGCCCTCTTTAATTACCGTGATATGCATGGTCTCCCCGGGATAAACCATTACTTTGACCGCATTGGTAAGTTCATTGATATTAAGCACCTTAATACCTTGCAGTTCCGCAACTTTATTTAAATTGTAGTCATTGGTTATAATGCTGGCATTAATCAGCTTACATAAACGTATTAATTTTTGGTCAACTTCTTTTTCATCCAGATTGTTTTCTTCCATTATATCAATTTTTATATCTGGATGTTTCTGCATTTTTGATAGCAGTTCCAGTCCCCGCCGTCCTTTATTGCGTCTGATATTATCTGAGGAATCAGCAATATGTTGAAGTTCTTCAATTACAAAAGTGGGAACGACCAGGGGGCCTTCCAGGAAATTACTGATACAAACATCATAAATGCGCCCGTCAATAATAGCACTGGTATCGACTACTTTAATGTTACCGGATGTGGTTTTAAGATCTACCCCTTCGGCATTAATATGCACGGGAAACAGGCGAAATACATCAACCGCCCGGCGGGTTCCGATTTTTATTCCGATCAACCCGCAGATTAAGAATATGGCCAGGGTTAGATAGGTCCCTATCCCACTTAGCATGGAAAACGGATAACTGCTCAACAGCCCTACCAGGGCACCCATGAGCAACCCGGCCGCACCACCGATGAGCTTTTCAACTGATGTATTATCCAAAAAATAATTAAGACCCTGCCAGAGCTTTTTTATCCCCTGGAGCAACCATCCTGACCAAATATAAAAAATCAGAAAGGCTATTAATCCCGCTACCACTCTACCAGGTAAATTTACGATGGCCAGGCCCTTAAACAGGAAAACTACCCATAAGCCAAAGATAAGTGCTATTAGAAATAATGGTTTGCAAATAGACAATTTGTTGTTAAAAATAGTATTCATACAATCCACCTCCAATACTTATTTTTCTAAATCAGGATAGTTATTATACCTGCAGTTGGAAAAGTAAGCATGATCTTCATGGCATGAGTTAATATTCACAAAGCACCAGTAATTAGGGTAATTGTCCTCCGGTAGAATTGACAAACAGTTTTCGGCAAGGATATAATTTAAAAAAGGCTGCAATTACTAGGCTTAAAAAGGGGGCTAATCCTCTTAATGAAGGACTTAATTTGTGATGAATTTCAGTATGCAGTAGGTGATTTGTTAATTCGTCATCATAGCATCCTTGATGTCCTTTCCAAACTTTCCGAAGCAACTTGCCGGGTTAATCGGGCTATAATTAAATCCGTAACCAGCTGTGGCTGTGAGTCTATTACCGCTGAAAAACTGCAACTGCCTGAACATGTTGAATCTTTGGACGACTTAAGGAACTGCCTGGACAATCATTTGCGAGGAAAACTATGCCCAAATTGCGAAGAGGTTGTATACAATGAACTGGGAAAGTTACTCTTTTATGTAGCAGCACTATGTAACAGCTTGGATATAAACCTTTATGATGTTTTTATCAAGGAATACAAAAAGGCTACGACCCTGGGGGTTTATAATCTACGCTAATTAAAAACGAAAACCGCCTTTAGGCGGTTTTTTTATTATTAAGAAGCGGATACAAAACCACTCCATTCCCTTTACTTGAATCCCCACAGGAAAACCCGGGATTTAAACCATATACTCTAGCAGCAACTGCTCCTGCATACGCTTCAAGCCATTTTTAATTGATCGCGCCCTTACCTCGCCAATACCCTCAACTTCATCTAATTCCTCGATAGTGGCCCTTAAAATATTGCCCAATAGGACAAACCTTTGCACCAGGTTATCGATAACCGGCATCGGTATGCGAGGAAGCTTCTGCAACATTCTATAACCCCGGGAAGAGACTTGCTGGTCAAGATGGCTGGTAGTAGTACCAATACCCAGTATACGAGCGATAAATACTGAATCCGAAACATCCTCTTCAAAAGCCCGCCGCATGCTTTTTAGCAAATCCTGAGGAGATTTGTCTCCCACATTGCCATAATCCTGTATGATATACAGTGCTTCCTCTTCCACATTGGCAACTAATTCATCCAACTGCATCTTTACCAGGCGGCCTTCGGTACCCAGTTCGGCAATATAGTTCTCTATCTCGGCGGCTATATTAAGTACCTTAATACACCTTCTTAATACCTCACATACTTCCGATACGGTAACCAGATCCTCAAATTCCAATCCCCCTAAACGCTGCAGCTCTTTGGAAAGTACATTGCGATACTTCTCCAATGTTTGCAGGGCCTGATTGGCTTTAACCAGAATACTGGCCAGATCTCTTAAGCGAAAGGTAATACTGCCTTGAAAAAGGGTGACTACACTTCTGCGCTGGGATATAGCCACCACCAGTTTCCCTGTCTGACGGGCCACTCTTTCTGCTGTGCGGTGCCTTATTCCGGTTTCAAAAGAAGGCAGATTAGGATCAGGGTCAAGCTGGGCATTAGCCACTAATATTCTGGAAGCATCATCATTAGTTATAATGGCACCATCCATTTTAGCTAATTCATACAAACGCGCCGGTGTAAATTCACAATCAATACGGAAGCCACCGCTGACCAATTTCATTAGTTCGGGAGAATCACCGACAACCACTAAACCGCCGGTATTGGCATGTAATATATTTTCAATTCCCAGTCGAAACAAGGTGCCTGGAGCAAGCATCTGCAAGTACTTCCGGAAATCCTCCTTATAAATATCTTCTACCAAATTTCTATCCCCCCATTACTATATCGATGCATTGATCTATATTTTTTACTTCCAGCAACTCTAGCCGTGTGTAATCGGCATGGTCTTTAACCCCGGCAGGAACAATAACCCTATTAAACCCCATTTTCTCAACTTCTTTTAAGCGTGCCTGCAGAAACGGCACCGAACGAATTTGGCCCGATAAGCCTAATTCACCGATAAATACCGTATCCGGCGGAATCAGCACTTCTTTATAACTGGAAATTATGGCCGCTGCTATACCCAGATCAACCGAAGGGTCCCGCAGGAAAACGCCCCCGGTAACTTTCAGATACACATCATAATCTGCTAACCTGAAACCCCGCACCTTTTCCAGAACGGCAATAATTAAGGCCAGCCGGTTTTGATCTATACCTGATGCCATACGCCGGGGATATCCCGGGCTAGAAGCGGCCACCAGAGCCTGGACTTCTATTAGAAACGGCCGTCCCTCAAAGCTGGCCGTGACTGCGGTACCGCTGGCATCATGGTTACCGCTTAAAAAAATATATGAAGGATCAGCTACTTCCAGCAATCCTCTTCCAGTCATCTCCAAAAGACCAATCTCATCGGTAGAACCGAAACGGTTTTTCACGCCCCGTAAAAGACGAAAAGCAAAGTTTTTGTCACCCTCGAAGTAAATTACTACGTCCACCATATGCTCCAGCATCCGGGGCCCGGCCAGCATACCATCCTTGGTAACATGTCCCACCACGAAGAACGCTATGTCATTTTTCTTGGCCAGTCTCATGATAGCTGCGGTGCATTCCCGCAATTGCGCAACACTGCCGGGGATCGAGGAAATATGCTCTAAATAGACAGTCTGAATAGAGTCTATTATAACAAAATCTGGGCCGATTTCCCTTATATATTCTTCCAAAATCTCAATATTAGGTTCATTTAAAAGAAATATGTCGCTGCTCTCTATCTGCAGGCGATCAGCACGCAGCCTTATTTGGCGAAGGGATTCTTCCCCAGACAAATACAGTACCCTCTTGCCGCTGCGGGCAATCTTATCAGCTGCTTGCAGTAAAAGGGTGGATTTTCCAATGCCCGGGTCTCCCCCCAGCAGAACTAATGAACCTGGGACTATTCCTCCCCCCAGTACCCGGTCTAATTCCCCCAGGCCGGAAGAATATCTGTAGGTATCCGAACCTGATATGCTATTGAGGGGCAGTGCAGGTGTTTCTATATGCCCAAGGGGCTTGTCCTGGGAGGATTGGATTTCTTCTAGTAAGGTGTTCCATTGCCCGCAGCCAGGACACTTGCCCATCCATTTGTAAGTCTCATAGCCACATTCCTGGCATGCAAACCTACTAGTATTTTTGCCCATTGTTCTCTCCTTTAGACTAAATCAGATTCATAGTACAATTGTAGCACTGATTTTATTCAAAATACTATCCCAGTCGTCATTTAATCGCCTATATAGAAGAAATACAGGCAAAAAAAGGGGAAACCAGACTATCTGGTTCCCCTTGCGGTAAATCTTAACCGGCTTTATTTACGGTTATTGCTCCTTCCTGGGCATCAATTACAATCTTGTCTCCGGGCTCAACGGTTTTCTTGAGAATCTCCTCAGAGACCTTATCTTCCACCAGTTTCTGTATTGCCCTTTTAAGCGGCCGCGCTCCATAAGCAGGATCATAGCCCTCTTTCATTATCAATTCCTGGGCTGCTGCAGATATTTCCAGCTCAAAGCCGGCATCCTTAATTCTTGACCTCAAGTCTTCTAATAACAGATTAATGATTTCCTTTAACTCCGGTTCGGAAAGGCTGCGGAACACAATCATCTCATCAATACGATTCAAAAATTCAGGACGGAAAGTGTGTTTCATTTGCTCCATGACTCTTTCCTTCATCCGGGCATAATCTTCAGCTTCATCCACAGCTCGGGTAAAACCTACCGTCTTGGCTTTTTGCAAGGAGTCCGCACCTACGTTGGAAGTCATAATCACTACCGTGTTCCTGAAATCTACGGTTCGGCCCTGACCATCAGTCAACCTTCCGTCCTCTAAAACCTGCAGCAGGATATTAAATACATCGGGGTGAGCTTTTTCAATCTCATCCAACAATATAACTGAATATGGTTTTCTCCTTACCTTTTCGGTTAATTGTCCCCCTTCATCATATCCCACATATCCCGGAGGTGAACCTATCATCCGGGATA
The DNA here is from genome assembly GCA_050943315.1 of Syntrophomonadaceae bacterium. Taxonomy (GTDB): domain Bacteria; phylum Bacillota; class Syntrophomonadia; order Syntrophomonadales; family Syntrophomonadaceae; genus JBDKUD01. The sequence goes on from JBMNOY010000007.1 coordinate 16,182, forward strand.
CAGCATGTTTTTCCATATATTCCGACATGTCCAGGCGGATGATGGCTTCTTCACTGCCAAACATGGCTTCAGCCAGAGTCCTTGCCAATTCTGTTTTACCTACTCCAGTGGGGCCCAGAAATATGAATGAACCTATGGGCCGCCGGGGGTTTTTCAGTCCGGCGCGAGCTCTGCGCACGGCCCGGGCTACTGCCTGCACGGCATCCTCCTGCCCCACTACCCGGTTGTGCAGTACTGATTCCAGATTAACCAGGCGTTCACTCTCATCTTTAGCCAGTTTGCTCACCGGAATCCCCGTCCAGTCAGCTACAATACCGGCAATATCATCCTCCAGTACCGCTCCGGCCTGTAAGCTGCGCTGACTTACCCATTCCTTGCGTTTATTATCAATTTCATCTTTAAGCTGTTGTTCCTCATCTCTTAGTTTGGCAGCTGTCTCATATTCCTGAGCATTTATAGCTTCTTCCTTTTCTTTAATAATCTCCTCCAAGCGGTTTTCCTGCGCCTGCAAATCATCAGGAACAACATAATTAGCCAATCTGACTTTAGAGGCTGCCTCATCGATTAAGTCGATGGCCTTATCCGGCAGGAAGCGGTCAGTAATATAGCGGGCCGATAGTTTAACTGCCGCAGTTATGGCCTCATCACTTATCCTAACTCCATGGTGGGCTTCATACCGGTCGCGCAAGCCTTTTAATATTTCAATACTTTCTTCCTCACTCGGTTCATCTACCAGTATGGGTTGGAAGCGACGCTCCAGAGCCGCATCCTTTTCAATATGTTTGCGATACTCGTTTAAGGTAGTAGCTCCAACACACTGAAATTCGCCCCGGGCCAGAGATGGTTTTAAAATATTGGCAGCATCAATAGCACCTTCGGCTGCTCCGGCACCGACAATGGTGTGCAGTTCATCAATAAAAACAATTACATCACCGGCAGATTTGATTTCATTAACGATTTTGGTGAGACGGTCTTCGAATTCTCCCCGGTATTTGGTCCCAGCCACCATAGTTGATAGATCAAGAGATACTACTCTTTTATTGGATAATATCTCCGGTACCTTATTCTCATTAATCCGTTGGGCCAAACCTTCTACAATAGCTGTTTTACCAACCCCGGGATCACCAATCAAAACAGGGTTGTTTTTGGTCCGCCGGGATAATATTTGCACTACCCGCTCGATCTCTTTGTTTCGGCCTATAACCGGGTCGAGTCTTTCTTCCTGGGCGTCACGGGTCAAATCACGGCTGAAATTATCCAGAGTTGGAGTCTTGCTGCGGCCTTTGCGTTTCCCCTGGGATATACTGGCCTGATTAGGTTTGGCCTCTTGCTGGTAAGCTTCTATTCCCGAGGCATCCATTTCGCCGCCTAAAAGCATTAATACCTGCGCCCTGACCTCCTCCAACCTGACCCCCATGGAAATCAATACCTGTCCGGCAACTCCCTCTTCTTCTCTAATAAGGGCCAGTAAAATATGTTCCGTCCCGACATAATTAACCCCCTGCAGACGAGCTTCGTCAAAAGCCAGGTTAAACACTTTTTTAGCCCGGGGAGTTACAGGCAGATCTCCAGCCGCACCTTCTAAAATGCCGGTACCCTGACCAATAACCTTCTTAACCTCCTCGCGGACCTTTTCCAAATCTATACCAAGGTTTAACAATGCTCGAGCCCCTACCCCTTCACCTTCTCGCAGCAAACCGAGCAGAATATGTTCGGTTCCAATAGCCGGATGGTTTAATTGCCGGGCTTCTTCCTGAGCATGAATAACTGCATTGCGAGCCTTTTGCGTAAATCTTCTGAACATAAGCATTCCTCCTTTTTCTGGGCAATTAGGAAAGATCCAAGAATTTACTTTCCTGTCTTATAGTAAAAAACCGGTTTAGCTTACCTGCTGGCCAAATTTCTCCTTAATGACCTCGGCTCTTTTGACATCGCGGTGCAGGGGGTCCATTTCCTGCCCCACTTTCTTCTGTAAATGGGCTGGTCGTATAGCTACTTCCATTTCATTTAAAGCAAAGGGCTTAATAGATTTAATTATGCCCAAATCAATTCCCAAACGTACATCGGACAGAAGTGTCATGGCCTCATTGGAAGAAATCACCCGGGCATTGGTTAGCGTGCCGTAAGCCCGCCCTATTCTATCTTCCAGCTGGTAATTCATCTCCTTTTTCAGGTTATTTCTTACCAGTCTTTCCTGATCCACAATCTGTTTAGCTATAGTAGTCAGATTACTGGTTATATCTTCCTCGGTCTGTCCCAGGGTTATTTGGTTGGATAATTGATAAAGGTTACCTACAATTTCCGTTCCTTCACCGTACAGTCCCCTTACCGTCAGCCCCAGCTGGCTGATGTTTTGAAATATCATTTGGGTTTGTCCCGCCATAGCAATGGCCGGCAAGTGTAGCATCACTGAGGCCCGCATGCCTGTCCCTACATTGGTAGGACAGGAGGTTAAATATCCTCTCCGCTCATCAAAGGCATAACTCAAACTTCTCTCCAGGCCATCATCCAGCAACTGCAGGCAGCGATAGCATTCATCCAGTTGCAGGCCGGGCAAAAGGCACTGCAACCGCAAGTGGTCTTCTTCATTTATCATGATAGCTGCGGAACCATCTCCATTAACCAGCAAACCACGGAAGGAGGAATTGGTGGTAACATGATTGGGACTGGTAAGGTGTTTTTCCACCAGTATCTGGCGATCCAGAGCAGTTAACTGGTCAAAGGTAATGAGTTCCATCCCTTTAAGCTCTTTATCGGCAGCCTTTTTCCAGGCCTCGGTTATAATGTCTATACATTGCTGGCCTTTTTCCTGATCCAGCAGATGGGGGAAAGGTATATTGCTCAGATTCCTGGCCAGGCGTATCCGGCTGCTTATTACTATGTCAGACTCGGGACCAGCTCCATCCATCCATTTCACATAACTGCTATTTAACAAATCGCTTACACTCACCTGGCATTCCTCCTTCATTTAAGTTTCTTTTCCAGTTCTTTTATCGAGTCTCTTATCTCTGCCGCTTTTTCGTACTCCTCTTTAGCTACCGCCTGTTGCAGCCGAGCTTTTAAGTTCTCAATTTTTTTCTGGATTAATACCTGGGCTCCGCCCCGGCTCGGAATTTTCCCTATATGTTGACTGTTACCATGGATTCTTCTTAAAATTGGTTCCAGCTCCTGTTCGAATACGGTATAGCACTCATTGCATCCTAACTTTCCTGTCTCGCGTATATTCATAAAGTTCATGCCGCAATTGGGACATTGTATATTCTGTACCGGGGCAGTAATACCCTGAACATAGCCATTGCCAAAGAAGCTGCCCAGGAGGTGAGGAATAGAAAACTTATTATTCAAATCAAAGAAAAACCCGCCTTTCTTACTGGCACATTCCTCGCACAAATGACTTTCCACCTTGGCGCCGTTGAATAACTGGGTTACATGTACCGTTGCCAATCTTTTTTTGCATTCTTCACAATACATGGTTTTAACCCTCCTTTATTATCAAAAAATTTTATGCTTAACGGGTTTTATTGATGCAGTAGCTTTTTACCGCGTCAACTATTCCCGCCCTGAGACTATTGCGGTATTCAATGGGGATACGATTAACTCCATGTAGCAGGATATGTTTTACTAAATAGGCTTCGCTATTAGTTAACAGGTTACTCTCTATAAGTTCCTCCAGCCAATTAAACATTTGTTTATCATTGAGGGAATATTCCTCCTGTTTAAAACACCGTGTTATCCTTACATAACCTTTACCACCCCGCCGGCTTTGAGTGTAATAGCCTTCCTCTTCAGTAAAACGGGTACTTAACACATAAGTAACCTGGGAAGGGACACAATCAAAGGTTTCTGCCAATTCGGCGCGTTGAATCTCAATTTGGTTTTCCTCACTTCTGTCTATCAACACTTTTAAATACTGTTCTATTCTATCTGCCAGGCTTTTTTTCATTATCGCACGCCCCTCTTTGACTTTCTTTGACTTTAGTTTTATTATAGCCACTATTAGAAATTAATAAACCTCCAAAAAATACCTTCAGTTAAATCTATTTGACTTTATTTAACCAATGCACACTCTCTCTATTCCTTCCCCTTTTTTACGGGTAAAATCCTTTTATCCATAAAAAAAAGAGGCTGTACGCCTCTATGGAATTAATCGGGATATTCAACGCGGATTACGCGGATTTTTACTCTCAAAAATTCGTAAGAATAGAAATTCTCGCGGTGTTGGTACGGGTTTGCGGGGTATATCCGGTGAGCGACGTAGGCGCAGGTAGTGAGAAACACCCGGTGAAGCCGAGCGGGGGATGGGGACGAGCGACATGGACGTCGCGAGAGCGCAGCCGAACACGGACGTTCAATCTGCGCGGTGCCCCATCCCCCGTGAGGCAAGCCGCCGGTGTTTCCACTGCCGGAGACCGGAGCGAACCGGATATGCCCCGCAAACCCGTACCAACACCGCCTCCTTACCACAATCAACCTCCAAACGCTGCCTGCAATAAGGTATATCTGGTGAACGACGTGAACGCCGGCAGTGATAAACACCCGGTAAAGACGAGCAGGGGATGGGGACGAGCGACACGGACGTCGCGAGAGCGCAGCCGAACACGGACGTTCAGTCTGCGCGGTGCCCCATCCCCCGTGAGGCAAGCCGCCGGTGTTTCTACTACCGGAGACCGGAGCGAACCGGATATGCCCCGCAAACCCGTACCAACACCGCCTCCTTACCACAATCAACCTCCAAACGCTGCCTGCAATAAGGTATATCTGGTGAACGACGTGAACGCCGGCAGTGATAAACACCCGGTGAAGCCGAGCGGGGGATGGGGACGAGCGACATGGACGTCGCGAGAGCGCAGCCGAACACGGACGTTCAATCTGCGCGGTGCCCCATCCCCCGTGAGGCAAGCCGCCGGTGTTTCTACTACCGGAGACCGGAGCGAACCGGATATGCCCCGCAAACCCGTACCAACACCGCCTCCTTACCACAATCAACCTCTAAACGCTGCCTAGAGTGGGGTATTTCGGTGAGCGACGTAGGCGCAGGAAGTGAGAAACACCCGGTAAAGACGAACGGGGGATGGGGACGGTAACTAATCTTCCCAGATTAGCTTAATACTGCTTTTATCAAAAATGGGAGTGGTATAACCGGCAGGTTTACCATCAACCTCAATTACCAATTTGCCCCTGGCGGAAGCTGGATTAATTTCTATTTCTTTAAAAATATCGCTCAAAATACAACTGGCCTCTTTTTTTACTGCTGTTAGGGAAGCCCCGTTATATATTACTTCGTCCGCAGAACTTACTTCCCGGCCATTAAGGGAGACAGTATAATTGGTAGCATGTAAAACAACCGGTTTTTCATTAACGGTAACATTGATAGTGCTAGTTTCTTCCGGAAGTATATCCTTGATCCGTGGCCTTTCCGAGCGTAAGGAATATTCTATACAACTGCCGAAATTGACCGTCTGGTCCAGGCTGGCTTTTATACCGTCCACAGTTACCAGTACCGGACTCCATCTTACTACCATGTGCTGACCATTCAGCTCAAAACTGTACAAGGTTTCACACAAAAGGTGTTCAGCCAGGCCTGCGGTCATTAAAATGTCGCGTACCTGGTTGACCCGCTTCATTTCAACTTTGGCCATATCGGGCAGTTCCTGATCAGGGTCAAAAGGCTGACCATTTACCGTTATAAGTGGTAACAGCTGTACCTTTTCTCCGTTTACCTGCACATAGCCGCTGGTACCATTAACCAAATCCCGCAGGGTTAGACTGGCGTTTTTACCATCCTGCCCTTTGGAAAAGAAAATAATATCTCCATCATGTACAATCGTTTGCAATGGGGCCTTGCTACCATTTACCTGAATAAGGGGAGAGGTTCCCATTTCTCCTTTTACTACCTTGATGTAGCCATTAACCTCAATTGTCTTGCCCATGCCCGGTTTTCCATAAAGGTTGTTTAAAGCTATCCCCGAGTTTATCAGGGCATGCATTACATCTGTCTCACCCATGTTCCAAAGGGCCGTTTCGCGGCCATTAACAGTAACTTTTATTACCGGAACCGGCGGTTTGTCAAAGGAATTAAAAGCTATACCTATGGGGGTAACACCCTGGGGACCTTCCAGGCAAGGGAAATCGCCACAAATATGGTCCAAATTAGCCCGGGATTTAATGCCGATGCGATTGCGGGGCATTCCCAGCGCATCAGCAAGGTTCATAATAAACAGGGGAGCCAGTGTTCCTCCGCCGACACAAAGTACCGCATCGGGGGTTTTTTGGTTTACTTCAATGATATTTACTGCAATAGCCTGGGCTAATTCTTTGATAGGAGGCTGGAGAATTTCATTAATATCTGCTGTTCCCATTATAGTAGTGTTTCCGAGAATATCTGTAAACTCAACCTGTTCTTGATTGGAAAGGGTCCTTTTCAGATTTTCGGCCTGATTAAAATCAAGCAGCCATTGCGATGAAATAAATTCGGTCAGCTCGTCTCCGCCTATAGGTACCATAGCATAGGCAGAAATTTTACCATTTTTAACTATGGCAATATCTGAAGTACCAGCTCCGATATCAACCAGAGCCAGGTTTAGTAAGCGCATACTAGGAGGAATAGCAACCGCAAGAGCTGCTATTGGTTCCAGGGTTAAGCTAAAAACCTGTAAACCGCTACGTTTAAGTACTGAAAAAAGGCTGTCCACCACTATCCGGGGCAAAAAAGTGGCAATAACTTCGACCGCGACCTCAGAGCCAGTCTGGCCAACCAGGCTGGCTATCTCTTGATCCTCTACCCGGTAACATACGACACTATAACCGACACAGAAATAATTACTACGGTCACTGGAGCTAATTTCCGCCTGGGCCAGGGTATACTGGGCATTTTGCACCGCCTCTAATTCCAAAGCCCGCATTTCCTCCTCGGAAATCTCGCCGGCCAATCCCCTGGAAGTAGAAACATATCCCCGCGCCGTTTTAAGAGCCCGTCCGGCTGCAGCAACTGCTGCTTTTTCTAGAGTTATACCCAGCTTCTCTTCCAGAGACTTTTTTATCTGGGTTATAACTGCTGCTACTGCCTCAACATCATGGATTTGTCCGTCCAGCATAGCTCTTGTACTATGTTCAACATATTCAGCTGCCAGTATGTTATATTTCTGGCCATCTTTCTCCAGTACCAAACCTACCACTTTGCGGGTTCCAATATCTAACGCAAATATCTGGTTAGGTTCCATCCTCACCCCGCCTTTCGGGACTTATTTATCGTAAATTCAACACTGACTCGCTGCGCTCATACACAGATTTTTAAAGGACACAAGCAGATAATAGTAAAAGTCCAACATATGTTTAGGTACTAAACAACAGTTTAATCAACGCTTAGCACGGACAGCAGGTATCTTTTCAAATGTGGTTTCATAAATGAAGTTTGGCCATCCGTGTTAACATTTGGGCTGCTTAAAAGCCATAGAGCCTTACGAATATGATTAAATGCTACAAGTTAAGCGATATATTGTTAATCCCTGGCAGTATCGCAGTATTTGAATAATATTATAAAAACCCGCGTTATCCGCGTTCAATTAACCTCTGCCTTAATACCGCCAGAGCGAATTTCGGCAATACCATTTGCCGCTTTATCCGGCTGGGTTCAGCTAACAACCGGTATAACCATTCCAGGTTAAGCTTAATCATAATTTCCGGCGCCCTTTTTTTGGTACCAGCCAAAACATCAAAACTTCCACCTACGCCTATACATACCGGTACCCTTAACTGCCTTTGGTAGGCATCAATCCAAAACTCTTGTTTAGGAGCCCCCAGGGCAACCAATAAAATGTGCGGTTGACTGGCTTTAATATCTTTAAGCAGGGCCGGAATATCCTCCGGCAAAAAATAGCCGTCCCGGCACCCGGCTACAGAGAAGCCCGGGTATTGGCTGGCAAGGTTTTCTGCGGCTTTTTGAGCTATTCCTGGTGCCGCGCCGAGAAAATATATCTTCCATTGCCGGCGAGCCGCCAGTTCGCAAATTTTATATATCATATCAATACCGGTAACCCGTTCCCTAATACCATAACCCAGTTTTTGAGCTGCCCAGACTACACCTATACCATCAGGTGTAACCAGAGCGGCCTTGTTTATTATATTTCGCAACTTCTGATTATCCCGGGCCACATAAGCTATTTCAGCATTTAAGGTAATAATGTGCGAAGGAGTGCCCTGATCAACTAATTGTTCCACCATTTGGGTAGCTGCCTGCATCGAGACTATATCAATATGACAACCTAGTATATCAGCCTGCTTTCTTTGCTTCATAAAAGTCCCCTTTTGTTATCATAAAAAATAGTTAACTTTTTTGGGTCATTCTTTACTGCATTTTATCATTATTTCTAGGGTCCTGGTACTACAGGTATAAAAAAACCCGCCGGCTGGCGGGTGTGTTAATCCCACTTTTTATTGTTGGCTGGCCACCTGGTCTATAGCCACCTGTAATGTTTCATCCTCAGCTTGAATCATCTTCTGCAGAGATTCATAGCATCTGGTTATGGTAATCAAATCAACCATTTCCTTTACTGCATTAACATTGGACTCTTCAATATAACCCTGCATAATCTGGGGGTTGGTAACCTGATTGTAAGGTTGGTTGGAACGCCAGGTACTGTTAACCTTCTCCAATACTTCAGGGTTGTCGAAATGGGCCACTTTCAAGGTAGCTACAACCTCATCATTTATTATCACTTGACCATTCTGATTAATATCAAAATCCCCGTTAATGGTTATAGGGTTATTGTCGGTATCCAGTACTGTATAACCCTCATTATTGATTAATCGACCCTGGCTTATCTTAAAGGCCCCATCCCGGGTAAACCGTTCCTCACCCTGGGGAGTTTGTACTACAAAAAAAAGCGTGCCGGCATTAGTTGCCTGCTCTTCTCCTTGCGGGGTAATAATAGTATAAGTACCATTGTTACTTATAATCAAATCAGTAGGATTATCAGTCTTTTTCAGGTTGCCAGGGCTGTAATCGGTCATTATCCGATCTAATACCGCTCCCGTACCCAGCCTTCCTATGGCTATGGGCTGCATACTATGAGAAACTCCCTGACTGTCAACAACAGTCTCACCCAGACGGCTAATTAACATCTCCGGGAAAGTGCGGCATAAAGTAGTATTTTTTTTGTAACCGTAGGTATTAACATTGGCAATATTATTAGCCACAACATCTTGCCGCGCCATCTGCAACATCATACCTGACCCGGCGGTATAGATTCCTTTAATCAATGCGTGCGCCCCTTATCAATATATATATGTTTTATATCGGACTTTTAAGGCCAAAACTTTACTCTTACTATGTATAAACCTACACAACCCGTCGCCCGGCTGAGAAACTACTGCGCGACAGGGTTGATAACTGGCTTAGCGCTTTACCTGTTCCCCGGGCCACACAACAAATAGCATCATCGGCTATGTGTACCGGAAGGTTGGTCTGTTTGGATAATAGAACATCAAGTCCGTTAAGAAGTGACCCACCGCCGGTCATTACTATACCGTTATTTACTATATCTGCAGCTAATTCGGGAGGGGTTATTTCCAGCACCTTTTTGACGGCATCTATGACTGCCTCCACGGGTTCCTGTAAAGCCTCCCAGACTTCTTCCGTAGTCATGGTAACAGTTTTGGGAAGCCCGGTTAATAGGTCGCGCCCTCTTATCTCCATAGATAAATGCCGGTTTTCTTCGGTAACATAAGCTGACCCCACCCTGATTTTAACTTCTTCGGCGGTTCGATCACCTATCATTAGACTGTGTTCTTTTCTTACGTAGCGAATTATAGCCTCATCAAACTTGTCTCCCCCCACACGCAGGGAACTGTTACAAACTGTCCCTCCCAGTGAAAGAACTGCTATATCAGAGGTACCCCCTCCTATATCGACTACCATATTACCAGTTGCCTCAGCAATATCAATACCTGCCCCCAAGGCTGCAGCAAGAGGTTCTTCAATTAAAAAAGCTTTACGTGCTCCAGAGGAAAGGGTAGCTTGTCTTACCGCACGTTCCTCGACATCAGTAGCCCCGGTGGGAATACATACAATGATTCTGGGTTTGAAAAACCATCTTCGCCCAACTACCTTTCTAATAAAATAGGTGAGCATTTTTTCTGTGGTATCATAATCAGCTATGACACCTTCCCGCAGAGGGCGGACGGCTATAATGTGACCAGGGGTTCTCCCCAACATATCACGGGCTTCCTGGCCTACCGCAATTACATTATTCGTAGTTTTGTCAATGGCTACTACTGAAGGCTCATGCAAAACGATTCCCTTGCCTTTTTTGAAAACTATTACGCTGGCCGTTCCAAGATCGATACCAATGTCTTCTTCATAAAACATTATTGACCAGGGCCTCCTTATCGTATTGTATAAGTTTATTTTACCTTTATATACTATTAATGCCTATTCAATTATAACATTGTGTCGACTGCATACCGGCATATTTTTTTCGTGTGGCTTCTCCTCCGCGTAAATGCCTTTCGGCCTTGTTTTTATCTAAAACCTGTTTAACTTCATCCGCGAGTTGTTTGTTGATCCGGGGTAATCTCTCGGTTACATCTTTATGCACCGTAGATTTGCTTATACCAAACACTTCAGCGGTTTGTCTCACGGTCTGGGATGTTTGGAGAATGTACTGGGCAACTTTAACCGCCCTTTTTCTTATATAGTTTTGCATAACGGCCCTCCCCCCATTTGTTAAAATATATTCAGATGGGAAGTGGTAAAGAACCTGGCAGGTGGATAAAGTAGAAACTTGGTAGGTTAGTAATTTATGCGGTAATAGCTGATATTTTTATAGTAAGTGCCGAGAATCTGTTTATAGTTTTTGCCAGCATTAGCCATTCCGTTCGCCCCATATTGACACATACCGGAACCGTGGCCATAACCATAGGTTCTGATTATCAGAGCGTCCCGGGCAGGTTCCAGATAGAACCAGGTAGATGGTAAGCTTAGTTTTTGTCGAAACTGTTCCCCAGATATTTCCGTAGAGCCAATCTTTAATTTTTTTACCCTTCCCGTTGAGGTTCGCGTCAATACTTTTATATCTTTTGTTCCCCAACTGTTAATAACATGCTGCCATGAAATGCTGGATGTTTCCTGATAATGCTTTGTACCTCGACAATACCGACATTTCACTGACTGAAGGTAGGGAACCTCTTTTGCCCAACCGTTTAAAGCACTTTCCGTTTCTCCTCCACAGGTGGAATGATATAAGGCATCAATCGGTTGGTTATCATAGAGCATAATCTCACCGCGGGTTTCTCTGACCGCGCGGCGTATTTTTTGTACCAGCTCGGGTTGCCAGTTTTCATAAGTAGCACTCGTAACATAGGCTTGGCAAGACCTGATATCATCGGAAAGGTCGGCTTGGCGCGGGTATTTCGGAGCATACATTAGTTTGCGGAGGGCATAGGTCCGGGCACATACAGCCTGGGCCTTAAGTGCCTCCAGGTTGAAAGAGGCCGGCATTTCGGCGGCAACTGTCCCTACCAGATATTCCTCAAGCTCCAGTTTTATTACCTCATCGCTCTTATTTAAATAAAGCTTTATTTCCGGCTCGGAAAAATAGTGGCTTTCAGATTCTTCCCGGGGCCTGCACATAAACCAGCCACAGGAAATAATAATCATTAATATCATCAAGAGTAAAATGAATTTAAAGCGCTTTTTCATATCCTATAAATATGAAAAGAACATGGCATACATACCATGTTCCTAAAAACCGTTTAACTATTAAGCTTATATACGATAAATCCGCGCTCCCAGCGCATTTAGCTTGTCTACGATATTTTCATACCCGCGATCTATATGCTCACTATTGGTAATGATGGTATCTCCATCGGCAGTCAAAGCCGCAATAATCAAAGCCGCACCGGCTCTTAAATCAGTTGCCCGGACTGTAGCCGCAGTAAATTTGGATACTCCTTTAATAATAGCTGTGCGGCCTTCGGTTTTAATGCTCATACCCATACGTACCAGTTCAGGGACATGCATAAAACGGTTTTCGAAAACTGATTCGGTAAGAACACTGCTTCCCTGGGCAGATCCCAGATAAGCCATGAACTGTGCCTGCATATCGGTTGGGAATCCGGGATAAGGCAAGGTTTTAATATATACTGGTTTGATAGGTCCATTTCTGGAGACCTGTATATAATCTTCCGTTTCAACAACGGTTGCTCCGCTTTCTTTTAATTTGGCACTTATGGCTTTAACGTGTTCAGGAATAGTGTTTTTTATTACCACTTCGCCGCCAGTGGCAGCCGCTGCCACCATATAGGTACCTGCCTCAATGCGGTCCGGAATTGGAGTATACTCGGTTCCCCCGAGTTGTGTTACCCCTTCGATTTTAATTAAATTACTGCCTGCCCCTTTTATCCTTCCACCCATGCTATTAATAAAATTAGCCAGATCTACTATTTCTGGCTCTAAGGCGGCATTTTCTATATACGTAACTCCCCGGGCCATGGTAGCTGCCATAATAATATTCTCGGTCGCCCCTACACTGGGAAAATCAAGATAGATATGATTAGCTGATAAATAGTCGGCCCTGGCTATAACGTTACCGGATGAAATATTAATATCTGCCCCCAGGGCTTGGAAACCCTTTAAATGAAGGTCAATTGGTCTATTGCCTATTGCACACCCCCCTGGGTATGATATCATAACCTTGCCTTTTCTACCCAGTAATGGGCCGGCAATCAGAAATGACGCTCTGATTTTTCTTACCAGGTCATAGCAAGCATCAGTAAATTCGGGTTCGCCGTTAATAATTAATGAGTCCTGTCTATGCTTTATACTGAGACCTAATTCTTTTAGTAACTTAATCATTATGGTTACGTCTTTTATCTTCGGAACCTTGTTTATTTTGACTGGCCCGCTACTAAGAAGAGCAGCAGCTAAAATCGGCAGAATGGCGTTTTTTGATGAGCTTAGCTCTACCTGGCCAACAAGTTTACTATTTCCACTGACCCTTAATGTCAACTCCCACCATCACCTCCTTTTAATAATCACCCAGTAACAGGGGTGAGCCTATATAAATTTCGGTAGTATGTTTTTGTTTATTACTTTTTATTGCTGCCTGGACATTATACTTATTTCTGCCTCCATGTATGGGTTCGACCCACTCTTTCAATGTTTTGCTGTAACCGGTTACACTGGCACAGTTAGTATCGCTATAAAACTCCACCGTCTGGGCATTTAGTTGTTTAAGAATATTTTGCAGCATTCTCTTATGTGAATTACTGTCATAGAGGTTGGGGATGGTTCCGGTATATGAATAATAAGTGCTATAATTTGCAATTGATTGCAGTTTTTGAGCAATCTCCCGTAGCTTCGGTGAATCCTTAGAGGAGATAACTGTAATAATATAATAAGTTTCTTTATTAGGCTGGCTTGATGTCAAACAAAAGTTATAATTGAGACTTTCTTGATCACAACTGTAGCTTAATTCGATTATTCCCGGGCTGGTATTATAAATAAATCCTTTCCGTTCTACTGGCAAGCGGAGATGCTGCAATATTTGAATCAGATTTTGCTCTAAATCTTTCGATGTGGAGGTTAATCTTATCTTTGCCCAACAGTCAAGTCGAGATTCGAGCAAGTTTGCACCGATAGATGTAAATGATAGACAAAATGGTGATTGATTTTTTATTTGGTTGCCGAGTGTGTGGTTTATTCCTTGCTGCATTAATAAACACAAAATAGAAAAAACAATCAAATACATAACTGCTCTCCTCATAAAAAGCCCTCCCAAATAAAAGCAGATATGTTTGATTGTTGCCCTATTTTGGCATCTTTATTCAAAAATTATGCCTTATATAAATTAAAACCTGACCAAGTCAGGTTTTTAAAATGCTATATTTTATTATTTAGTAATTATTCTGGTCGTCATTCCCATACTCTGGTTTAGACTTGCCCCCTAATATCAGGCTCCGCTGCTATGTGGGGCTAGTTCACTATTATCATCTTGTCTCTGTTCTGTCTGCCGTAAATACTCTTCACGTTTGTGCTTGGCAGATAAAGCTTTTCGCTCAAAAATTATGGTTTGTCTCCAGATTAGTACACCGAATATTATAGTAATCAAAAACACCGCCGCAACAAAAATCAGGAATATGGTTTGCATGCCTGACCCCTCCCTACTACCACGCGACTGCTGGACTGCTCAGCACTATTTTGTTGATTTATAGGTGGGTATTATTGTTCTCCTTTATGTTGCTATTCTTTATTTCTCTTTGATAATCTTTTTTCAGCTTTCTTTCTTTTTTCCTCCAGTGCCCGCTCCTGAACCTTATAAGTCATTTGCCACATAGCTAAATAAATCAGACCTTTTACAAGATAATAAACAAGTGTGATTATTATCAGCGTCCGCAACATATCGCTCATTTTTTTAGTTCCCCCGCAAATTCACAATACAGATCAAAAACCTTAACTTACAATAATCCCTGAAGCCGGAAGGCATAGTCTCCCGGCTTCATGTTATTGTTTTTCTATAATTTTTTTATATGGTTCCCTTAAACGATCCTAATCATTACTATCGGCTGCTTTTAATCTTGCGATTGCCCGCTGCAATGACAACTGGGCCCGGGTATAATTAATATTTTCGTCCCTCTGAGCCAGTCTTTTTTCCGCTCTTTCTTTAGATGCCCTAGCCCGCAGAACATCGATTTTATCACCGTGCTCAGCCGTCTCAGCCAAAACCCGGGCGACATTATCAACTATTTCGACAAATCCGCCGCTTAATGCCATCTTCTTTTGTACCCCTCTGCTGTCTTTATATCTCAGTACACCAATCTTGAGTGCTGAGATAAGGGGCGCATGGTTCTTTAATACACCCAATTCACCTTCGACAGAGGGAGCAACCAGGAACTGAACCTCATCCTTAAAAAGGATTTGTTCAGGGGTTACTATTTCAAGCATGAAGGTGTCTTCTGCCATAGGCTACGCCCCCAGTCTCTTAGCTTTAGCCACAGCGGTATCGATATTACCGACCATATAGAACGCATCTTCGGGTAAGTTGTCATGTTTTCCAGCTAATACCTGGCTGAATGATTCTACTGTTTCACCTACAGGAACATATATTCCCGGGCTGCCAGTGAACTGTTCAGCAACGTGGAAGGGCTGGGACAGGAATCTTTGAATTTTTCTGGCCCGAGCGACTATCAATTTATCTTCGTCACTGAGTTCATCCATACCCAGGATAGCGATGATATCCTGCAGTTCTTTATATCTTTGCAGTATCTGCTGCACCCCACGAGCAGTTGCATAGTGCTTCTCACCTAATATCTGCGGATCCAGAATTCGTGATGTTGAATCCAGGGGATCAACAGCGGGATAAATTCCCAACTCGGAAATAGCACGAGACAGAACCGTGGTTGCATCCAAGTGAGCAAAGGTTGTTGCCGGTGCCGGGTCAGTTAAGTCGTCAGCCGGTACGTATACAGCCTGTGCTGAGGTTATTGAACCCTTACGGGTAGTTGTTATACGTTCCTGCAAAAGACCCATGTCAGTTGCCAGGGTTGGTTGATAACCAACGGCGGACGGCATACGTCCGAGCAGAGCCGACACTTCATTACCGGCCTGGGCAAAACGGAAAATGTTGTCGATGAATATTAGAACGTCCTGTCCTCCGACATCACGGAAATACTCAGCAATTGTCAGTCCAGTCAGAGCAACTCTAAGTCTGGCTCCAGGAGGTTCGTTCATCTGTCCGAAAATCAGTGCACATTTCTCGATAACTCCGGATTCTGTCATTTCACCCCAGAGGTCATTTCCTTCACGGGTACGCTCACCAACACCGGTGAAAACGGAATATCCACCATGCTCATAAGCAATATTTCTTATAAGTTCCTGAATAATAACGGTTTTACCAACACCGGCACCACCGAATAGACCTATTTTACCACCCTTGGCATAGGGACAAATCAAGTCGGCTACTTTTATTCCAGTTTCCAGCAATTCGGTTGCCGGCAGCTGGTCTACCAGATCGGGGGGTCTGCGATGGATTTCCCAGTAGTCTGCGGCCTGTACCGGACCTGCTTCATCAACCGGCTCGCCCAGTACGTTAAGGATTCTTCCCAGACAACCGTCACCAACGGGAACTTTAATAGAAGCTCCGGTATTAGTAGCCTTCATCCCGCGGCTAATACCATCTGTAGGACTTAATGCTACGCATCTAACGATATCATTTCCCAGCAGCTGCATAGCTTCCAGAGTAACATCAATATAAGCTGCACCCTTTTGTCCAGGGTCTTGATCATCTGATTTTATTGTAATAGCGCTCATTAGATCTGGTAGTTCACCAGGCTTGAAACGGATGTCAACAACCGCGCCTATAACCTGGGTTACCTCTCCATATGTTACATTCGCCATCCTCTACTTTCCTCCTTTATTGAGAGCTTCGGCGCCACAAGCAATGTTATCGGCTTTACTTATTAAGGGCTTCAGCACCACCAACAATGTCCAGAATTTCATCAGTAATAGCCGCCTGTCTAACCTTATTCATAACCAGTGTAAGGTTATCAATAATTTCACTAGCATTTTCAGTGGCATTACCCATTGCTGTCATCCTGGCACCATGCTCGCTGGCCTTACCTTCCAACATTGCATGATAAATTTGGCTTCCAATGTATTTGGGTAACAATGTTAATAGAATATCATCGGCGCTGGGTTCATAAATGTAGTCAACCGCGCGTTCCTCTCCTTCGCTCTGGGGAGGTTCCAAGGGAAGAATCTTGTCTACCGTTGGAAGCTGCCGGAGGACATTGACAAACCTTGCATATACTAAATAAACCTCATCCAATTCCTCATTTTCGTATGCATCAATAACATATTGCCCGATTTCTCTGGCATCTGCATAACTAATATTGTCACCTAAATTTACAAACTCTGCTTCGACTCCTCCGCGTTTGCGATAAAAGTCACGGGCTTTACGTCCTACTGCTATAATAGCATTCTCAACTTTTCTGTCATCCTGGGCTATAGCATCGTTTGCTGCTCTAATAATATTGGTATTATAACCGCCACATAAGCCACGGTCAGCAGTAACCACGATGTAACCAACCTTGCGGACTTCATCTCTTTTAGCCAGGAGTGGATGTTTCACATCCATCGCTACTCCGGACAGTCTGGCCAATGTTCCCTGCAATGTTTCGGTATAAGGCCTTGAGGATTCAGCAGCTTCTTGTGCTCGGCGGAGCTTAGCAGCTGCCACCATTTTCATAGCTTTGGTTATCTGCTGGGTATTTTGTACGCTTCTAATCCTGCGCTTAAATTCTCTTACACCTGCTCCTGCCATTTATTTCACCACCTTAAACCGCAAAAGTGGATTTGAAATCATTTATTGCTTTCTTAAGGTTTTCGATTGTCGCGTCATCCAGCTTTCCGGTATCTCTTATAGTGGATAATATATTGGCATTAGCGCTGCGCATGTATTTTAAGAAATCAACTTCGAATTCCCGAACTTTATCTTTGGGCAAATCATCAAGGTATCCGTTTACCCCGGCATATATGACAACTACTTGCTCTTCCATAGGCATGGGCTGATATTGTCCCTGCTTTAAGATCTCGGTAACCCGCTCACCACGAATCAACCTGGCCATGGTAGCTTTATCAAGATCGGAACCGAACTGAGCAAAAGCTGCCAACTCACGGTACTGAGCCAAATCCAAGCGGAGCTGACCGGCAACCGATTTCATTGCTTTGGTCTGAGCTGATCCACCAACACGGCTAACTGATAATCCAGCATTTATAGCTGGCCGTTGACCGGCATAGAAGAGGTCAGTTTCCAGGTAAATCTGGCCATCGGTGATGGAAATAACATTAGTTGGGATATATGCGGAAACGTCGCCGGCCTGGGTTTCAATAATCGGTAAGGCCGTGATTGATCCGCCGCCATGATCATCATTTAACTTACAAGCTCTCTCCAACAAACGGGAGTGGAGATAGAAAACGTCGCCAGGATAAGCTTCACGTCCGGGTGGACGACGGAGTAACAGGGACATTTCACGATAAGCAACAGCATGTTTGGATAGATCATCATAAATTATTAAGACATCTGCATGATCTGATTCCATAAATTCTTCAGCCATAGCAACACCAGCATATGGTGCTATATAAAGCAATGGCGCCGGCTCAGACGCTGTAGCAGCTACGATTATACTGTAATCCATAGCGCCCATCTCTTCGAGCTTTGCGGCTATACCGGCTATCGTAGATTGCTTTTGTCCAATTCCGACATAGATACATATCATATCTTTTTTGTCTCTCTGGTTAATGATAGCATCAACCGCGATAGCTGTCTTACCTACCTGGCGGTCACCAATGATCAACTCACGTTGTCCCCTGCCGATCGGAACCATGGAGTCGATAGCTTTCAGCCCAGTCTGCATTGGTACATTAACCGGGGCTCTGGTAACAACACCATATGCAACTCTTTCAATCGGTTTAAATTTATCAGTATTAATAGGACCTTTACCATCCAATGGCTGTCCCAATGCGTTAACAACACGGCCCAGCATGGCTTTTCCGGCCGGAACTTCCATGATTCTTCCGGTAGCTTTAACCACGTCGCCTTCTTTAATGTGTTCGTAGTTACCCAGTAGAACAGCACCAACATTGTCTTCTTCTAGATTAAGTACCATTCCGTAGGTCCCGCCTGGAAATTCAAGCAACTCACCAGCCATGGCTCCCCGTAATCCATATACCCTTGCGATACCGTCACCGACGTAGATGACTGAGCCAACATTGCTGACCTCGACCTCGGATTGGTAGCGCTCAATCTGTTCTTTTAGTATAGCGCTAATCTCTTCCGGTCTAATACTCATTTATGTGCTCACCCCTATCGAATTAACTTATCTTTGCTTGTTTCAGTGATTGTCTTAGCATTTCAAGTTTTTTGGCCACGGTACCGTCAATTATTTTGTCACCCATTCGCAACTTGACGCCCCCCAAGAGGGATGGGTCAACAGTTAGCTTAAGCTGTACCGTTTTACCAGTAGAGGTAGATAGTTTATCCGCCAAAAATTTAACTTCTTCTTCAGGTACATCCTTGGCTGCGATCAAATCTACCTTGGCAATATTCCTGGACTCATCAGCCATATCTCTATATTCTTCGGCAATGACCTCTATATAAGTCTCACGTTTCTTATCAATAATCATTTGGATAAAGTTCATGGTTATTGGTGAAACCTGGTCAGCAAATACTTTCTTAGCCACTTCTTTTTTGGCTGCCGCCGGAATTAACAGGTGGGCAAAATATTCCTTAAGGTCTTCAACCTCAGCAATTATTTGAACTACTTTCTCCAATTCCTGCTGGTATTCATCGATTTTATTGTTTTCCTGTGCGATACTAAAAAATGCTTCGGCATAGCGCCTAGCGACGCTCTTGTTTAACATAGTAGATCGCCCGCCTCATTAACAAACTCTTTCACCATCTTTTTATGGTCGGCATCAGTAACAGCTCTGCCCAGAACTTTTTCTGCCGCCATAATGGCAAGAGAAGCAGCTGTATCGCGTAACTCAACTTTGGCCTGTTCAGTAGCAGCTGCAATTTCTGCTTTAGCTTTATTTTTCATATTAGTGGCTTCTTCATTAGCTTTAGCAAGTATTTCGTTTTTAGCATCCTCAGCCGCTTTGGTTGCCCGGGCTACTATTTCCTGAGCTTCCTTACGTGACTCGGCCAGATTATTCTGTGTCTCTTTTCTCATTTGTTCAACTTCTGCTTTTACTTCTTCCGCATGTTTTAGAGACCCCTCAATGGTATTGGCCCGCTGTTCCAGTATGTTATTGATAGGCCCGAAAGCAAATTTGTACAATAAAGCCAGCAATATAAAGAAGTTCACTGCCGACCAACCGATAACATACAGATTACCAAAAGCAGGCGGTGTACCTGCAGGTTGTGGAACTGGTGTGCCACCATGGCCTGCCGCCATGCAGAAGGTTGCAAACCCCATTACCATAACCATGGTTAAAAGGAGGATTAATAAATAAGACCTCTTCTTTCCTCTCATGTTCACGGATGTGCTACCTCCAATCTCTCCAGGTAAATAGTATTTGAGGCGATAGAGCATCGATTATATTCCTTTGCACTACCGCCCTCAAATCCAAAAAGATATTTACAATTCTTACATTTTGCCAACCAGCATGAATGCTATCAGCAAACCATAAATGGTCAGGGTCTCAATAAATGCCAGGGTTATAAACAGAAGAGTTCTGACGTCCCCTCCTACTTCAGGCTGCCGTGCAATAGCTTCAAAGGCTTTACCACCAGCAACACCCATTCCTATACCGCCACCTATACCGGCGATTGATACAGCAAGACCAGCACCTAATGCTACGCCCATCTCTTTCCCTCCTTTCTTGCTCGCTGAAAATCACATTGAGCCTATAATAAAAATTACTTTAAATATTAGTGACCTGCTCCACTAGCTGCAGCTATGTAACTAGCAGACAGAATAGTGAAAACTATTGCTTGGATAGCACCCAGCAAAACACTAAGACCCATTAGTATCGATGGGATCAAAAACGGAGCCAGGAATAACAAATAAGCTATTATCATTTCCTCACCAAAGATATTACCGAATAGACGGACGGTAAGGGATAACGGATGTGCTACCTCTTCCACCAGATTCAACGGCAACATGGCTGGACTGGGACTAATAAAGTGGTGCAGATAATGTGCTCCGTGTTCGGAAAAGCCCGCAATATGCACAGAAAAGAATGTTATTATAGCCAGGGTCATTGTAACATTCCAGTTGCTTGTAGGAGGCTGGAAACCTTCGATGTGAGCGGCTCCGGGTATAAGGCCGCTATAGTTGCTCAGTAAGATGAATAAGAAAAATGCCGTAAGTAATGGCGCCCACTTTTTAGCAACATGTGGTTCATCCATTAATTGGGTAAAGAAGTCATAACACCAAGTTATGATGGCCTCAAAACCATTCTGCAAACCGCGCGGTACCAGCTGCATATTCCTTGTAGCGCAATAGGCAACTATACCGATTAAAGCGATAATAACCCACTCCGTAATGATCAAGTGATCTACCGGCACTGGGCCCAGATGAATATAGGTACTATCCCACATTCCAAATATCATAGTCTTTCTCCCCCCCCTCCTATAGAGTTTTAAGTATTTAATCCTGTCCCCCTCAGGCTTAACCCTATTCTTAAAACCAACTAAATTCTCTACTTGGCCAATACCAGCTACTACTTTTCTTCCTTCTCCTGTTTCTGACTGATAGGTGAGGAACTATCAACCATTGCTTTTTGCCACATAGCCTTAATTCCTGCGGCCACACCAACCAGAAAACCCAGCAGGGTTAGCCAAGGCTGTGTATCAAATCTTGCGTCTAACCATCGTCCTCCAAAATAACCCAGCGCTACACAGGCAGCCACCGTAGTAGCAAGATTCACAGCATCACTCAGGGATCTTGCCCAGTGCTTTTTCTGTTGCGCCATTAACTCACCTCACATACAAAATACTACTCTGTCTAAAAACATAATTCCACCTTATTCATTCGCCATAAATAGATTAATTCCTTTTAAGCTCGATGTAAAATTTTATTTTTCTTTAATTATAACAGTTACTGCCGAATAAATAGATAGTTTATGGCCAGGTTATTTATTACCATTATTCCATTAGATAACTAAGATTTATTCGCGATTAAAACATAGAATCCTTTTTATTCTAATAAAAATTCAGGCTTTTGTCGAGGCTTGCCCAACTCTAAAGGTATCCTTTGGTTTCCAGCTTGGCATAATGGTCTTTTAGGGCGTCTTCAATGTCCATGTCAAACTGGTCTTGCAGCACAAACATCATGGTCACCGCGGTCTGCGCCACATCAAGCAGTTCCTTGGCCAGTTCCGTAACCATAGTGTCCTTATCTACACTAACCTGTTCCCCGCTCAGCCCTCGGAACTTACCAATTACCCGGGCTAGTTCCCCGGCTTCTTCCATAAGTTTTAGGGCCGTTGATTCCAGAGTAGGATTCAGCTGGGTTAATCTCGGTAATGAAAGGGTTTTTGTAACCATACACCTGTTCTCCAATCCTTAATAGACGCAGACTTAAAAGACTTTTATGACTTTCGCAGCCTATACAGGTGAACAAAACATTGGGTTCAATCCTGCATTTAATTAGGAGTCACCTAATTATAGTTAAGTTAGAGCTGCCTCTTAAGCTACCGCTGCCAAATTTGGCGTAAATTTATTTAGTCTGCATCTTATTATTTTTCTTCCGAGACCTCTATCACTTCGATACCTGCTTCTTGCATGAAATCCAATGATAGCTGATCATTAAAATTGCCCCGGTGAATTACCTTAATGATACCTGCATTTATAATCATGCGGGCACAGATAATACAAGGCTGATTAGTGCAATAAATTACCGCACCCCGGGTTGATACCCCATAATAAGCAGCGTTTATAATCGCGTTCTGTTCGGCGTGTACACCCCGGCACAATTCATATCTCTGCCCGGAAGGAATATTTTGTTGTTCCCGCAGGCATCCCAGTTCCAGGCAGTGTTTCAGCCCCCGCGGAGCGCCGTTATAACCGGTAGCGATAATTCTTTCTTCCTTAACCAGCACTGCTCCTACCTGCCGGCGCAGACAGGTGGAGCGGCTGGACACTAAATCAGCCAGTTGAAGAAAATATTGGTCCCAGGCAGGTCTGTTTATTGCTGGCATTTTCTACCTCTTTCTGCTATATGCCATATAAGGGATACTTATCACACAAATCTTTTACAATACCTCTGGCCTGATTTAATTTTTCTTCATTATGGGGATTATCCAGGGCCAGCGCAATCGCCCGGGCAACCTGTTGCATGTCTTCACTCCTAAAGCCTCGCGATGTAAGCGCCGGAGTACCTATGCGAATACCGCTGGTTACGGTTGGTTTCTCCGGATCAAAGGGGATACCGTTTTTATTTACGGTTATATTTATGCTTTCCAGTATAGCTTCAGCATCTTTACCAGTCAGTCCTTTAGGCCGTACATCTACCAGCATGAGATGGTTGTCCGTCCCTCCGGAAACCAGCCTTAATCCATTATCGACCAGACCCTGGGCCAGCACCTGAGCATTTTTAATAATATTACGCTGATATTCCTTAAATTCAGGTAATAAAGCTTCCTTAAAGCAAACTGCTTTGGCGGCTATGACATGCATTAATGGTCCGCCCTGATTACCGGGAAAAACTGCTTTGTCTATGCGGGCAGCCCATTCTTCACTGCACATTATAACCCCTCCGCGAGGTCCCCTCAAAGTCTTATGGGTGGTGGAAGTCACAAAGTGAGCATAGGGCACCGGGCTGGGGTGCAATCCTGCCGCAACCAGGCCGGCTATATGGGCCATGTCAACAAACAAATACGCACCTACTTCATCAGCTATTTCCCGAAATTTCTTAAAGTCCAGAATCCGGGGATAGGCACTGGCGCCGGCTATTATCATTTTAGGCTGGGCCTTAATGGCTATTTCCCGGAGATTATCATAGTTAATGGTCTCTGTTTCCTTATCAACACCATAGTAGACCATATTGTAGTAGCGTCCGGAGAAATTCACCCGGCTGCCATGGGTTAGATGACCTCCATGGCTTAGATTCATTCCCAGAACCGTATCCCCGGGTTCAACCGCTGCGTAATAAACCGCTGCATTAGCCTGGGCACCTGAATGCGGCTGCACATTCACATGTTCGGCCCCAAACAATTTCTTAAGCCTCTCGCGGGCCAGGTTTTCAGCGATGTCGACAAATTCACAACCGCCATAGTATCTTTTACCCGGATAACCTTCGGCATATTTGTTGGTCATAACTGAACCCTGGGCAGCCATTACCGCACGGGAGACAAAGTTTTCTGAAGCTATTAGTTCCAGTTTGTAATTTTGTCTTTTTTCCTCGTTATTTATAACCTCAGCCAATTCCGGGTCAACCGGTTTTACATAGTTATCAATATAGTCCAAAACTTTTAGCCCCTCTCACCGTATGTAGTCTCTAATTGAGTTATTTTGTCAATCCTTCTTTGATGGCGTCCGCCAAGAAAACTGGTATTTATAAATGTATCAACAATGGCCAGGGCCAAACCGCTCCCGGTAACCCGGGCTCCCAGGGCCAGTACGTTGGCATTATTATGTTCCCGGGCTAGACCGGCAGTAAACAAATCCCGACAAACCGCCGCCCGTATCCCCGGAATCTTATTGGCGGCAATAGAAATACCTATGCCTGTACCACAAATTAATATACCCAGGGTTTTCCTCTGCAGCACCTCTGTCGCTACCTTTTCAGCAAAGTCAGGATAGTCAACAGATTCAACAGTATCGGTCCCGCAATTTATAACTTCGTGACCCTGTTTTTTAAGGGCTGCCGTTATTTCTTCCTTTAGCTGCACTCCTGCATGATCACAGCCTATGGCTATTTGCACTTTTATTTCACCTCGTCAGATTTAGTGGGCAATAATTTAGCTATGATTTTTGGTATTAGTTCCTGCAGTTGCTGCCGGGTAGACCGGTAAGCTTCAAGTCCTAATCCATAAGGATCGTTAATATTACCCGGCTCTTCACCAGCATAACTCTTTAGATCAAATATACAATCTATCCGGTGGGGAAAGTGGCTCTTTAAATAATCCCGATGTGCAGTAGTCATAGTGAGAATTACATCAGCATCATCAACCAGCGACCCGGTAATTTGCATGGTACGATGGTTGCCCAGGTCGATACCTATCTCCGCCATCACTTCCATTGCCTGCCGGGAGGCAGGTTGTCCATTCGGTGCACCTATTCCCGCTGATATAACGGTGAGCTCTTCACGCCCCTCGGCCTGGTCCTCCCAGCATTTTTGCATAATTGCCTGAGCCATAGGACTTCTGCAGGTATTTCCAGTGCATACCAGAAGTATTTTGACCACTTTTACACCCCCTTTAAAATACCATTTTTACTGCCAGTGCAACAAGTATTATTCCTCCAATAATCTGTGCATAAGAACCCACCAGTCGGTTAAATATTCTGCCTCCTCGAAAACCCAATAAAGTCATACTGCCCGCTATTGTCCCGGTAATTAGTACTGTAATGGCTAAAGGCATTTTAACTGTGCCCAGGCTAAACCCGGTGGTCAATGCATCTATACTTACGGAAAGGGTTAGCAGCATAAGACTTATCCATCCTTCTTCGGTGCGGATAACCGCATGTTGCATAGCCTGCCGGGCTTCACTGAACTTGACCGCCTGAGGGCGAATGGCACGATAACCCTTAAATATCAGGTCTGCCCCTATGTAAACTAACACTGCCGCACCCAGCCGGGCTGCCCAGATACCCAGAAGTTTCCCGGCCGCCAACCCCAGACCCAGGCCGATCAACGGCATCAGGACATGAGATAATCCCACCGCTGCAGCAAAGCGTATTTCATAGGAACGCGAGACACCTTTTATCCCCATCCCCAATGACAGTGAAAAAGCATCTGCACCCAAAACTATGGCCACCAGCACTATGGTAATTATTTGCTCATACATCTTTTGTTTTCTCCTGCCGCACTTGTAGGGACTCTGCTGCAGCTTTTTGTATCCGGTCTGCTATCGAAGCTGCTACTCCCTCCAGCTTTTGGGGAAGAGGCGCGAATACCAACACCTTCAGGCCCTCTTGCTCAGCATCTCTGAGTATGCCGTAAAGGGAATTCTCCCGGCCGTTTAAGTCTAATTCGTATTCTCGTTTTATATGGTTATTATTATACCTTTTGGAAAAATTATAATAAACAACCCCGGTTGATTCGTTTAAGAAGTTATTAATGACAGCTGCCAGATCTTCATAATCTCTGCTAATCACAATCTGGATATCAGTTTGAAAATGGGGCCGGGTGGTTTCCGAAATGGCCACTTTTTGCCCCAGGACTGCCTCCAGAGCCTCAATACCTACCCCGCCCCGGCGCAGGACGGTAAATGGTTCCCGGCTTAAGTCCAGTACGGTAGATTCCACTCCTCCACCAGTGGCTCCGGCATCTAATATGGCCGCTATGCGTCCGTTAAGGTCAGCCCGGACATGATCCGCAGTAACCGGACTGGGGTGTCCGGATAAATTAGCACTAGGGGCAGCTACTGGTCCGGTTTGCTCCAATAAAGCCAGAGCAACCGGATGAGAAGGCATACGCAAGCCAACACTGCTTTTACCGCCCCTTACTACTGCCGGTACCCCGGAACTGGCCGGTAAAATGATAGAAAGCGGACCAGGCCAGAATTGGTCCATTAACCTTTGCGCTACCGGCGGTAGGCTGGTTACCAGATCGTTAACCTGATTCCGGTTGCTGACATGGACCAGCAAAGGATTGTTGGCCGGCCTTTGTTTGGCAGCAAAAATCTTATGAACTGCTGCCGGTGACCATGCCAGGGCACCTAACCCATATACCGTTTCGGTGGGAAAAGCCACCAATTCCTGATTTAGAATTAGTTGAGCAGCAATCTTTATCAATTCCGGTTCTGGATGTTTGCAATTGACCTTCAAATATTTAGTTTCCATACTACCCCTTTCTGGCCACTACCAATCGGTCTTTCCCGGCCAGGTCCTTTATCACCTCAACCTGACTAAAAGCTCCCATCAGGGTTGGCACTTGAGCAACTTGTCCGGGATCAATTTCACCCAAAAAGTAGCCGTTCGGTACTAGCATAGCCACACATTGAGGAATCAAGCGCCGGTAAAGATCCAGTCCATCCCCTGACGCCACTAACGCTAATTTAGGTTCATAGTTTTTGACTTCCGGTTCTAATTGTTTGTACACTTCAAAGGGTACATAGGGCAGGTTGGCGGTTATTATATCGAAGGGAGGTTCTCCTTTGAGGCTATCAAGGAGGTCTCCCTGGCGAAAAGATACCTTTACCCCGTGACGTTCGGCATTGAGCCGGGCTATTTCCAAAGCCCCGGCTGATATATCGGTTGCATAAATATCAAGTTCCGGCAAATAATGACCCATACTTACCGCAATGGCTCCCGAACCGGTTCCTACATCACAGATGCGCTTAAAACCTTTTTCTTTAGCCAGGGATAGTGCTGTTTCTACCAAAAGTTCCGTTTCTGGACGGGGAATAAGCACATCCCGGGATACCGCGAAGTTAAGCGACATAAATTCCTTTTCCCCGGTAATATATGCTACCGGCTCGCGGGCTGCCCGGCGGTTAATATATTCCTTATATCCAATCCGCTCCGCACGCGTTAAAGGACTGTCGTAGTGGGTATACAAATAAACCCGGTCTTTCTCCAAAACTGCCGCCAGAAGAATCTCCGCTTCGAGCCGGGCTTCCTCTATACCCCTGGTGGCAAAGTATCTGGTGGTCCATTCCAGTACATCTTGAATTGTCCAAGTGCCGGCCACTTATTCCACCTGTTTCAGGCGTTCTGCCTGGTCATTTAGTATCAAGGCATCTATTATTTCATTGAGCTGCCCGTCAAGTATCGTATCCAGCTTGTGCAGGGTCAGATTTATGCGGTGATCGCTGACGCGCCCCTGCGGAAAATTGTAGGTGCGAATGCGTTCACTTCGGTCTCCGGTACCGATCTGACTTTTGCGGTTACCAGCCGTTTCAGCATTTTTCTCTTCTTCCATAACCTCTTTTAACCGCGCCCGGAGCACTCTTAAGGCCTTGGCCTTGTTCTTATGCTGTGATTTTTCATCCTGACAGGTTACCACCAGTCCGGTAGGTTCATGGGTTATCCGTACTGCTGACTGGGTAGTGTTAACACACTGTCCCCCGGGTCCGCTGGCACAATATACATCTATACGTATTTCATTAGGGTCAATTTCTACTTCTACCTCTTCAGCCTCGGGTAAAACCGCAACTGTCGCTGCGGAAGTGTGAATTCTGCCTCCCGATTCGGTTACCGGTATGCGCTGTACGCGGTGAACCCCGGATTCGTATTTTAATTTACTATAAGCGCCTACCCCGTCAACTACGAAGGTTAATTCCTTAATACCACCTATATCAGTATAATGTGAATCCATGATATCTATCTTCCAGCCCTGCAATTCGGCATAACGCGAGTACATGCGGAAAAGGTCGGAAGCAAACAAAGCCGCCTCTTCGCCTCCAGTACCGGCTCGAATCTCCATAATTACGCTCTTTTCGTCATTGGGATCCTTGGGCAGCAATAAGATTTTTAACTCCTGTTCCATACTAACTTTCTTACCCTGGAGTTCTTCCAACTCCTCCAGCAACATCTGTTTAAACTCATGGTCCTGTTCTTCCTGCAGCATCTCCCGGGAGTCTTCAATCTGTTGGAGAACAGACTTATACTCGCGGTATTTGTCCACCACCGGGGCCAGGTCGGAATGGGCTTTAGCATATTTCTGAAACTTATTCTGATCGGAAATAACCTCCGGTTGACTTAAAAGATCAGTAAGCTCATTATATTTTTCTTCCAGGCTCCTTAACTTGGATAGCATTAAAATTCCTCCTCAATAAGGTTGCTCTATTTATCAAATTTTTATAATAAACATGAAACCCACGTCAAACCGACGGGGCCGACTTATAGACGCGAACTGGCACAGATTGGTATGAAGTGCGCAGACTTTTTTGAGAATAAACGACAAACTTTTATTGAGAATAATTTTATAAGCCGGCTAAAGCTATATTGATTGCGTGCGGCAGGTCGCCAGCGTCTATTACCGTCTCTTCACGGTTGGATATGCCTGTCTGCCCAACACTTGGGCATTTAACTTGCCTGTACAGGTGAATAATCATCCTTACTGCATTTATCTACATTCAGCTTCTCTTCCAATACTGCCCGCAAAGCGGTAAGGGCTACCTCTAATTGACTGTCGTCAGGTTCACGGGTAGTCAGCTTTTGCAGCCACAACCCCGGAGCTATCAAAAACTGGGCCCATCTGTGGTGATAATACTTACCCGAAAATTTTATAAACTCATATCCTAATCCTGCTACAATGGGAAGAACAGCTATGCGCGACCATACCCGGTAAAACAAATTCCCCTCGCCCAACATGGCAAATACTAAAATCGATATTACCATAACTATTAAAAGGAAACTGGTACCGCAGCGGGGATGCAAAGTAGTATGTTTACGGGCGTTGGCAACGGTTAAATCTTCACCCGCTTCATAGGTAAAAATTGATTTATGTTCGGCTCCATGATACATAAATACCCGGGTTATGTCTTCCATTTTGGAAATACCATATACGTATAAAAGGAAAAAAGTAATCCGTATTATGCCCTCTACAATGTTTTGCATAAATACCCCGCCCAGGTATGGGGTGGTATAATGAACAATACCGGTAGGCAACAATACAAAGAGTAATATCGCCATCGCGAAGGCAAAAACTCCCGTCAATAATATCTCTCGGGTGCTTAATTCCTCTTCCTCTTCATCTAAGGACATGTTGGCAGACATATTTAGCATACGGATACCAACCACCATGGAGTCCACCAGCATGTATGTCCCTCTTAGAAGAGGCCACCTTAGAAAGGGGAAACGTTTGGCTAGCTGGCTGGTAGCTTCTTCGACCAGTTCTATGCTATTATCGGGTTTTCTCACTGCCACGGCTGTTTTTCGGGGGCCTCTCATCATAACCCCCTCAATTACTGCCATTCCACCGTATTGAAATTTAGCTGTCATATATGTTTACCGCCTGTTCAAAGTAATTGTAAGCTAAATTAAGAGCTAATATAATTAACGCAGACTAATCGTCTGCGTATATATACACTAAGAAAAATAGCAGGACTTTGCCCTGCTATCTAACTAATCCAAACCGTACTTTTTCTTGAATTTATCTACCCGTCCGGTGGTGTCAACTATTCTTTGTTTATTACCGGTGTAAAAAGGATGGCACTTGGAGCAAATTTCAACTCTGATATTCTCCTGTGTGGACCCAATTTCAAACTCACTGCCACAGGCACATCTGGCTGTAGTCTTAAAGTATTTGGGATGTATTTTTTCTTTCACTGTTTTCACCTCTCTTCGGCCAGGGGTTAATTTATCTATAAATTAGTCTCATTCTAAATTAACCGCGAGATTTATTATAACAATAAAAAAAATAAAAAACAAGGATAATCAGTTCTGCAGGTGATTTTTAATCATCTTTAGCAGCATTTGTATAGCGGTACTTAAAAAAGTGCTGATCAAAGAACCCGTCATAATTGGTAAAAAATTGGTCTTCTCCTTCATCTTCCGCTATTTTATTATTAAAAATAAACATTTTAGCATCCAGATTATCTGCCATATGCAAAAGCAGCGCTTCGGGCAGCAGCGGTTTAACTGGTGAGCCGTACTCTAACATACCATGATGGCTTAAAATCATATGTTTTAATATCCATTCCAATTCCTCGGGAAAGTCCTCCCCATTAGCCCGGAGTTCCTTTATCCGGGCTCCGACTAACTCCTCCCCAATCACTATATGTCCCATCATTCGGCCGGCGACAGTATATTCCGGGGTAACTTTAATCGTATATTCGTCAACCTTGCCAATATCGTGTAAAATTGCGCCCACCACTAACAGGTCAGGATTCAGGCCCTGGTACAAACTGCTGGCCTGTAAGCATAAACCAGCAACGGCAACCGTATGTTCTAATAATCCTCCGCTATAATTATGATGAATCTTTTTGGCTGCAGGAGCCCGGAAGAACTTCTCTTTCATTTCCGGAGTAAAAATCCTATCTAAAAGCTTATGCAAATAGGGGTCTTTAACCGACTGCAACAGTTCGTTAAATCTGTTGGTAAGCTCCTCCATACTAATCGGCGGCTTTTTTAGATAAGGCAGGGGATCATCTTCCAGGGTTTTTATTCTTTTGGCGGTAATCTGAATATGGTTGTTAAACAATCCGGTGTCACCTAAGAGGCCTATTACGGTACCCACCCCGGTGGAACCGGCTATAGCACAATTATCCCACACTACCGCATCGATCTCGCCGGAAAGGTCGCCTATCTTTAAATAAACCATGGACTTGCCGTCTTTAGTTTTCTTAGGCGTTTTATCCAGGACTAAGAATTTTCCCCAAATTTGCTGCCCGGGGCCAATGTTTTTAATTTCCTTAACCGTGTGCGGTCCTTTTTTATCCAATTCGTTCTCTCCCTTGTTTTGTCTATGCGTCTATCCATAAGTACCCTGGGTTTGATAATTCAACACCGACGGACACAGATTTTATTGGATTTAAACTGATTTTTTGTATAATAGCGGCCATATATCTTCGTCTCAGCAAAGGTTACTGAAGGATACAAAAAAAGTACGTAATTTATGGCATATATACCCTTGGTAGTAAAATGATCATAAAAATAATACTATTCAGTGTTACTCTGTTGAAATCTGTGTCCTTCTGTGTTGAATAAAATCTACAGATGAGTATAGGAACCGATTTTAACCTGAGGAATTTCCTGCTTTAATAGATTCAGAAAGTTATTGATGCCCAGGACTTCACTATTACCCGGAAATTGTTTAAAAAGCAAGTCCGGGTCAAAGTTAAGATTACGCATTTGGATCATATTTACCGGGTTAACGGCTATGAAATCGAGCAAACCCTGTACCTCCTGTTCCCGATCAGTAAATCCGGGGAAAACCAAGAGATTTAGCGAAATGGTTACTCCCTTTTCGCGAGCATAATTAATAGACCTTTTTACATCAGCCAGGGTATAATCCCGGGGACGATGGTATTTATTATAATTCTCCTCCCGGCAGGAGAAAATGGTAACCCGCATACTATCCAGTCCGGCATCACAGAGCCTGGCAATACCTTTATAATAGCCGGCATTGGTATTAATGTTTATCAGGCCCTGATCAGTCCGGCTGCGAATTCTTTCAATTGCCGGTGCCAATCTGGATGCATTAAGGGATGGTTCCCCTTCACAACCCTGACCAAAACTTATTATCGGTTGGCGGGCGTTAGCCAGGTGCTCGGTTCCAATTTCCACAATCTCGTTTATTTCCGGCCGAAAATCCAGCCGGTTTTGCGGCGCAGCAGCTTGTATGTGGCTCTCTGATATACACCCCAAACAACTGGCATTACAAACATTTATGGAGGGAATTCCTGCTTCCCAACGCTGGTAGAACAGGTTTTGGGCCGTAAAGCAGCCATATTCCAGGGAACAGCGGGCCAGCTGGCGCAGAATGCGGTTTTCGGGATACTTGTTTAAAAGCCGGTTTATCCGCGCAGGCAGTCCATCGGTATTATAATAAGCCGGGTGCCAGCGGCGATGTTCATCGGTTTGCACGGCGCTCACATATATCTTTTCATTGTGCCACCCTACGGCAGCATACCCAAATAAAGGCCAGGCTTCTTCGGGGTTTTCGCTAAGACAAGCCGGAAGCAAAGTTCTGGTAAAACCCTGGGGCAGCAAAGCGGCCACTGCCGTCACTTTATCCTGGGGATTATGAGGATCATGCTGCAGGCAGGTTAAATTATCATCTTCACCTATTCCTACCGGCATATATCCCGGTATGGTAACAAGTGTGGCTCCTTTCGGCAGAGGCATCATTTCGCTGGGATCGGGAACAACCCATTCCGTTCCATTCCGCCCCAGCATGATGGTCTCTTTATCTTCAAATACTTCCCCCCGGGAATTAGAGTATAAGGTTAGAAACATAATAATTGCCCTCTTATTCCTATTTAGCTTTAATAATAGAACATCGGCGCTAATAAAAAAAGCCCTTATGCCCTGGCCGGTTAAAGAATCCCCCAAAACTTAAGCGGATAGAGCTATGCTATAACCCCATCCGCATATATGCCTTTCTAATTATATTGTGTTGGGTTTACTTATAACCAACCTCACTACAATCTTTGCAGATAATGGATTGGATTAAAGGTTTCTCCCGACTTTTTAATCTCCAGATGCAGATGGGGCCCGGTAGCATTACCAGTAGCTCCGACCTCTGCTATAACCTGTCCTTTGGCCACCTTTTGTCCGGCAGTAACATGAGTCTTACTGGTATGGGCATATAACGTCTGTTGGCCATTATAATGGTCAATTATGACCGTTAGCCCATACACTCCTTTTACTCCTACATAAGCGACCTTCCCCCCGGCACAGGCCTTAATTGGGGTCCCGGTAGCAGCAGCAATATCCAGCCCATGGTGAAATCCTGATTTACGCCACCCGTAAGCTGAAGTTATAATCCCATTAAGCGGCCAGGTAAAGAATGCCCGGGAAAAACTAACACTACGCGAGGGTTCCTTTATAGGTACTCGATGTAAATCCTGCGGCAATACCAGTTTGGCCCCAACTCTTAGGTTCCTGGGATCTACCCCGGAATTAAGCGCTATTAACTCCCGGGTACTGATATTGTACCGGACAGCAATAGCCCACATAGTATCCCCAGGCTTAATAACGTAACTACCTGCTTTCTTCCCGGGAATCTGTAACATTTGTCCTACAGCAAGGGTGCTGCTATGGTCGAGATGGTTGATTTGCATCAAAGTCTGCAAATCGACATCATACTGCTCGGCAACTTGCCATAGAGTATCACCCTTTTTAATACGGTACAGTTCCAGCTGACCGGTATTGGCAGTACTGATAGAATCCACTACCACTCTGAACCCGCCCTCGCTAAGGAATGCCAGGGATGGACTTACACTTGCTGACCAAATAAATACTGTCAGCATCAAAAGTCCAGACCATCTTCTGTACACTTAAATTCACCTCAATTTCCATCAGTGCCAGAATTTTAAACACTGTTGACCTCTATCATTCACATAAATTGAGGTGTTTATTCACTTAAGGGGAGAAAAAGAGAAGGGTTTAAGTAAAAATAAGTCAAATTATTGTTTTAATGTCCATTTCTCACATATTCATCCCGGCCGAAAACTAGTGGGGCAGCTCGCAATAAGTCTTCATTGGATTTCGTCTTTTTCATGGTATCTATCATTATCTGCATGGTTTCCACGGTATTATGTTCACTGAAAGTCCGGCGCAAGTTCCAGGTAAGTTTCATTTCCTCCGGACTTAAAATAAGTTCCTCTTTCCTGGTTCCCGATCTCTTGAGATCAATTGCCGGAAAGATTCTCCGTTCCGATAGTTTACGATCAAGCACCAACTCCATATTGCCGGTTCCTTTAAACTCCTCAAAAATAACTTCGTCCATTCTGGAACCAGTCTCCACCAGGGCGGTAGCAATTATGGTAAGGCTTCCGCCTTCTTCGATATTGCGGGCGGCTCCAAAAAAGCGTTTGGGCTTATTAAGTGAAGCAGGATCTATACCTCCGGATAGGGTACGGCCACTGGGAGGAACCACCAGGTTATGGGCCCGGGCCAAACGAGTTACACTATCCATCAGAATAACCACATCCCGTTTATGTTCAACCAGGCGCTTAGCCCTTTCCAGGACCATATCGGTCACCTTAACATGGTTTTCGGGTGGTTCATCAAAGGTTGAAGCAACTACTTCAGCCTTGGTTGATCTTTGCATATCAGTTACTTCTTCCGGTCTCTCGTCCACCAGCAGGATAATAACCTCTACGTCCGGATGATTGGTAGTAATACCCTGGGCAATTTTTTGCAGTAAGATAGTCTTTCCGGCTTTGGGGGGAGCCACAATCAGCCCTCTCTGGCCTTTGCCTATGGGAGAAACCAGGTCGATTATCCGGGTTGGCAGCTCTTCTGAGGTAGTTTCCAGGGTTAGCCTTTCGGTCGGGTATAAAGGGGTAAGTGCATCAAAATGAATTCTTTTAACCGATTCTTCGGGAGGAAAGCCGTTGACACTTTCAACCTTAAGCAAGGCAAAAAACCGTTCATTATCCTTTGGTGACCTTACCTGCCCAGCAACACGGTCTCCGGTCCGCAGTTCAAACTTACGAATCTGGGAAGGCGAAACATAAATATCTTCCTGGCTGGGAAGATAAGCAAAAGGCCGTAAAAAACCATACCCATCCGGCATTATTTCCAAAACCCCTTGAGCCTGCAGCAACTCGTTGGAATGGGTCAATGCCTTGGTAATTTCAAATACCAGCTCTTTCTTCCTCAATTTGGAATACCCGACCAAATTGATCTCTCTGGCTATTTGATAAAGTTCCAACATTGTTTTGTTTTCCAATTCTGAAATATTCAATATTTTCCTCCTTTCGAAATTAGAGCGCCATTTAGTTTTATGTAAATCGGTTCTTTTACCGAATCGTAAACAAAAGGCACAGGCGGGCAATAGTGTGCAATTTCTAAAATTACATATTTTTACATATTTGTGAGGTCAATCCATTATACCACATTTGAATCAAAAGTAAGTATTATTAATGGGGAAAAAGTGTCGGAAAGAAACCTCAAAGACAGGCTTCCCAGGGAAGAGAAATATCAGAACTCAGCAACTGATAATTGGCTTACCAGTTGCTGATTACTATCTCTATAATCAATATACCAGAAATAAATTAATAATAATCCATAAATTCTATTTATTTTAAAGCATGGTAACCTGCATACGATGATCCTGAAAGAGAGGCTTTTTATCCAGGGAATGATTGGCTTCTATGAATCTGATAGTTCCCGAGGTGTTCCTCATAACTATAGTCTGGGTAACCGCCCTTCTTTTGTAATAGGTGACCCCTTTTAACAAGAAAGAGTCAGTAATCCCAGTGGCCACAAAAATGACATCATCAGATTTGACCAGTTCATCCAGAGTAAATATTTTATTAGTGTTTCCTATGCCCATTTCATGGCAACGCTTGATTTCACTTTCATCTTCCGGGCATAACTTGGCCTGGAAATCGCCACCCAGACATTTTAGGGCGGCAGCCGTAATAACTCCCTCTGGAGCACCCCCGATACCCAGCAACATATCAACGCCGGAATTGTCATAGCCGGCTGCTACCCCGGGAGATACATCTCCGTCGCTGATTAACTTGATACGTGCACCAGCACTCCTTACTTCCTCGATAATTCCCTGATGGCGTTCCCGGTCCAGAATAACTACCGTAACCTCACTGACAGCTTTATCCAGTGCTTTGGCAACTTCGCGAATGTTTTCCTTTACCGGAGCATCTAAATGAACCCGTCCCTTACACTCTGGACCAACGGCAATCTTATCCATATACATATCCGGAGCGTGCAAAAGCGAACCCCGCGGCGCTGCAGCCAGCACAGCAATGGCGCCGGTCAAACCTTTGGCCACAATATTGGTTCCCTCCAGCGGGTCAACAGCTATATCAACTTCTGGCGGTGCACCAGTACCTACCTTTTCCCCAATATAGAGCATAGGGGCTTCATCCATCTCACCTTCCCCGATTACCACTACCCCATCCAGGGGAACGGTATCGAACATCACCCTCATAGCAGTAACTGCCGCATCATCGGCAGCAATTTTGTCACCTTTGCCAACCCAACGGGCAGCCGAAAGGGCTGCGGCTTCTGTAACCCTTGCAAACTCTAAAGCCAGTTCTCTTTCCATTTTTTACCCTCCGCTTTCTTGAGTTAATCCTCCATCCTTAAAAAGCCTGCTTCCAGTCATTCAAAAATTTTTCTATACCTGCATCGGTAAGCGGATGCTTTATCATCTGTTTAATAACCGCATAGGGTACAGTAGCTATATGGGAACCAATGCGAGCTGATTCCAGCACATGCATGGGATGTCTGATACTGGCAGCAATTATTTCGGTTTCGATCAGATATTGATCGAAGATAGTGACAATATCACTCAGCAATACCAGCCCATCGTTACTTATATCATCTACTCTTCCCAGGAAGGGGCTGACAAAAGCAGCTCCGGCCCGGGCCGCCAGCAGGGCTTGGTTAGCGGAAAAAACCAGCGTAGCATTGGTGTTAATGCCCTCACCGTGCAGTATTTTAATTGCCTTCAACCCTTCTTCAGTGATAGGAACTTTAATGACTACATTCGGGTGGATGCCAGCTAGCTCCCTGGCTTCCTCAATCATTGACGGACAATCCAGGCTTAATACCTCAGCACTAATGGGTCCATCCACAATAGCACAGATTTCTTTAATTACTTCTTTATAATCCCGCTTCTCTCTGGCTACCAGGCTGGGGTTAGTTGTAACTCCGGCCAGAAAGCCCATTTCATTAATCTCTTTAATCTCCTTTAGATTAGCCGAATCAATAAAAATACGCACTATTTCACCCCTTCTGTTGGGTGCTATTAACCATTACTATGCGCTAACTTTGCACCTCTAAAAAAAGTGTTCCCTATCCCGATAAGAATAAACTGTTGCAGTAATGAAGTTAAACTTCAGCTCAGGCTTTTCCTGAACTGCCAAAAGTTCTGATCTTGGCGCGAATTATTTCTACAGCCGCATCCCGAGCTGGTCCCAGTATTTTTCTGGGGTCAATCTCATCCGGATTGGACTGCATAACCTCTCTCATCTTCCAGACAAAAGCTTCCCTGATATTAGTATCGATATTGACCTTGCAAATCCCGAGTTGAATTGCTTTTTGCACAGCTGCGTCAGGAACACCGGAGGAACCGTGTAAGACCAGCGGAATCCGGGTGAGTTCCTTAATCCGGGCCAGACGTTCAAAATCCAGCCGCGGTTCCCCTTTGTATTGACCATGGGCAGTCCCAATGGCTATAGCCAGGCTCCTAATACCTGTCTGTTCAACAAAATATCTGGCTTCCTCAGGGTCGGTAAACACAGCATCTTCGTCCTTAACATGTACCAGGTCCTCAGTTCCCCCAATCTTGCCAAGTTCTGCTTCAACCGATACATTAATGGGGGTAGCCATATCCAGTACCTTTTTGGTAATGGCTATATTTTCTTCCAGGGGAAGCTTGGAACCGTCATACATGACCGAACTGAATCCGCTGCGAATACATTTTACCACCTGATCAAAATCAGTTCCATGATCCAGATGCAAAGCAACCGGCACTCTGCTGGATTCAGCAGCTATTTTTACCATACCGGTAATAAACTCCAATCCAGCATATTTTATAGCTCCCTGGCTGGCTTGCATTATAACCGGTGAGTTTTCTTTTTCGGCGGCTTCTATAATAGCCTGGACGATTTCCATATTGTTAGCGTTAAATGCTCCTACAGCATAGCCTTCCCGGTCTGCCTTGGATAATAACTCATCTACTGGAACCAGTGCCATCAATATCACCTCTAAATTATTTATTATAGTGCTTCCTGATACAGAACTAACTCGTTTACAATATTGCGTAAATTCATAATATCAAAAGGCTTTGTGACACATTTTTTAACCCCTGCATCCAAAGCCCTCTTAACTACTTCCATTTCCCCATAGGCGGTCATCATTATTATTGTTAACCCCGGATGTTTTTCCAGTATCTTTTGGGAAGCCTCTAATCCATTCATATTAGGCATTTTCATGTCCATTAGAATAATGTTGGGCAGAAAGTTGTCTACCTGATCAATAGCTTCCCGGCCGTCTGCAGCCATATGTACTTCCCAACCATCTTTTTTAAATAATTCTTCTAATAACCTACGTACTCCCTTTTGGTCATCAACAATCAACATATTCCCTTTCATAACCTATCCCCCTAGATTATTTTAACTGTATCGCTTAGTACCACCGGGGCGTGGGCTTATATACAAAAATGCGGTTTATTCCCGGTTGTTATCTTAAATAATACCACTACCAAAAACGGTGACAACCCTTGGAAAAGAGTATTTTTATGTCAGGATTCGTATTCAGGACTTAAGTTTCCCCAATAACATAGGAACTTCGATCCTCTCTCCCTATTTTCACCGCCAACCCGTCTTCGGTGTACACTCGTACCAGGCTGGCCGGTGCCAAAGTTTTCCTCACCGGCAGTTCCACCTCATCGCCAGGATTTACCTCAATAGATAGAGGTATTTCCACCAGAGCCATTTGCATAAAGACCTTACCCCGGATGGGATAATTATTGCCTTTAAATGTCACCTGTAAATTAAATCGGGGGAAATTTACATATCCTAAAACGGTTTTGGCAATTATTTTTACCATATCTACAAAACCAGCCGGCTTATTAGCTACCGCCAATGCCAGTCCATCACTAAAACCTACCGGAATAACCGCCACCTGGGCATCTGTTTTCAGGCGGTAGGTACTGTTATACCCCAGGTAACTGCCTTTTGGCAGCGTACGTACGGATATTATCCGACATTTAAATTTATAGGGGTCTTGGAGCGGAACCGGCCGATCCGAAATTCCTGCGGGATATTGACCGGATATTAATGTCCCTACCCTAACTGCGTCTAAATGCATGTGCGGATATTTCACCAGTACGGCGCTGTTGGCACAGTGTTTAATAGGAATATTATATCCCTGGTCCTTTAATTGCTCAATTACAGCCATAAATGCTTTAAATTGCCGGTTGGTATAATGCGGATTAGGTGATGCACCCCGGGCCATATGGGTATAAATTCCTTCTATATGGATACGGCGATTGTCGCCAAGTTTGGTGCAGGCAGCTATTGTTTCCGCGGGCTTCAGGCCGAACCTGCCCAGACCCGTATCTACCTTAAGGTGAACCGTTGCCAAATGGTTCATTTGACTGCTGACCAAATCAATAAGGTCACAATCATAAGGTGAGGCCACGGTTAAGGTGATATCATGCTGGATTGCTTCCTTGACCTGCGCTTCGTCTACCAGTGGAGCAAAAAGAAGGATTTTCTCCTTTATACCGGCATTTCTTAACTCCAGCGCTTCGTTTAAATAACTTACGGCAAAAAAGTCGACACCATTATGCTGCAGCAGGCGGGCTACTTCAACGGCACCATGACCATACGCATTAGCCTTGACTACCGCAATTAAGCGTACCCCTGGACTGAGCAGACTTTTTACCGCCGCCAGATTGTCTTTAAGGGCTTTAATATCTATTTCTATCCATTTATCACTGGTAAACTGTGACACCTTTAATCCTCCCGACCCCGGCGGGCTTTAAGTATCTTTCTGGTGACATTCATATATAAAGGCAGCACCCGGTTCCACAGGAAGTAAAAGAAAGGTGAGTAAACATAATCCCATTCCCCGACAAATTCCGTAAACTCACCATTAAATCCTTTCTTGAAACGGTACAGGCCGTAGAGAGGATTACTTTCATCCAGATCTCCCGATACACCGCGAAAGTCATACAATGAACAGCCATGGTTTTTAGCCCATTGAATCATTTCCCATTGAATTAAATAGTTGGGCATAACATTGCGATATTCGTTACTGGAAGCACCATAAAGATACCAGGCTTTATCACCCAGGATCAAAGCCAGTGTAGCAGAAATGGGTTTGTCCTGGTATTCGGCGATAAAAATCTCAGCCATATGGTTTTCAACCATCTGATCCCATAGAGCTTCGAAATATTCATAACCGCGTATCAGGAATTTATCCCGGAGAGCGGTTGTCTCTAATATATTGTAAAATATTTTTAAATCTTCCTTGTCCCGGGCCGGGCGGATAGTAACCCCCTTTTTCTTGGCCAGCCTGATATTATACCTGGTTTTACTATGCATGTTCTGCAGCAATTCGTCTTCCGAAGGGGTTATATCCAGGCGAAATACAAACCGGGGTTGTACACCTGCAAAATCCAGGCCGGTCTTGTTTTCCCTGAACCCGCATCTGGTCAATATTCCTTTGAAATCCTGATTATCGTTCTTGATATCTGGATCTATTTTTAACAGAATAGCTCCTTCATTACGTGCCACCTTGCGGGCACCATCAAAAAGTACTTTACATATTTTTTCATTGTTTATGTCTGCTACCGGTCCCCGCGGTGAATAAAAAATACACTTTTTCAATCCCGGTAGGGGTAAGCGTCTTTTAAGTATTAATAAAGCCGCAATGATTTCACCATCCTCTTCCAGTACCATAGGCAATGGCTCCCAGCCCATGCCCTTTTTTACCTGTCCCCATTCCCAGGTCTGTAAGAAATGTCCCCGTGGATGGCTGATGACAAAATCATCATAACGGTCCCTTTCTTTACTATCAATTATCCTGGTAGTATACATGATTCTCTCCCTTTAAAAAGATTCTCTGCTAGTTTCGCCACAATCAGCAAAATATATCCATCCCACTGCTTGCCAGATATACTAAAGCCATATAGCACCCACCGCCATATGGCTGTCTTTATCCTATTCTAATAGGTAGTAAATTCAACACGGGCGGCTTTGCCGCACACAGATTTATTTAGATTTCTACAGAATTAATTTTTAGGACAGAAAACAGAGAAAGTATTTCGAAATAGGCCTGATGGAAATAGAAAATAAATACTACTCAGTGTTTTAATAATAAATAATCTGTGTCCTTCATAATCAAATCTGTGTTAATCTGTGTTGAATTTAGTTTAAGTCTGCGTCTATTAATCTAGCTTCAAAGCATTACGCACCAGGCCCAGGAATAACGGATGAGGGCGATTGGGGCGTGATTTGAATTCCGGATGGAACTGACAGGCCATGAACCAGGGATGGTCCTTAATCTCAATCATTTCCACCAATTTACCGTCCGGGGACAGCCCGCTTATGGTAAGCCCGTTTTCCTCTAATACATCTCGAAAATCGTTGTTTATTTCATACCGATGGCGATGCCGTTCATTAATATTATCCACCCCATAGACCTGCCGGGCGTTTGTGCCTGGTACCAGGTGACAGGGATAAGCCCCCAGGCGCATAGTTCCGCCCTTATTGGCTATATTCTCCTGATCAGGCATCAGGTGGACAACCGGATAAGGAGTATGGATATCAAATTCACAACTGTTGGCACCGGCCAGTTGGCAGACATTACGAGCAAATTCAATTACCGCACATTGCATACCCAGGCATATTCCTAAAAAAGGTATTTTATTCTCGCGGGCATACCGGGCGGTGGCTATTTTACCTTCTATTCCCCGTTCCCCAAAACCTCCGGGAACCAGAATTCCGTCTACATCCTTCAGGAATACTTCCGGGCCTTCCTTTTCTATATCCTCGGCAAAAATCCATTTAATGACCACTTCACTCTTATACTGAAAACCAGCATGTTTCAAAGATTCTACAATACTCAGATAGGCATCCGGCAATTCTACATATTTACCTACCAGGCCTATGGTTACTTTTTTATCCAGGCAGTGAACGTGTTTTATCATATCCTTCCATTCCGTTAAATCTGCCGGAGGACATTTTAAACCCATACGTTTAATAACTTCCCGGTCCAAACCTTCTTCAGCCAACATCAGCGGAACTTCATAAATAGACTCAGCATTTTTCATTTGAATAACTGCTTCGGGTTCTACATCACAAAATAAGGCTAATTTAGCTTTAATATCATTGGACAGACTCTTCTCGGTCCGGCAAACCAGAATATCGGGCTGAATACCGATACTGCGCAATTCTTTTACACTATGCTGACTGGGTTTTGTCTTTAGCTCTCCGGCGGCCTTGATATAAGGCACCAGGGTTACATGGATATACATGGTCCGATCTTTGCCCAGTTCCACTTTTAACTGCCGGATGGCTTCTAAAAAAGGAAGGGACTCGATATCACCTACCGTGCCCCCTATTTCAGTTATAACTACATCTGGATTTACTTCTTTTTCAATCAGCATAACCCGGTCTTTTATTTCATTAGTAATATGGGGAATAACTTGCACGGTTTGACCCAGATAATCTCCTCTTCTCTCTTTATCCAGAACAGCCTGATAGATCCTGCCGGTGGTTACATTGGCATAGCGGGTCAAATTCTCATCCACAAATCTCTCATAGTGGCCAACGTCCAGATCAGTCTCCGCTCCGTCCTCGGTAACATATACTTCCCCATGTTGGTAAGGACTCATGGTACCAGGATCAACATTTATATAAGGGTCAAACTTCTGCAGGGAGACCTTAAGTCCCCGGCTTTTTAAAAGTCTTCCCAGTGACGCAGCCGTTATGCCCTTCCCCAGGGAAGATACTACTCCTCCGGTAATAAAAATATACTTGGTCAATTCCTGGTCCCTCTCTTTCCCAAACAGTAATACAAATACTTTAGCATTTTACCCTTTTTCATCATATCAGGTCAACCTATGACAAATAATCCAAAACAATTACTTTGGTCGCTTGTGTTAGCTCATCAGCTTTTAATTCCAAAAATGGTTTTTTTACCACCTGGTCAAAACGCGAAGTAAAATCTTCTACTGGAGCCAGCTCAAAAGAAAGATGGGGTGTATTATAATGCATGGGGACAACAATATTTGGTTTTAGTTGTCCTACAATAGTAAAGGCCTCACTGGCATTAATGGTAAACTTCCCCCCTACCGGGATGAGCAAAACATTAACCGGGCCCAGTGCTTTGACTTGTTCGGGGCTTAGCACGTGGCCCAGGTCTCCCAGGTGAACCAGGCTTATACCTTCCGACAAAATGCGAAAGATTGTATTCGGTCCTCGCTCCTGACCCCTGACTTTATCGTGATAAGCAGAAATCCCGGTGAATTTAATGTTCTCTGCTTCCACTGAGCCTGTTTCTTTAATTATCCGGGGATGGCCTTTTACTGCTTCAACCGCATTATGATCCCAATGATCATGACTTACAGTAACTATATCCCCTTCCGGACCCCAGCCAGGATACCCTACGCTTTCGTCAAAAGGATCAGTTATAATTTTTTTGCCCGCAGTTTCTATAATAAAGGATGCATGTCCCAACCAGCTTATTTTCACTGTTATCCCTCCTGCCGGGCACGGTTTAAGTCAAAATACCAGTATCCGTCTCCCTGGTATACCAGGCGATTATCCAGATTAAGCCGGGTATAGATCGAGGTTAAAGTGCCTACGTCCTTGCTTTTGTTCATCTTTTCAGCAATCTCTTCCACCAGTGCTTTATAAAACATCGGCTCCTGTCTTTCCGATAAAATAGCAACAGCCCAATCTGCCTCACTCTTTTTCCTTTGAATCGCCACTTTAATCCCTCCTACATTTGCTCCGGAGCACTGACACCCAGGGTGTCCAGAGCATTTTTAATAGTAATCCGGGTAATGTGCATGAGCATTAAGCGAGCATCCTGTAATTCCTGATTATCATTGATTACCCGGAAATGATTATAGAAGCTGTGAAATAAACCGGCCAGTTCCAGTACATAATGTGCTATACGATGCGGAGCCAGGGTTCGAGCGGCAATATTAATTTCTTCCGGAAAATCGGCCAGTTTTCTTAAAATTTGCAGTTCTTCTTTCTCTTGCAAGACCTTAAAATTAATATTCCTAACGGGTTTGAGCTTAATCCCCAGGGTTTGCGCTTGCTTAAAAATACTGCATATGCGGGCATGAGCGTACTGAACATAATAAACCGGGTTATCCTGATTCTTCTTTTTAGCCAGTTCCATATCAAAATCCAAATGGCTGTCCGGGCTGCGCATGACAAAGAAAAACCGGGCGGCATCCTTGCCGACTTCATCAATTAATTCATCCAGGGAAATGGTGGTACCGGTTCTTTTCGACATACGCACCACTTCTCCCCCCCGGTATAGTCTTACCAGTTGCATGAGCAGCATATCCAGTCTATCCGGATTATAGCCCAGCGCTTCCATAGCACCCTTCATACGGGCTACATGACCATGATGGTCGGCTCCCCAGATATCAATCACCCAATCAAAACCGCGTTCAAACTTGTTCTGGTGATAAGCAATATCGGCAGCAAAA
This sequence comes from Syntrophomonadaceae bacterium, assembly GCA_050943315.1. Taxonomy (GTDB): domain Bacteria; phylum Bacillota; class Syntrophomonadia; order Syntrophomonadales; family Syntrophomonadaceae; genus JBDKUD01. The sequence goes on from JBMNOY010000007.1 coordinate 60,678, forward strand.
TAGGTGGGCAGTCCATTGGCCCTTTGTAAAACCTCATCCTTTTCATCCCCGAATAAGGTGGTTTTAAGCCATAATGCCCCTTCCTCCTCATAAACATAATCCCGTTCCTTCAGGAACTCAATAACCTTGCCAATACTTCCCGATTCATGCAAACTTTTTTCACTAAACCAAACATCATAGTCAATGCCAAAGTTATGCAGGGTTTGTTTTATGTAGGTTATTTTCTCCTCAAGGGCATATTCTACCATCAACTGACGTCTCTCATGAGAAGGCATCTTTAAAAAAGAATCCTTATATTTACTTATTATGTTACGAACGGTATCAATAACATCCTGCCCGGCATAACCGTTTTCAGGGAATTGGATGTATTCCCCCATGAGCTGCAAATAGCGAGCCTCCAGTGATTCACCGAAGATCTCTATTTGGTTGCCGGCATCATTTATATAAAATTCTCTCTCTACGTCAAAACCGGCCCGGGCGAGTATATTGGCCAGGGTATCGCCGATAGCCCCGCCCCGGGCATTGCCCATATGCAGATTGCCAGTAGGATTGGCACTGACAAATTCAACCTGCACCTTGGTGTTGCGTTTTGGATTGCACCCATAATTTGATCCCATGCCCATTATCAACTCAGGTATTGTATAGAGCCAGTCCGGCTGGAGGAAAAAGTTAATAAACCCTGGGCCGGCTATTTCCACTCGGTCTACCGGGAAAGGCAGGGACCCGGCATTAGCAGTAATTATTTCTGCAATTTTACGGGGAGCCATGCGGGCCGGTTTTGCCAACAGCATGGCTACATT
>JBMNOY010000060.1:0-13723 GCA_050943315.1 Syntrophomonadaceae bacterium
AAGGTTCAAATGTACTTTTTTTGATTTTTTTTTACCATTGTTTGCTGATTGACCAACAAACCTGGAATAGGACAGACGCTCAAGCGGCTTAAAAAGGGTACTTTTTCAGCGGTCTCGAACCGTCCCCGTGTTACATCCACCCGTCCCCTTGTCACAACCCTCCTTCTTTTACCCTAGAAGCTTACTTCAGATTAAAATAATCTTTAGCCGCGTCCGGAAGGTTACTGGTATCTAAACCGCCGGTAAAGTTGTTGCCGTTTTTCAGGACAAATAGAACATCATAGTCTGCGCCCTGATAGGTATAGTTATTCAGGCATTCCTCAATCTGTTGAGAGTCAGTGATTTTCAGATAGACACCATTCTTCTGCATATCAGCCAGATACTGCTCTACATCCTGGGTCATAAACTTCTCCCGCGGCCTATCTGAATCATAGCTGCTTTTAGCGATAATTACATAATCAATATCGTTTTCCGCTATTATCCGGGCGTTTTGGTATTCGCCAATCTCTTTAAGCCAGCTGCCCAGGCCGGTATAGGATTTTCTCCATTCCAGGTGCAGCCGCTTGTCATTATTAAGCAGCAGGCTAATATCCGCCCAGCCGGGTTTATTGGAGGTCATATCCTCATAGCTTTCACTTCTGACATCAGCCTGCAAAAAAGCAATAGCCTGCTGGATTAAGGCCGGGTCGGTAATCTTCACACTGCGGGCCACATGGTTGGCGCTAATCTCTAAAACATCCACCTGCCGCGGGGAAATATGCAATATATCATTAACCATTCGCTTATGTTCCAGGGATTCATAAATGGGTTTCAGCTGTTTATAGTAGGAATCCATATTCACATAATATTGACGATAGAAAAAACGGCCGTCTTTTAACTTATATCTAAAACACATCTGCTGATAATTATCATTTCCGCGGCGGACATTCGCCCGGTTCTTTTCCGTTTCCCGGTTGGCGATTATGGCTTGCTGCAATCTATAAATATTGTTCATATTACTAGGGGTAAGGTACTCCCGGGTAACAATACGGTGATAGCTATTATCACCAAACTCGGCCAGGGAAGCTTCGACGCGGTAGCGATCACTTAAAAATGTGAATGATTGGTTCCAATAGACACTTTCCACCTGCGAAAATTCCGGCATCTTCTGCTCAAAGCCCAACAGGTCATTATTTAGTCCTGCTACCAGAATAATCATAACCAGGGCAAACCCCAGGCAACCCCGGGCCGCTTTCCACCGAAAAACATGGAAAGAATAGTTCAGCAAAATTTCACTCAGCCAGTAACCCAGCAGCGCTCCCAGTACATAACCGAAATAGGTCCAGGCCATCGTTTGTTGCATACTGTGAAAATAGCTTCCCATCATAAGCATCGTACAGAAGGTTACCCCATATTTGAAAACCGGGCGCAGGGCGGTAAAAGTAATGGCATTGCCGGCGGCTTCCAGCGGACGATGACGGTAGAGGTAGCGCCCGACCAGGTATAAAACTACACAGGATAGCAGGTAAATACTAACCTCCGCAGTAGTGAAAGGGCGGTGCGATAATTCGGTGAATCGGGTTATCGGGGAAAGATTATTGATGCTGCTGGAGTAGTAGCCATTGGCAAATCCGTAAAGATACATACTAATATTATGTAGCAGCATCATGGAAAACCCGGTTGGCAAAAACAGAATAATATAGGTAATAGCTGCCTGCACTGTGTACATACCGCAGAACATTCCCACCGCTACACAGGTCATAAACAAAAGCAGGCTAAATACCGCACTACTCCACAGCCAGTTCCAAACTGCGCCGCCGCTGACGTAGCTGATCCCTAAACTATTAAGGGTTAACCAGGACACCAGGGCGGTAATTATTAAGGGTACCCATAAAAAGATAATACCTGCAGTCAAATGGCTGTTATAAAGGGTTTCGCGTTTAACCGGCAGAGTGTGTATCATATCAACCGCCGGGCTGGAATGCAGATAGCGGAAAAGCAGCAAACCGGCCAGGACCGGTACAGTCAACAGCAGCAAGATCACCAGACCAGTTTCAAACTGGAAGATATGCAAATAAGGGTTATTAATTTCATTTATAATTCTGGTTTCCTGACGGCTGTAAATCATCAGGATTTGCAGGGGAACACTTAGCAACAGACCCAGCAAATAGGCGACTCCCAGCCAACCCATACTTTTAAAATCATTGCGCAGTATTCCGGTATTAATAAATGATATTTTGGATTTCATACCCGTTATCCCCCATTTCATATATAAAAATCTCCTCCAAAGTCAATGGCAGGACATCCAGAATAGCCGGCTGGTACTCCTGCAGACGGGCGGTTAGAGTATGGTAATTGCCGCGGATAATCATAATATGTACGCTGCCCCGCTGTTCCCGGTAAAGGGGCTGCATATCGGTGAACAAGCCCGCTGGCGCCTCACCCGGAAAAGCTATCTGAATCTTATGCACATCTGCCTTGAGATCGTCTAGATCGCGCTGGATAAGCATTTGGCCTTGATGCAAAATCCCAATATAGTCGCATATATCCTCCAGTTCACGCAGATTATGCGAAGATATGACAACCGTCATTTCCCGCTCGGCCACATCCTGGACAATAAGGTTCTTGACCTTTTGGCGCATCACCGGATCCAGTCCATCCAGGGGTTCATCCAAAATCATGACTGCCGGCATCATGGCAAAACCCAGCCAAAAAGCCACCTGGCGCTGCATTCCTTTGGAAAGGGTTTTAATCCGCCGCTTTAAATCAATGGTGAAAACCTCCTGCAATTTAAGAAAACGTTCCTGGCTCCAGTTAGGATAAATGCGGCTGTAAAACCGGGCCATATCGGCGATGTTGTAGTTATTAAAGAAATAGAGGGAATCAGGAATAAAGCACATTTCGGCTTTGGTCGCGATATTTTCGAAGACTGGTGCTCCCGCAATCTGGATATTCCCGCCATCCTGCCGGTAAATTCCCGCCAAAAGCTTCAGCAATGTGGTCTTGCCTGCCCCATTGGAACCTACTAGACCATAAATAGAGCCTTTATTAACCGTTAGGGTGACCCCCTGCAAAGCCTCCAGAGCCGCAAAAGACTTGCTTACATTAGTAACCTCAATCATTTGCCTCACTACCTCCTTTATTAGCTTCGGTATCCCGAATCAGGGTTAAAATGTCATCCTGGCTCAGGCCCCAATACTTCATTTCGGCCACGATTCTTAACAACTCCTGCTCCAATTTCTTAAGCTGGGCTGTTTTCGGTTCGGAAACGGCTGCCTGAACAAAGTGCCCCTTACCAGGCAGAGAATAAATATAACCCTGGTATTCCAGCTCCCGGTAAGCCTTTTGAATAGTGTTGGGATTAACCGTCAAATCCCCAGCTAAAACCCTTACTGGAGGCAGCTGTTGGTCAGGCTTTAAGACCCGGCTGATAATCAACTGCTTAAACTTCGCGACTAACTGCTCATAAATCGGTTCCCGACTGCGCAAGTCCAATTCAAACATGACATCCTCCTTTCGTATATACTGTACTATGACACATAATACAATTAATTGCAATAGCAGGGACGGGGACTCCGCAGCGGCGCGGGGACGGGTGGATGAAACAAGGGGACGGTTCTTGTGTCACACAAAAGTGTGACACAAGAACCGTCCCCTTGTTTCATCCACCCGCCCCCCGCATCTCTCCACCGCTGCTCCCACTTACCCCAAATATATCCTGGCAGGTTGCGTATATATAGATAACACAGAGAAAAGGAGGAATGTTTATGAAGAAGACTCTGACCATTTTGGCGGCCTTATTTATTGTGCTTGCTTTTACAGCTACCTGTATGGCCAGTACGGGAAATGAACATTCATTTGCCAAAAAGACTGACAAGGTGCAGCAAGTGCAGAAAAAGGATAACCTTAAGGCCGGCAAAGAGGTCAAGCAGGTTAAAGCCCAGCAGGAGAAAAAGGCACAGGTAAAAAAACAGCCAAAGCAAAAAGCCTCGCAGCCCAGTGCCCATCAAAAAGTTAAGATTCAAAAGCAATTGCAGCAGCAATTCAAAAAACAAATGCAGAACATGAAAAAGAGCCAAAAACAGTCCTGGTTTAAGGATGTTAACAATCACTGGGCAGCACCTTCCATTAATGTGGTTTATGCCGTTGGGCTGTTCAGCGGGTATCCGGATGGAACCTTCAAGCCGGATAAGGACATAACCCAGGCTGAAATTATCGCCCTGGTAGCTCGTCTAGCCGATTATGATGAAGATATTTACGAAGATACCGATGATGACGATGATGAGAACCTTGAGGATGTACCCGCCTGGGTCAGGGACTCAGTTAAAAAGGCCCTCAAAATGAAGGTTATTAATCTTAATCGTTTTCACTCCCATGTCCAGGCCACCAGAGCTCAAACCGCTGTCTGGATTGCCAAAGCCATTGGCCTGGAACCGGTAGATATCGATGAATTGCCCTTTAAGGACGGAATCCTGATTTCGAAGGAAGATGTGGGCTATATCCTGGCTCTATATCAAGAAGGTATTATTTTCGGCACCCCGGATGGAAAATTCAACCCCAACTGTGCTATAACCCGGGCGGAAATAGCCGCTATCCTGGAACGGATTCTGGGTGACACAGTCATTGAATCAGTTACTTTGCCCGAAACTGCCACAGTAGAACAGGGCAAATCCATAACCCTGAAGGCCACCGTAAAATATGCTGATGGCACTACTGATGACGATGTTACCTGGTCCAGCAGCAACCCTGAACTGGCCACAGTTAAAAACGGTGTAGTAACTGCTGCCGATGATTTAGTCGGCAAAGTAACCATAACCGCCACTGCCACCAAAGACGGTGTAACCAAATCAGCCAGTTGCAAAGTAACCGTTGTGGAGAAAATAGATACTACCGATGCCACTCTGGAAGCTACCGGCAATATCGGTATAAACGATAATAAGGTATATCAAGAATTCGAACTCATCGCTGACGGAGACAAAATCGATATTGATGAAGATAATGTTGAAAGCATTACCATGACCAAGGATGATGAAGATCCGGTTACCCTTATCCCCAATGAAGATTCTACCCTCTGGTTCAATGTTCAAAAGGAAAGTGGTTCTTACCTGCTGGAAGTAGAATTAGAAAACGGTGATTCCTATTCAGCCACTCTGGAGTGGACCGCTCCGGAGAAGATTGACGCTCATTTAACTGGTAATACCGGTGAACATAATGGCAGCGAATATATAGAATATCGTATTGGGGACTTGGACCTCTCCGAATTCAGTAAAATGTATCAGATTAGGCCTGACGGAACAGTAGTAGAACTGACCGCCAACACCGACTCAACTCTCTGGTTTAAAACCAGCAACCAGCAGAGTGGCAAACACACCTTCCTTATCTATGAGGATGGTGAATGGTATACAACCGAAATCAGCTTTGCGGGTAGTAACTAGTTAAACCCGTATATTTTACCTCGAAACCTTAACCCATAACATATTTTTCACGCAGCTGTTGCGGCAGCTGCGCTTTTTTTTGTCTACTAGTGAACCACATCTATTTCTTGCTTTTCACCCGTTTTTCGACACATAAATAACGGTTATTACCGAAAAATACCTCAATAAACCGGTCTTATAGTATATAATGGAATCCGAGGGCGAAATCAAAAACTTTTGGGTAGAAAATGGGTTTATACCAGTATTTACAAATAATTGCCTTTGATTTAATCCAGGAGGGGGATAAGTTCATGAAAAAAACCATGGTTCTCGCACTTATGTTTCTAATTGCTCTTACCTGGCCGGTACAGGCTGCTCTCATACCCTTAGGATCCTACCAGATATCACTCCTAAACGCCGTTTCGGAAAATAACGGCAAAAACGCAGCATTGGCCGCCAGCCTCCTTAATGGCACTACCATAGCCCCGGGGAGTATCTTTTCCTATAACAAATCTGTCGGTATCCGGACTACCGAACGAGGCTTTACCGAAGGGCTGATGTTTGGCGAAAACGGTAAACTGGTAAATGGTGTTGGCGGAGGGGTTTGCATGACCTCCAGTATCCTGCACCAGGCTGTCAAAGCAGCCGGCCTTACAGTACTGGAGCGCCATGATCATAGCAGCCCGACCAGCTATTTGCAGCAGGGTGAGGATGCTGCCGTGGTTTATGGCATCGAAGACTACCGTTTTATGAATAACACTGATGATACCTTAATGATTGAAGGCAAAGTGGAAAACGATAACCTGATTATGACCGTTAACCGGGTATTACCTGAGCAGAACTGCAATATAACTATAACCCTCAATGAGCAGCCATTTGACATTGATACCCGGTTGGTTTTTGATCATAACGTTTCTTTTACTCCCCTAAGGGTATTTGCTGAGGGTATAGGAGCCACTGTTGGCTGGAATACTGATGCCCAGATGGCTGAAATTTATTGGGGAAATACCATGGTCAGCGTACCTGTTGACCAGCCCCAGGTGATTATAAACGGGCAAACAGCTGCGATGGGGGTGCCGGCGCAGATAATTGACTGCCAAACCATGCTTCCCGTGCGCTCCAGCTGCGAAGCTATGGGCTTAACAGTCTCCTGGGAACCAAGTTCCGGAGCTATATATGCTCAACCTGTATCAGCAGATGAAAATGCAGAACCAGTACTCACCATCACCCCTAAACCACAACCGGTAGAACCTACCCCGACTATCTAAAGAGTAATACCATAAAATAAGCAACCCCGTACTTTTGTTAAAGGGTACGGGATTGCCAGCGATTTATCTATTCTATTAGGTCGTGGTTAATTTTCCGTAGCATAAACAATGCCCACAGCCCCCGGGCCCACATGTAATCCGATTACCGGCCCAATAGCCAGGGCGGGAACCTGGCGGTTAAACTGCTGGCTTAAGGCGGCGGCCAGCTCACTGCCCTGCTTATCATCATTAATATGATGAACCAATAAATGCTTCAAGCCATACTTGCGGGCATCTTCATTCAAAACACTTATCATACGCTGAATGGCCTTACGGGTACCTCTTATCCGTTCAAACACATCAGTCATGCCGTCATTTACATAGAGGATGGGCCTGATCTGCAAAAGATTGCCGATTAATGCGGAGGCGCCGCCAATTCTTCCTCCTTTGATCAGATATTCCAGGGAAGCAGGGACAAAATAAAAACGAACTTTTTCCTTTATATGACGGGTTATTTCAATTATTTCCTCCATCTTTTTCCCGGCTTTGGCAGCCAGGGCAGCCTCGATAACCTGAATTCCCAACGCCATACAATTAGTCTGAGAATCAAATATCTCAATACGTGCCTGGGGGTATTCTTCCATAATCATCTCCCGGGCACTCAAAGCCGATTCATAAGTACCGCTCATCCGCGCTGACAAAAAAATACCCAGAACCTCCTCGCCGCGGGCTACTATTTCTTTAAAAACATCATAAATCTGCCCCAGGGTTGGCTGGGAAGAAGTGGGGATAGTATTATCACGGGCAATCTTTTGGTAAATATAATCATGGGGAACCGCAGTTTCATCAAAGGATTCATCCGGAAAATGAACACTGAGTAAAACGGTGGTGATATCGAGATCCCGTCGGGTGTCTTCGTCCAGGTAAGAAGTGCTATCAGTTACGAGCTTTACCGCCAAAATATCCCCTCCCCAAGCATATTCTACCATTTATTTTAGGGTATACGGCAAGGTTATGCAAGATACGCCACGCAAACCGAACAACAGCCCGGGTTATTTATGCATACATTGTCATATTAAGTACAACCTAACTAGTGTAATAAACTTCAATGTCAGGGAGGTCAGTAAAGTGGAAGAGAAGCAAAAACATCTGAATATACTGCTATTCAGCGGAGATTATGATAAATGTCTGGCGGCCTTTATTCTGGCCAACGGCGCCCGCGACATGGGGATGACGGTAACCATATTCTGTGCTTTTTGGGGGCTGTTAATCTTAAGGGATCCGGACAAAATGAAATCAGATGATAAAGATGTTTATGAAAAAATGTTTTCTTCATTCACCCCGGCCGGACCGGAGCAGCTTCCCCTGTCCAAAATGAACTTGGCCGGGATGGGCAAAACCATGTTATTAGATATGATGGACAAACAAAAGACCCCGCATCTAAAGGACTTTTTAGCTGGGGCCCGGAAAAAAGAGGTAAGATTCTGTGCCTGTAAACTATCCATGGAGATAATGGGATTTTCCGCCGAAGAAATGCTTCCCGGTATCGAAGTGATTGAAGTAGGCGATTACCTGCAAGATGCAGCAGAGGCAAATATACAACTGTTTATCTAAAATATACCACAATTTTTTTACTATATTTGGTAAACTTAACACATCCCTATTCATATTATATATAGAATGTGAACGGAAAGGGTGTAAAATGTTTACCAATGATAAACCTGCCGAAATACGCATACTGCGTAGAAATATTGTCGGCATCAATGAAAAGGTACCTGTTCCCTGGCACCGTAAAACCAAATATACTTATTTAGATAATGCGGCCAGTACTCCGGCTTTGGCTCCGGTAGTAAAAAATCTCAACCAATATCTGAAATGGTATTCAGGAGTTCATCGCGGTACCGGATATAAATCCATTTTGAGCACCAAAATCTACAACCACTGTCATGATATAATAGGAAATTTCGTGGGTGCGGACCCGGGCAAAGATTGTGTGGTGATGTTAAAAAACACCACCGAAGCCATTAACAAACTATCCTACCGGCTTAAGCTGCGTCCCTCTGATATTGTAATAACTACCGATATGGAGCATCACTCCAATGATCTGCCCTGGAGAGCCCGGTCTACCGTAAAATATGCCGGGATTAATCAGCGTGGGGAACTGGATTTGGAAAATGTACGTCAGCTGTTACACCAGAACTATCCCCATGTAAAACTGCTGGCTGTATGTGGAGCCTCCAATGTCACCGGACATGTCAATCACGTGCATTTTCTGGCGGAAATGGCGCATGAGTACGGCTGCCGCATATTGGTGGACGGTGCCCAGCTCATACCCCACCGCTGCTTCAAGCTGAAACCTCATTCCGACCCCCAGCATATTGATTTCCTGGCCTTTTCCGGCCATAAAATATACGCTCCCTTCGGAGCCGGGGTTTTAATAGCACCGAAAGAAACCTTCGCCGGTCACGACCCCGAGTACCAGGGCGGAGGCACCGTAAAAATAGTAATGAAAGATAAAGTCCACTGGGCTGACCCGCCCGACAAGGAAGAAGCCGGTTCACCCAATGTAACCGGAACCTATGCCCTGGCTAAGACCCTGGAATACCTTGACAAGCTGGGAATGGATGTAATCGAGAAATACGAACAGGAATTAACCGGCTATGCTTATAATCGAATACGCTCCTTAAGAAATGTAACTGTATATGGCAGTTTCCCCCGGGTAGGGGTTATAAGCTTTAACATCAAGGGGATATCCCACGCCCTGGTGGGCGCAGTCCTGTGCTTCGAGGCCGGCATCGGAACCCGCACCGGCTGCTTCTGTGCCCAAAACTACGTTCGCAAACTGCTGGGAGAAGCCGAAGACAGCCGGCACCTCAAATACTACGAGGAGAACCAGGTGGATAAACTGCCTGGCATGGTAAGGGTAAGCCTGGGTGCTTACAACACCCGTGAAGAGGTTGACTACCTGGTAAAATGGCTGGAGAAAATATCCTATAACACAATAGAATTCAAGCGCCGCTACCAGTATGACCCCATCCAGGGCACCTATGTCCCTAAAGACTTCCCCACCCACAAATTCCTGGAAAAACTCCACAAACGCTACCTATAGCAAGGCGCGAAGAGAGGGACGGTTGGAAGCACGGGGACGGTTCTCTTGCTTCCTTCTGGAAAAGGAAGCAAGAGAACCGTCCCCGTGCTTCCAAAAAACCGTCCCCCTGCCCCCGCATCCCAAGCGTGAATTATTCCTGACAATTCTGGAAAACCTAAGACTTGTATAGCGAGGTGGTTAAATGAGCAAATCAGCATTTAAGACATTTTCTATTTGCCTTCTGGTAATAGCCATTCTGGGATTGCCGGGCTGTTCCGGGGGGAACAAAAAACCAGTTGAACAAAAGCTTAAGGGTACTTCCCAGCAGAAGCCAAAGACTCCCAAGGAAATGAAAAGCATACTTACAGATTTAGAACAAATTATTGCCGGGGTGGAACAAAAGATAATAATGACCCGGACATCCAACCTGCAGAAAAATACCCGCATGAGCGGCCAAAATCAGCAAGGGGAACAAGGGGGGCAGGAGGGACAGGGCCAGTCCCAGCAGGGCCAACAGCAGCAGTCTGGCGGTCAGGCTTCGGCCCAGAATCAAATGAACAACTGGCAAAAAGAACAGACAGCTCTAAAAAACCTCCATCGCAGCTGGAACAGCCTGGAACCGGAGGCGGTTAAGGCTGGGCTGGGAATTCCCGCCCGGGATGCTTTTGAACAGTCACTGGAGAAGCTGACCCTGGCCATAAGCAGGCAGCAGAAAGAGGAGAGCTTAGAGGCAGCCACTGAACTCTACGGAACTTATGCTGACCTGGTGCGGATATTTGATGGCTCCATCCCGCCAGAATATTTCCAGACCAAATATGAGGTTATGACCGCAGTTATTGAAGCCGGCAAAATGAACTGGACGGCTGCCGAAGAACATATTCCGCTGATGCAAAAATACTGGGGTTACCTGAAAAGCCAGGCCCAGGGACAGGATCAAAAACTGTTGAACCGCAGCGAATATTCCATTGAGGACCTGGCGGAGGCTATAATGAGCCATGAAATCGACCCGGTTTTGATAAAAGCCGAAATAGTCATGAGCAATCTGCAGGATTTGCAGAAAGGCTTCTCAGCCCAGGGCCCAGGATCTCAATAAAATACAAAATGGGGTGATTGAAATAATAGGAAACAACCTGGAATTCAGAAATCCGCCCAACCCATACTGGATAGCCTCTACCCCGGAAACCAATTATCCGGTTTTAAATGAGGATATCAAAGTCGATATTGCCATCGTAGGCGGTGGCATGACCGGCATCACGGCGGCCTATATGCTGGTAAAAGAGGGCTTAAAAGTAGCAGTTGTGGAAGGGGACCGCATCCTTCACGGCACAACCGGCCATACCACGGCGAAAATAACCTCCCAGCACGAACTGATTTACGCCCGCTTAAAAAGGGAGCTGGGCAGTGAATTGGCTCAGCAATATGCCGATGCCAACGAAAAAGCTATCAGGACCATCGCTGATATTATCAAGGAAAACAATATCGACTGTGATTTTGAACCGCGGACTGCTTACGTCTACACCCAGCAGGACAAGTATGTCCCACAAATCGAGGAAGAGGCCCAGGTGGCCAAAGATTTCGGTATAAAGGCTTCCGTTACCGAAGAAGTATCCCTGCCCTTTGCAGTAAAAGCCGCCCTGTGTTTTGAGGAGCAAGCCCAGTTTCATCCCCTCAAATATCTTCAGGCCCTGTTGCCGGTAATAACAGATGCCGGCAGTCATATATTTGAGAACACCCAGGCTATAAATATCGAAGAAGATAAATCCTGCACAGTGGTAACCCGGGATGGCAAGAAAATAGAATCGTCAGCAGTAATAATAGCCTCCCACTATCCCTTTTTTGATGGCGGTGGCTTATATTTTGCCCGGGTCTGGCAGGAGAAATCCTATGTGGTGGCTATAACCGCCACCGGCAAATATCCTGAAGGCATGTTCATAAGTGCCGAGGACCCGGCGCGCTCCTTAAGGACGCAAAAATGTGCTGATGGGGAACTAATACTGATTGGCGGGGAACATCACAAAAGCGGCCAATCCCCCAACACCAACTCCCATTACAAAAATCTGATTGATTTTGCCCAAACTAACTTCGATGTCATAAATATACCCTACCGCTGGTCAACCCAGGATTGCATGACCCTGGATGGGGTTCCCTATGTAGGTTACCTTACTTCCCGCAGTCAAAAATTATATGTAGCTACCGGTTTCGGCAAATGGGGTATGACTAACAGTACGGTCGCGGCCACCATAATAAAAGATTTAATCACCAAAGGGGAAAGCCCCTGGGCCCCGGTTTACAACCCCTCCCGCTTCAATTTGGCTTCCACCGGCAACCTGATTGTACAGAATGCCAATGTAGCAGTAAACTATATATCCGGCAAGCTGAAACCGGCACTGGACAATGCTCAGATCGCAGTAGGGGAAGCCAATGTTATAAAGGTAGATGATCAAAAAGTAGGAGCCTACCGGGACGAAAACGGACTTCTTCATGTCGTCGATATAACCTGTCCTCACCTGGGCTGCGAGCTCTCCTGGAATGAGGCAGAGACAACCTGGGATTGCCCCTGCCACGGCTCCCGGTTTACCTACGAAGGCAACCTGGTCGAAGGCCCCGCCCTAAACGGCCTCAACCACCCCGACCAGGGCCACAACAAAGTAGAACCCAACGTCTACCAATAACCACCAGAGCATACAGACGGGTACGCGGGCACGGGGACGGTTCTTTTGCCCGCTAGCCCCAAGAGTGGTATATTTCTAACGAACCGAAGGTCCCATATTAAACCATTGTGGCGGAGACTTAGTACTCTAAACCTAGATTTATAAAATATTCTATTGTTTAAGTATTATTTTTTTGTTATACTGAGCATGGGGTTTTATACCAGGATTATAAATATCCATACGAAAAGGGTAAAAACATGTAAAAATTTACACGGTAGTACCTCAGCTTTTTGTCATATCGTCGAAGATGTCTAACTAATTGGGGGTGGTAATAAGCCCGGCTAAAGAGTTAATTCCATGCAACTCACGTGTTCTATCAATGTTGTTAGCCGTAATCCAGCACATAAAGCATACGTGGGATTAATGATAAATGCTTGGGCTATTATGGCTATTAACATACAAATTGAAATGTAGGAGGGATAATTTTGTTAAAGTACAGGAGTCTTACTTACCTGGTCCTGGCAGTCTTTGCATTAACTATCTGTGCTGGCTTTGGTACAACACAAGCATATGCTGCTATCACCTTGAGCGATGTCTCTGGACACTGGGCCCAGAGCCAAATTGAAAGTCTGGTAGAACAAAATGTTGTATCTGGTTATCCGGATAATACCTTTAAACCCGACAATCCGGTTACCAGGGTAGAATTTATGGTAATGGCCAACCGAGCTTTCTCCTTCACTAATACTGCCAACATAGACTATAGTGATGTCCCGGCTGATGCTTGGTACGCACCGGAAGTGGCGAAGGCCAAAGCTGCCGGATACATTTCAGGTTATCAGGATGGCAGTATGAAACCCAACAATCAAATCAGCCGTCAAGAAGCAGCGGCCATGATTGCCCGCGCGCTGCAATTGGATACAACCGGTGATATTCCCTTGAACTTTACCGATGCTGCCAGCATACCCACATGGAGTAAAAATGCTATTGCTGCCGTAGCTAAGGCCGGTTGCATAAGCGGTTACCCGGATGGAACCTTCAAGGCGACAAATTCCATAACCAGAGCTGAAGCAGTCATTATGTTAAGCCGTTCAATGGCTGTTATAGCTCCCACAACTACCTATGACAAAGCAGGTACATATGGACCGGAGACCGGCAAAGCTACTGTAGAGGGTAATGTTACCATCAGTGCCCCCGGGGTTGTACTACAGAACACCGAGATTACCGGCAACCTCTTAATTGCTGAGAGTGTTGGTGAAGGTGATGTAACCCTTAAAAACGTAACTGTTAAAGGCACCACTACTGTGAAGGGCGGCGGTGAGAACAGTATTAAAGTAGAAAACTGCA
>JBMNOY010000061.1:0-13512 GCA_050943315.1 Syntrophomonadaceae bacterium
TTCTAGAGACTTTCCCGGTCACCGGGTAATCCCTGTTCCATGAAATCAATTTTTTTCGCACTTTTAGTCTTTGCTGTTTGGTTTTATCAAGAGCATCTGCCGCTGCACTTCCGTGCCGCGCGCAAGAGTTATATTATCATGCCCAATGAAGTATGTCAAGTTGATATAGCATAAAATTATTAATTTGTTACCGTCAAAGTCATAAAAGCTGATGAACTAGGTGCCGCCTTTCATCATACTCTCCAGTAAATCATTGGCTCCTTTTATGTTAACGTAAGTATCAGGAACGTTTCCAACAATAATGGTTTCCGCCAGAGGTATTGTTGCAAGTACTTTTACCGGTTTATCCATAAAAGGAACCGCTACTTTTATATCACTGATTACCTTAAGGAATATAAGGTGACGAGTCTGGTTTATCCCCGCTTGATCAAACTTATCGAGGACATCAACCCGTACTTGTCCGGTGGGAATTGTTTTTACCTCGATGCGGGGCCCGTACCCGGCAAAAATTCTAATCCCGGTCAGTTGGCCCAACGGTATGGAAAATGTCTGTTCACTCATCTTACCCAGAGAGGCAGTTACTTCTTCAGTAGTAGTGGCCATAATTTGATTAAGTTTTAAGGTGTTAGGCTGAATAAGAACAACTCTCCCGTTGTTGTCTTTATGAATATATACAATATCTTTATATTCAATCTTCGATACTATTTTATTATTTACAACTCTATTGATTGTTTCTACTCCGGATATTTGTGCTTTTGACCTGGCAATCTCTAATATACTAGCTTTTAGTCGGAAATCTATCAGGAAAAATACTACTGTGCATGAAATTAAAATAAGAAGGAATAAAATAAGTCCCCAATTTATTTTAGTACGGTACATGGTGTCACCCCCGCACTTATATATATGAAAAGTGTATACGTAAGGTGCACACTTTTTGATTAAACTTAATCCACTAGTTAGGTTAGCTGGTCCCTCCCGGGAGTAATATTTTGAAAATAGTTAGCGGATGGGATAATATTTAATAGAAATATTGGCAGCTAAATTCTGGGGAATTTCCCCGTAAAGGAGTAGATATAACTTGGAAGAGGTTAGAGTAAGATTTGCCCCCAGCCCCACCGGGACTTTACATATTGGCGGTGCTAGAACAGCCTTGTTTAACTGGCTTTTTGCCCGCAACCGGAGTGGAAAATTTATTTTACGTCTCGAAGATACAGATACCAACAGGTCTACTGAAGACTCAGCCCGGGGCATTATAGATGGACTGGAGTGGCTGGGTATTGATTGGGATGAAGGCCCCTTGAAAGGTGGCCCATACGGCCCCTATCGCCAGAGTGAGCGTTTGCCGTTATATCAAAAATATATCCACCAGCTTCTCGAGGAGGGAAAAGCTTATTACTGTTTTTGTTCTGCAGAGCAGTTAAAATCAGAGCGGCTGGAAGCAGAAAGAAAGAAAACTAACTACAGATACGCCGGTACCTGCAAGTCTTTGACCACAGCAGAAATTAATGATTTGCTTGCCCGGGGAGCACAGCCGGTGGTTCGGTTGAAGGTACCAAATACCGGAATAACGGTGGTCCATGACCTTATCCGGGGTGATGTCGAGTTTGATAATAGTCTTCAGGATGATTTTATAATTGCCAAATCTGATGGCTGGCCTACCTACAATTTGGCAGTGGTAATTGATGATTACTTAATGAAAATTAGTCACGTTATCAGGGCTGAAGAACATCTTTCCAATACGCCCAAACAGTTATTAATTTATAACGCTCTTAACATTAAAGCACCGCAATTTGCCCACGTTTCTATGATACTGGCTCCTGATCGAAGTAAATTATCGAAGCGGCACGGTGCCACTTCTGTACAGGAATTCAGGGAGCAGGGTTATTTGCCCCAGTCTTTAGTTAACTACCTGGCACTTCTGGGGTGGTCACCGGGCAGTGATGCGGACATTATGAGTGTTGCTGATATGATAGCCGGATTTGATTTATTAAATGTTTCCAAATCTGCGGCCATATATGATACAACCAAACTAACCTGGATGAATGGGCACTATATTGATGAAGCAAGTATTGAGACCATTGTTGACCTTATTGCTGACTCTGCCCGGGCAAAGGGATGGCTGACTGATACGAACCGTGAGTATTTTACCCGGGTAGTGGACCTGGTACGCAGTCGCGCCAAAACACTGTACGAGATTCTGGATCTGGCCGAGTACTTTTTCAATCCGGTCTCAGCTTATGACGAGAAAGGTGCCAAAAAATACTTTCACCGTCCCGGGGCAGCAGAGAAACTAAGTGCTGCTCTGGAAGTTGTTAACTCGGTCAATGAATTTGAGGCTGCTGATTTGGAGGCCGATTTTAGAAATAAGGCCGATTTAATGAGTATAAAGGCTTCCGAGCTTATACATCCTACCCGTCTGGCTTTATCCGGACGAACCATGACTCCCGGTTTATTTGAGGTTATGGAATTATTGGGTCGGGATACTTGTAGGGAACGGATTGTTAAAGCAATAAGTTTTATTGCATAACCCTTTGACATTCGTTGTTACCTGTATTATAATGATTAACGCACGGATTGAGTAATCCGTTGCTGCCGGATGGTGTAGTGGTAGCACGACTGACTCTGGATCAGTTCGCCAGGGTTCGAATCCTTGTCCGGCAGCCATTTGGCCCTATCGTCTAGCGGTCCAGGACGCCGCCCTCTCAAGGCGGAAACAGGGGTTCGATTCCCCTTAGGGCTACCAAATATGTAATTAAGCCAGTACTCGAATGGTACTGGCTTTTTGTTAATTTTATACTGTTTAGGAGTGATAAAAGATTTCACGTACATTGGTAGCCACGGTGCTCTATGGGAGCAAGGGCAAAGAAATTTATTGCAGAAGCAACCAAATAAATGACAAGCACCTGGGTATATTGCGTAAAAAAACCCGTACTGAACTTGAGGATGCCGGGTTTACCTTTATCTATTTGGTTTCTCCGGAGTTTAGCAACGTAAGAGGATATGCTATCTTCTACGAAGGCCATGGAGACGAAATGATAAGAGCCCTTATGAAGATTTAGGACCACCATAATGGTGGTCCTTCCTTAATCATTAAAGTTTTACTTTTACAAATTTTCTTTTTCCAACCTGAACAACCATTCCATCTTCCAGAACTATATTTTCATCGGTGTATTTAGCACCATTAATCTTAACCCCGCCTTGTTTTAGCATTCTTCTGCCATTGCTGGTAGAGTCAACCATACCTATATCATTTAGCAATTTCGGTAACCAGGTTTCTTTTTCTTTTACAACGATTTCGGGAATATCCTGGGGAATGTCACCTTTGGAAAAAACCAACCGAAACTTCTGCTCAGCTTCATCAGCATCATTTTCACTATGGTAAGTAGTAATAATTTCACGGGCTAATCTTATCTTGGCATCCCGTGGATTTAACTGACCATCGGCCATTTTGCTGTCCATATCTTTTATTTCTTCCATGGGGACCCGGGTAACCAGTTCAAAATATCTGGTTATCAGTTCATCAGGTATGGACATGGTCTTGCCAAACATTTCATACGGTTCCTCGTTAACGCCTATGTAATTACCCAGGCTTTTACTCATCTTGTGAATACCGTCAGTACCTTCAAGTATAGGCATCATTAGAGCTACTTGAGGCTCGTAGCCGTATTCCTTAAGCAGATTTCTGCCCACAAGAAGATTGAATTTTTGATCAGTACCCCCCAGTTCCACATCAGCCTGCAATGCAACTGAATCATAACCCTGCATTAGAGGATACATGAATTCATGAATACCGATGGGTAATCCTTCTCTATAACGTTTACTGAAATCGTCTCTTTCCATCATCCGGGCTACCGTATACTTACCCGCCAGCTGTAATACATCAACCAGGTTAAGAGGCATTAACCATTCGCTGTTGTAATGAATAATAGTTTTGTTCCTATCAAGTACTTTATAGATTTGTTGTTGATAAGTTTGAGCATTGATCTTAACTTCTTCTTCACTAAGTTGTTTGCGCGTTTCCGATTTGCCGCTTGGGTCTCCAATTCGGCCGGTAAAGTCTCCGATAATCAGATGAACTTCATGTCCCAAATCCTGAAATTGTCTTAGTTTGTTAAGAACTACCGTATGTCCAAGGTGAATATCTGGGGCAGTCGGGTCTAGACCAAGCTTAATTTTTAAGGGCCGGTTTTCCTGCAAAGATTTGATAATCTTCCCGATCAGTTCAGCCTCCGGCACTATCTCCGCTACACCGCGGCGGATAAGTTCCAATTGTCTTTGCGCCTCTTTTTGAATATTATCAGTCACAAAATAACCCCCTTGCCAAAGAAAATGATAGCATACTAAATTGCTCATATGCAATAATTAGAGCCGGAAGCCATATAATTAAGACATATTAGGAATATGTTTCCTCATCTAGCCGGTTTATTATGACCCTTCCTATATATCCTAGAAGGATTTTGTGACTAACTGTCTAATTAAAAATAATGATGTATTTCAAAAGGAGTTAAGATTATGTCTACAAAAAGACGGGGAAAAAAATCCCGCCCAAAGTTTAAATCACAGCAGTTGCTAAAAATTATCGGACTAATTATTTTAATTGGAACCGCAACCCTGATGGGAACACTTGTTTATGCCTCGCTCAGTTTGCCGGCGTGGGATCCTCAGCAACTTACCGGTGCCAATGCCACAACTCTCCTGGATGACAAAGGTGAAGTGTTTGCAACCTTACATGCCGGTGAAAACCGCAGTGATGTCGAATTAGACCAAGTCCCACAGGACTTGATAAACGCTTTTGTAGCCATTGAGGATCAAGATTTTTATTCCCACCACGGGGTTAACTACAAGGGTATCATAAGGGCAGCACTTAGTAATGTGCGCTCCGGTGATTTAACCGGGCAGGGTGCCAGTACTATTACCCAGCAACTGGCCCGAAACGCTTTTTTAACTGCAGATAAGCGTTTCGAAAGAAAACTTAAGGAAATTATTCTCGCTTACAAACTGGAGTTCAATTTCTCTAAAGATGAGATTTTAACCATGTATATGAACAAAATATGTTTTGGGGGTAGTTCATATGGGGTACAAGCCGCATCCAAGACCTTTTTCGGGAAGGATGTCAGTGAGCTGACTTTAGAGGAATCGGCACTATTAGCCGGACTGGTCCAAAGCCCCAATAATTATTACCCATTCCAGTATTATGACCGTGCCAAGGCGAGACAAAAGCAAGTACTCAATAGTATGGTCCATTGTGGTTTTATTGATCAGCAAACGGCAGATGCTGCCTACGAAAAGCCCCTACATTTTCAAAAGGTTCATAATAGCGCAGCCAAGTATGGATTTTTTACTGATGCGGTTATTGAAGAAGCATTGGATATTCTCGGTACTATAGATGAGTATAAAGATGATCCCAACAGTGCACTCTACCGTGCCGGATTAGAAATTTACACTACCATGAATGCCAACATGCAGGAACATGCCGAGGAGTTGGCAGCAAATCCTGCGAATTTCCCCAGTGAAAGCAAGAACGGTCAGAAAATCCAGGTAGGTATGGCCATTGTTGATGACACCAATGGCGAAGTAAAGGCCATTTTGGGCGGGAGAGAATATGAACAGCAACGTGGTTTTAACCGGGCAATTGATGCTTACCGGCAGCCCGGCTCGTCAATAAAGCCTTTGGCGGTATATGGACCGGCTCTGGAACAAGGATTTATGCCTTATTATGTTCTTGATGATGCTCCGCTCTCCTATAAGGTTGGTGGCACGGTTTGGAAACCGGAGAATTATGATCATCGTTACCGCGGCTTTATATCTATGCGTACCGCTGTCCAATATTCCATCAATACTTATTCTGTTCAGTTGCTTGATCAGATAGGTATCAAGAGCGGTTACAAGTTTGCCAAATCACTGGGTCTGGAATTAGTTGATACCAGAGGCAAAAATGATTTGGCACTGGCTCCGCTATCCCTCGGCGGATTGACCAAGGGGGCTACCCCCTTGCAGATGGCTGCTGCCTACGGAGCTTTTGGTAACAGCGGAGTATATGTTAAACCTCATTTTATTACCAAAATTCTTGATAGTGATGGTGTAGAACTGTACAAATTCAAATCCGACTACCGGCGGGTGATGTCAGAGGAAACGTCCTGGCTAATGAGCAGTATGCTGCAATCAGTGGTTACCTCAGGTACCGGAACCAAGGCCAGGATACCCGGCGTAATGACTGCCGGCAAAACTGGTACCTCTGAAGAATACCGGGATTCCTGGTTTTGCGGATTTGTCCCCGGGTTTTCCGGTGCCGTCTGGATGGGATATGATAAGGAATATACCATGAATGATATTTACGGCGGCGGTTATCCTGCGCTGCTCTGGAAATCTATGATGCAAGAAGCCCTGAAGTTAAAAAAGGTCACCCCTCAGCAGAGACCAAAGGATATTATTCAGATTTCCATATGTACCAAATCGGGCAAACTGATTTCTGAATCGTGTCCCCAGGATAATATTAGGACAGAGTATTGTGTTAAACAGTTCGCCCCAAAGGAAACCTGTGATATTCATCAGGTGGTAGCCATTTGCCCGGAATCCGGGAAACTGGCCGGAAAATATTGTCCTAATCCGGAATTAAGATCATTGGTAAAGACGGATAAAAATAGTATTGACCCGGATAAGGTTCCTACGGAAGATTGTGATATTCATACCAGTTTTGATTTATCGGGAATGTTTAAAAACCGGGTTATAGTCTGCCGTGACCCCCGCCATGAAGGAAAGCTGTATAAAGCCAACATACCCAATCCAGCCCAATCTGGTGGCTGCCCTGAAGAATACCGGGAAGAGATAATACTTGAACCCGGCCATAATCTGCCCCAGTGTTCAATAGACGAACATCGTGTAAAACATAAAAAGGCACGTGATATTATAAATGACCTAAGATAAAAAAAACCCCGGATGGGATTTGTAACTCCCATCCGGGGTTTTAAATTTTTTCTGCTATTTTAATTCTATTACCGTTACCCCGAAGCCCCCTTCTTCCCGCAAACCATCCCGGAAAGCCTTTACACACTTATGACCCTGCAGGTAATTGCGGACAGCCGTCCGCAGTGCTCCAGTTCCTTTTCCATGGATTACCCTTACGCTGGGCAAACCTACCAGGTAGGCATCATCTATATACTTTTCCACAATCTGCAAAGCTTCCTCGGCCAAATTCCCCCGTATATCGATTTCGGGTGAAATAGTACGCGCCTTTTCCAGGAAAGAATTTCTGCTTTTGGCCATTTTCTTCTCTTCCGGGTCCTCTATCTTAATGACCTGTTCTTTCTTGACGTTGAGCTTTAATATTCCTGCTTGTACAGTTAGATTTCCCTGTGGATTAGGCTTTTCCAACACATAACCTTTTTGTCCGAGGTGAACCAACTTTACGTAGTCACCTGGCTGAAGGTCCTCAGGAACTACTGCTGCAGGCGGCATTATCTGATTATTACTGCCCAGCTTTTTAAGCTTTTGCCGGCTGGTTTCAACCTCGTGCCACTTGGGAGGTTTATCTTTATCCTTCAGTATCTGCTTTAATTCTTTAATGGCTTCATCAGCCTCGCGCTTGATACTCCTGACATATTGGTCAGCTTCCTGTCTGGCTTTAGCTGCTATCATCGTACGTTCTTCAACAAAAGCCCTTTTTTCCTGTTTAAGAGCTTCTCTTTCTGCCAGCAGTTCCTTTTTTAATTCTTCAATTTCCCGGCTGGAAGCATCATACCGGTAACGGCTTTCTTTCATCTGCCGAATCATATTCCCAATCTCCGCTTCCTGTTCCGGAACAAGCTCCTTTGCTCTTTGGACTAATTTATTGTTTAGCCCCAGACGTGAAGCTATTTGGAAAGCATTACTCTGACCGGGCATACCTATGGTTAGTTCATAACTGGGCATCAGAGTAACCGGGTCAAATTCAACACAGGCATTTTCCACCCGGTCGTTTTTATAAGCGAAAGTTTTGAGCTCGCTTTGGTGAGTAGTAACAACAACCTTGGCCCTGATCTTTTTAAGTTCTTCCAAAATTGCTGCTGCCAGTGCTGCACCCTCGCTGGGGTCGGTTCCAGCGCCCAATTCGTCCAACAGCACCAGGGATTGCCGGTCAACCTTGGACAAAATGCCGATAATATTTTTTATATGGGAAGAAAAAGTACTCAAAGATTGTTCTATACTCTGCTCATCACCAATGTCTACGTAAATTGATTCAAACAAGGAAATTCGACTGCGCTCCTGAGCAGGAATAAATAACCCACTCATGGCCATTATGGTCAACAGGCCCAGGGTTTTTAGGACAACAGTTTTTCCTCCTGTGTTTGGTCCAGTAATTACCAGCATGTCAAACTTCTGCCCCAATTGTATATTAACTGGTACAGCATTGGTACCCAGGAGCGGATGTCTGGCTTTTTCGATTTCGATTATACCATGGTCGTTAATCTCCGGTCGGTAGGCATCCATTTTATAAGCCAGCCGTGCCCGGGCAAAAACCAGATCCAGGTAAGCAAGTATTTCCATATTTGCTGTCAGCTCCCCGGTACAAACTGCCACTCCACTGCTCAGTTCCCGCAAGATACGTTCAATCTCGCGTTTTTCTTCTGCTTGCAGGCTGCGTATCCGGTTATTATGTTCTACTACCGGAAGGGGTTCTATAAAGATAGTTGCCCCGCTGGCAGACTCATCATGAACAATACCTTTTACTTCACCACGATGTTCTTGTTTTACAGGTACTACATAGCGTCCGTCTCTCTCAGTTATTAAGGTATCCTGTAATATCTTTTGATTGCTTTCGGAGCGAATAAATTTTTGCAGGAACTCCTTAATCTTGGTACGATTTCTGGCTATCTGACCACGAATTGTGCGCAGCTGTGGTGAAGCATCATCACGGATTAGGCCTTCTTCATCAATTGCTTGAAAAATTTTATTTTCTAAATCTTTAAATTCGGTTATTCCGGAACTAATCTTTTTTAGCTCGCGGCAGGTATTACCGGAGGTATACTTTACTATTAATCGTGATGCCCGAAGCAGGTGGTAAATATCGGACAACTCACCTGGTGACAGCATACCTTTGACCTTGGCTTTGGACAGGTGGTTTTTTACCGGCTTTACCGAACTTAGAAAAGCTGGTTCGCTGAAACGCAGTAATTCCATGGCCTCCTCTGTCTCATCCAGCATTTTTAAAACCATTGTTCGGTCATTTAATGGTTGGATAGCCAAGGCCTTCTGTCGGCCTCCTTCAAAATAGGTTAAAGCAGCTAATTGCTGCTGTATTTTATCAAATTCCAGCTTTAGCAGCGTTTGTTTGTCCATCTATAATACCCCACGATAATAATGACATTTAGTAAATCCTGACCCGCTCGCCTTAAGCAATTCTTCTTTGTAGCCGCTTAAGTCAGGTTTCTGTGAACTACTTAACATATCCAGAGCCCGGCGGTATAACTTCACTACCGTATATATCTGGTTTTCGTCTTGTCTTCGAGCTTCGATCCTGATTGACGCTGGTTTGAGTTTAATTATCTTATCTAAATCATCCATCATACACAAGGTACGGGAGTTAAAAATATGAGCACGACAATTGGCATCAGTTTCCACAGGAAATTCAAAACCCCGGTCATCCCGGATATAATATTTTTGATTAATACATACACCGGTACATTTAGAGCTGTCACCGCCACCAGCAGCAGACAGCATACATTGCTCAGAAATCATAAGGGTTAGTTCACCATGAACCAGCAATTCGACTTTATCAAAATTATAAAATTCCTGCAACTGTTTAAGATTTAGTTCCGGTGAAAGGCATGCACTGTGTACCCCATTGTTTAACAACAAATTAAGTGTTTGCTGATTAAAAATATTTAAAGTATAGTCGGCAATAAGCGGTAAGGCCTGGTCAAGTCCCCATTTTAAAGCCCCCAGGTTGCCAACCATTACGTATTTTATGGTTCTATCCCTAAGTTCTGCCCTAAAATATTGGTCGGCTGGCTTGCAAATCGGCGGAATTATGGGGACCACCTCCTGGTCATGTTCAATTCCATAATCAACCAGCTGTTTCATCTCGGTGCGGGTTAATTTTCTATGTGTACCCAGTCCTTCCAAGCCAATATATACCCGGTGGGCGCCTGCCTGTAAAGCTTTCATAGCCTGCAGCTGGTTACTTACGGCCACACTCAGCAGCGGTTTTCGGTTATAAGTTTGGCTGGGGATCGGCTGAAAATAGATATTCTTGCGCTGCAAGAATTCATCCCGGAGAATTATGATGTTGGAGTTGTTGTCCAATCGTCGTTTAATTAGTTTATCCGTTCCCTGACGGCGAGCTTCATTAATCTCACTGAAAGGTATTATTAAACCTCCGGGGTTATGGAGGATTAGTTTTTCTAATACAAATGGAGTATTGCCCATCCTACCCAGTTTTTCTCTCAGGGTTGACTCGTCCAGCGCCTGGTTAAGCGCTTTTTTAGCACAGCCGGCAGTAGCTGCTGTTACCTGGTTATTGTCTTTATCAGTAAAAATCAGGGTCATGGGTTTGTTTAACTCCAGGAAAGCCTCAATATTAACCGGAATCTTCTTTCTTAATTCCGCCTTAATACTGTCCGCGGCCCGGGAAATAATTCTTTCATCGTGAGTTTTGAAAACCCGGTCACCAGGCATTACCCTGCCGTCTATTTTAAGGGTTACTATGGCCCCCGCTGCTGCACTGGCAACTGATTTGCCGCCAACAAACATTTCTCTAATCACAAAAGCCGGGCTTTTCCCGCTTTTTACCCAAATTTCCAGTCCGTCACCAATGATTACCGGGGTATTTATTTTAATTTTGGTTCTGAATTCACGATCTTGCTCCAGCACCCTGCCAATATAAACTCCACGGTTATTCGGCCTTTGGGTGCTCAGTATCGAGGGCCGTCCTGGCAAAAAATACCCGGTGGTAAAATTACGGTTGAATATTGCCAGTAAATCCTTTTTTAAATCCTCTCCAGGTTTGAAGTTGGGGTCTTCCCGCAGCCTGTCCAGAACATACCGGTATACCCGGGTAACAACCGCAACATACTCAGGTCTTTTCATCCGCCCTTCAATCTTAAGAGAAGTTATGCCCGCTTCTTCAATCTCTCCCAGATGGTCCAGCAGACACAGATCAGCCGGGCTTAATAAATGGCGTCCATTGCCTCCCATTTCCACACGGCTTTTTTTCGGTCCCCGCAAGAGATCATAGGATAAACGGCAGGGCTGGGCACATCTTCCCCGGTTACCGCTTCTACCCCCTACCATACTGCTAAACAGGCACTGTCCCGAATAGCAGTAACATAAGGCTCCATGAACAAAAATTTCCAGCTCAATATTGCCGGTTTTCTTTCGTATCGCCAGCAGATCATCCCGGGAAAGCTCCCGGGCTAATACTATTCGTTTTACACCTTGTTCCTGCAAATAGTTAACCCCATGAGCATTATGTATGGTCATTTGAGTGCTGGCGTGGACCCTTACTGACGGTAAAGTCTTTCTTATCGCGTCCATCAAACCCAGATCCTGAACTATGACTGCATCAACCCCGTTATTATGAAGCCAGAATATGTAATCCAGAACCTCGGTAAATTCATTGTTATCTATCAGGGTATTAACTGTAACATAGACTTTCCTGCCCCGCACATGAGCATATTCAACCGCTTCCTTAACCTGCTGGCGGTTAAAGTTCTCTGCTGATTGGCGGGCACTATAATTGGTTCCCCCAATGTATACCGCATCAGCCCCATTTTCGATCGCAGCGATAAAAGCATCCCATCCTCCTGCTGGTGCCAATAATTCCATATTTGTTAATTCGACCTCCGTTAGATTTTGTCAAGTATAGTTCTTCGTACAAATGGCGTAATATCAGTTAGTGAGCTGATAGCAGGCCAGGGCAACTTCTCCACCTGGTAGCTGATTATAAAAGTGGCTACTTTATTCAAGGTATGGGTAGCAGTGGATATATCCTCAATATTCCCGTGATCACTCACAATCATAATCACCATTTCATCAAGATTACTGTTTTCAACGGCCGTCTGAATAAATAAGTCCAACTTTTCATAGGTGTCAACCGCCGCCGCTAAATCCTGTTTATGGCCAATACGATCGGTAATGAAATATTCATAAAGGGTAAAGTCATGGTCTTCGGCAATTCGGGCCAGATTTATTCCCGCCTGGCGAGCAGAAAGCACCTCAACATCATATCCCCAATCGATCAGCATTTTATTGGTAAAATCCTGGTAAACAGCATTTCCCCGTTTAAGGTCATCAATAGTTCGCAACCGAGTACCACTGCTTAAGGCTACCAGGGTTGAGGTGGACAAACCAAGTTTGCGTTCCCGCACCATTTTGAAAAATTCACTCCGGTAAGCATTGGCAAAGGTAACTTTTTTACCGGCTTCGCCAAGTATTTTCATTATACTGTGTTTTATAATGATATCTTTAAGTTTAAGGTCCGGGTATTGATTAATGTGCCTGCCCACCGCCAGGGCAGCATTAACACCTGTCCACAAGGTGGTTTGCCCGGTAGCGCTCTGAGGCAGGCCGGCAACTCCTAAACATGCATCTGTAGGTATCATTACAGCAAATTTATTTATTATTTTATCAACACCGGCAAACAAAACATGCCCGCCCAGTAATTTATCTGTATATGGAGTAGCCGCCGACAAGTAGGGATTGGTTTCATCTTGACAGCCAATACCTAAACCATCAATAAATATCATAAGAACTTTCATGCTCTCCCCCCTTAAAAGCACAACTATCTATCCCCGTTTAGTTTTTCAAGATTATCAAGGTAATTTAAAACATCATCCAGTTTCTTTTCAATGGCTGCGATTCTTTCCGGCAACATAAGGCTGGCTTCCTTGCAGGATACAGCTTTATCCTGTTGGTTAAATACTTCTGCGCGGGATAAGTCCTCAAAAGTCAAGACCTGTTCGGTTACTTTAGTAATTCCGATATCTCCGCGCGTTAAAGGTTCATCTTCTTTTCTTAATATTACACTAAATCCACCGCAAGGCTCCAATATTCCTTTATGTACTTCACTTAAGTCCCTTATGCCTTTTTTTCTCAGTTCCTGCATCAAATCGTCAACATTAAACTTCTCCCTGGCCAGGTTATTCTTCAGTATTTTACCTTCATCTATAAGGACGATCGGCTTACCGGTGATAATGTTGGATAGGCGCTGATTTTTTAGCGAGACATAGCCAACCAGATATTCAAGTAAGGCCAAAGTTCCCAGAATAACTATTCCCTCATAAAATGGTATGCTTTTATCAAGTGCAATTGATACAACAGTATGCCCTACTCCGGTCATGACAACAAAATCAAAAGGCCCCAGTTCGCCCAGGGCCCGTTTTCCTAAAAGGCGAATCATTAACAATGCTAGGAAATACATACCCACCGCTCTAAGAGCAAAACCTAACATAAGCTTTCCTCCTTGGTATAGAGCTTCCTGACTTAGTATTTCGCCATAACCTTATCCATTATTCCGGAAGCCGTTGGCCGGGGTGT
>JBMNOY010000062.1:0-13375 GCA_050943315.1 Syntrophomonadaceae bacterium
AAATAGCCAGATTGGCAGTCAGCAAACAGGGTTGGGCATAAACCGTTTTATTAAGCTCTTCAGCCGGGCCGGTAAAACACATCTCGCTTACTTTAAAACCGGCTATTTCATCAGCTAATTGAAAGACCTGGTCAGCCTCTGGATAAGTTTGGGCAAGCTCCCGTGCCATTCCCGGGTATTGGGCACCCTGCCCCGGGAAAACAAATGCTAATCTGACCATAATATCCCTCCCAGGTTACGCTGTACTTGGCGGGCTTGCGCCATTATTTCATCAACCATTTGGGCAGCCGGTTGTATTTTATTAACCAGTCCGCAGATTTGACCGGCCAGAATAGTTCCATTTTCCAAATCACCATTAATAGCTGCCGCATTATAACGTCCTCTGCCCAGTTGCTCTAACTCCTCTTTACTGACTCCGGCTTTTTCCCGGGCTAAATATTCCCGGGAGAATTTATTATGAATAGCCCTCACCGGGTGCCCGGTTGTGGTACCGCAGACCACCGTATCCCGGTCTTTGGCTTTGAGTACCTTTTCTTTATAGGCCAGATGAGCACTGCATTCTGCCGCACAAATAAATCTAGTTCCCATCTGAACCCCCTGGGCCCCCAGGGCCAGAGCGGCCATAAAGCCTCTGCCATCAGCTATTCCACCTCCGGCAATGACCGGAATACTTACGGTATCAACCACCATCGGCACCAGACACATGGTGGTCATTTCCCCGACGTGGCCTCCGGATTCCGTTCCCTCAGCGATAATCGCATCCGCCCCCAAGCGGCTGAGCCTTTTGGCCAGAGCCACTGATGCTACCACAGGAATTACTTTGATACCGGCGGTTTTTAGCCTTTCCATATATTTACCCGGGTTGCCGCCTCCAGTGGTTACCACCGGGACTTTTTCCCTAATAACTAAATCGACTACCTCATCGATGTAAGGAGATACCAGCATAAGATTGACCGCGAAAGGTTTATCGGTGAGCTGGCGGACTTTGTCTACTTCCTGTTTCAGCCAGGTACTATTCATGTTACCGGTACCGATAACCCCCATTCCACCGGCCTGGGAAACGGCACCAGCCAGCTCACCTCCGGCAATCCAGGCCATTGCTCCCTGCAGCAAGGGATATTTAATATTAAGCAAATCACATAAATCAGTATGCAAGTTCATCTAATCCTTCCCCCAGCGAATTAATGCCCCACCATAAGTCAACCCTGCTCCGAAGCCAACCATTAATACTATATCTCCCGGCTTCAGTCTGCCTTCTTCTACTGCCAAAGATAAAGCTACCGGAATGGATGCCGCAGACATATTACCGAAATGGTCAATATTTATCATGGTTTTCTCTGCCGGTATACGCATTCGTTTCATAGCCGTCTTAATAATGCGCAGATTAGCCTGGTGAGGAATAAAAAGATCTATGTCCTGGTAGGTCAGGCCCGCACCAGTCAGTATTTTATCAGACGTATCAGCAATTATTCGGGTGGCAAAACGAAAGACCTCGTTGCCGTTCATTTTTATGTAATGTAAACGATTTTCCACTGTTTCCCGGCTGCTGGGTAAATTAGCTCCTCCAGCGGGCATATACAAAAGATTACTTCCCCGCCCATCGGCTCCGATAATCGTGTTCAGAATACCGGAAGGGCCGGGTCCTTTGCCCAGAACCGCGGCTCCGGCTCCATCCCCGAAGAGAATGCAGGTATTGCGGTCCTCATAATCAGTTATACGAGAGAGCATTTCCCCGCCAATAATCAGAGCATAGTTAGAGCTGCCGCTGGCGAGAAATTTTTCTGCCACTGTTAAAGCGTAAATAAATCCCGTACAGCCGGCTTCCAAATCAAAAGCGGCAGCATTCCAGGCTCCTAAATGTTCCTGCACGATACAGGCAGTAGACGGGAATAACATATCCGGGGTTACCGAAGCAACGATTATTAAATCGAGTTGTTCCGGAGCCACGCCGGCGTTTTCCAAAGCCATCCCGGCGGCCTGCCAGCACATATCTGAAGTTTTAGTTTTGCTATCGCCAATGCGCCGTTCATAAATACCGGTTCTCTCTACAATCCAGTCATGGCTGGTAGCAACGATTTTTTCCAGTTGTTGATTAGTCAATTTTTGGGCGGGTAGAGCATGGCCTGTTCCTAATACCTGAATTTTCAATATATGACACCACCCTGGTAATATAAAATAATTATACCCAGTTGCATATAAACTATTTGTGCAAACAAAAAATAGATATTTAATTAAAGCAGTATTAAAATACGTTGTCAATAACGAAATATTCAAAAAAATCGGAAAAAACCGTAAAAAGGTGTGAAAAGCATTTAATGGAAAGAGCAGCCGCGGAAATTCTGGTGCCGGTACCTGGTGAACAGCGAAAAGGTTTTTTATGTTCGCAAAAGCCTGGCAATAGCCTGATCAAGGTCCTGTTTATCACTTAACACGGGTGCAAACAGGTCACCAACTTTTTCAATCCGGGGCATAATATTTTTGATGTTATAATAAGCGGGGGCCGATTGCTCCACTTCGTTCCAATACAGGGGAGCTGAAACCGGGGCATTCTCCCGGGGCCGTACACTGTAGGGAGAACAAAGGGTCTTACCTAAAGCATTTTGTAAATAATCTACATATACTTTGCTGCCTCTTTTAGCCGTTAACCGTTCTACTGTTGCTATTTTAGGCAATAACCGGGTGACCACTTCAGCCACTGCCTGGGCAAATTTCCTGATTTCCTGATAGGTATACTTGTTAATGACTGGCACGTAGATGTGCAGGCCTTCTGCTCCGGAGCTTTTTACATAGCTGCGCAGTTCCAGACTGTCCAGCAGTTCTTTTAGTGCCATGGCAATATCAATGACATCCTGATAAGTACTGCCTGGTGACGGGTCGAGGTCAAAAACCACAAAATCAGGATAATCTACTGTTTCCTTGGAGGAAAGCCAGGGATGCATTTCAATGCCGGCCTGATTGGCGAGCCAGGCCATGGTAGCAGCCTCCTCTACCAGGATGAAATATATATAACGTTTGCTGTCCTGGGAATACCAGGGGAAGGTTTTTATCCATTCCGGCATGTATTCAGGGGCATTTTTTTGGTAAAAGGATTTACCCTTTATACCATTGGGATAACGGGTGATTACCAGAGGACGATTACGCAGGTGTTTTATAATATAAGGAGAGACTTCGACATAATATTTAATCAGATCACCTTTGGTATAACCCTGCCCGGGCCATAGTACCTTGTCCAGGTTGGACAGGGTTAACTCACGGCCATTTAAGGTAGCGGCTTGTTTTTTAGTTATCATGTAACTATTCTCCTTTGTGTATAATAGGGTGGTTTAGTTTAGAACGCAGGCCTCTGGACTCAGGTCAACAAATCCCTTAATTACCGGAGATCTTAATTGTATATCTTCACTCCACTCGGCGAATTCAACCTTTACTGCCAGTTGGGGAATGACAAAATGGAACCCTCTGCCTGGTTCTGTTAAATTGGCAAAGGGTGAGGCATTAATCTCAAGGTGGGGAAGCTGCCGGGATAACTCATCCCACTCAGCACTGTTTAGACCGGTCCCAGCTTTACCACAGTACATAAGGCGACCGTCTTGAAATACTCCCAGCAGTAATGAATTAATGGTAACACCCCGCAGGGTATAGCCTCCTACTACACAATTCTGTTGCCGGCGATACTTGATTTTAAACCATGCCTTATGATGTTTGCCGGAAATATAGCGACTGCTAGGTTTCTTGGCTACTACTCCTTCCAGGTCCTGGGCTTTAATGGCTTCGAACAGTCCTGTCCCCTGGGAGAAATTATCTACCAGATGTACTCTTTCTCCCGGTTCCAATACATCAGCAAGCAGTTTTTGGCGGTAGTCCAGGGGATAGTCTAGTAACTCCTTTCCTTCGTAGCTGAGAATATCAAATACCATGTAGTCGATAGGCAGCAGTTTTTGCATATATTCGATGGTTGGCTGGTTGGCAGAACGATCTCTTCTCATTACCGCCGGGAAACTGGGTTTGCCGTTTTTTAAAACTACTACCTCACCATCCAGAATGGCTTGCCATCCTTTAATCTGCCTGTCTAAGGCCTGCAATTCCGGATACTGTACCGACCTTTCGTGGTTGCGTTTATTCCAGAGTTGAACCCCGTTTTGCTTAATGAAGGACAATATTCTTACTCCATCCCATTTAACCTGGTAAATAAAGTCCGGGTCATCAAATGGCTCTGGATGAAGCACCGGTTCCATTACAGTAAAACTTTCCCCTGATATACGCATTACTTAACCCCCAAAAGAATAAAATATCCAGTCTCCAGTGGTTAAGTCCCGGTTTTTGCTTTTTTGGCGGGACGCCCTTTTTTAGCCGGAGGTTTTTCTGGTTCACGGTTTTCCTCAGTAAGTTTAAGACTGGCCTTAAGGGCTTCCATAAGATCAACCACATTACCTTTACCCACAGCCGGTTCGGGGTTAACTACTTCTTTACCCACAATCTTGGCCTGGATAACCTCCCACAGGGCTTTGCGATATTCATCCTCATATTTAGAAGGGTCAAAATTGCTGGAAAGGTTTTCAATCAGACTAACAGCCATTTTTATTTCATTATCATGTAATTTAGCTTTGTCTACCCCCAGATTAAGAGAAGCCGGGGAACGTATCTCATCGGGGTAGAAAATGGTTTCCATAATCAGCACCCTGTCTTTAACCCGTAAAGCAGCCAGAGATTGTTTGCTGCGAATAAGCACTTTGGCTATAGCCACCTTGGCAGTTGCTGTCATTGCTTCCACAAGCAGGGCGTAGGCTTTTTCTCCGCCTTCAGATGGTTCCAGGTAGTAGGTTTTGTCGAAATAAATAGGATCAACCTCGCTAAGTTCCACAAAGTCAAGTATATCCACGGTCTTGGTGCTTTCCAGGGGGATACGCTCCAAATCTTCTTCATTTAACAAGACATAATTGCCCTTTTGGTATTCGTACCCGCGCACAATCTCTTCATTAGTAATTTCTCTATTACACTGTGCGCAATATTTCTGGTAACGAACCGGTGACATACATTCCTTGTGCAGGTAATTAAACTTAATATCTTTCCTTTCGGTAGCCACATACATTCTAATAGGGATATTGACCAGGCCGAAGCTGACTGCTCCCTTCCATAAAGTCCGCATAAACATCTCCTTTCCAAGGCCCTTTGTTATTATGCTGATAACATTCGAGCGTTTTTATGCGGGAATAAAGTACTCATAAATTACTATCTTTTAACATTAGTGGTTTTGCCGTCAGTATTAATCTATATAATGTATTTAAGCTTGATTTTTATTATTATTTGAAGGAAATAAAAGCCTGTTGTCGAAAAGCTATTAGATAACAAATGCGAAAGGGAATGACATGCGCGAATACCTGCTTTATTCTATACTAACCTTCCTGCCGGTAGGATGTATCATGTCGCTTTTTCTACGCCGGGAAGGGTTGGGGAAGAAACATATTATAACTTTTGTAACTCTGGCTCTGATTATGGTGATTATTTTTCCGATCACCGCAGAAAGGCTGGGGATATTTAATACCGGGTCAATTTATGCATTGCTAATGCTTACAATCTCCTGGTATTTCATTAAAACGCACCAGCTTGATTATCTATGTAAACCTTCCGTTAACAAGAACATAAATGAGAGTATGGTTGAGTTTACTGCTCCTATTACTCTTAAGGAGGCCCTGGCCGTGGAGGAGTTAGCATTGTGTAAGGCCCCTGCAACGGAAGGGACGAATGGAGTCGAGCCGGTTGTTAACCAGGAAAATCGCCTTACTGACCCGTCGGCGTTCGATACCGATGAAAGCCATCATATAAAGGAGGCTTTTTCGGAAACGGATTCTATAACCAAGAGCGGTGTCATTACCGAGGCTGTGAAAGTGATGACCCTGGCGGCAGAATCAGAAACACCTCCGGTAAAAGATGACTTTATCCCGGAAAATCCCCTAAAAGACGATAACCGAGATCAGCCCGTTATTGCTATGGAGCATGATGATGGCAGTGAATACCTTAAGTTGGAGCCGGTAGTTGAAGAAGATAATGCATCTTCTGAGAGCAACGAACTGGTTTTGGGCGGTAGCACCAACGAAGGCGAAATTATTAGCAAGGATTCGCAGATAGGTGAGCCGGTGACGGAGTTAGCCGCGGAAACCCTGCAACCTGAGGATATAGCAGCCGAAAATGGCGTTGAGCTGATGGAGGGCCCGGATGCGGTGAATACTGAGATCAGTACGGATGAGGCTGAACCAGAAGATGATGAGAAAGAGCCTCAAGCTGGAGAAAATGATAGAGAAGATGCGCAGATAGCCGAGCCGGTGACGGAGTTAGCGGCGGAAACCCTGCCACCTGAGGATATAGTAGCCGAAAATGGCGTTGAGCTGATGGAGGGCCCGGATGCGGTGAATACTGAGATCAGTACGGATGAGGCTGAACCAGAAGATGATGAGAAAGAGCCTCAAGCTGGAGAAAATGATGGAGAAGATGCGCAGATAGCTGAGCCGGTGGCTGAGTTAGCCGCGGAACTCCTGCAACCTGAGGATATAGCAGCCGAAAATGGCGTTAACCTGGTGGAGGGCCCGGATGCGGTGAATACTGAGATCAGTACGGATGAAGCTGAACCAGAAGATGATGAGAAAGAGCCTCAAGCTGGAGAAAATGATAGAGAAGATGCGCAGATAGCTGAGCCGGTGACGGAGTTAGCCGCGCAAACCCTGCCACCTGAGGATATAGCAGCCGAAAATGGCGTTGATCTGGTGGAGGGCCCGTATGCGGTGATTAATGAGACCGGTTCGGATGAGGCTGTACCTGATGATGGCCAAGAACAACGTGTAAAAGATTTCATAGAGAAGGCCTTCGCAGTGAAAGGTGCGGACTTGGAGCAGGCGGCCCAGTATTTTCAGATGGCCCTTGATACTACAAAAAATGACGAACTAACTTATCTATTGACAATGGAACTGATGGAGGATTATAAAGACATTGGGATGTATGATAAGGCCATACAGGTATTGTCTG
Source organism: Syntrophomonadaceae bacterium (assembly GCA_050943315.1). Taxonomy (GTDB): domain Bacteria; phylum Bacillota; class Syntrophomonadia; order Syntrophomonadales; family Syntrophomonadaceae; genus JBDKUD01. The sequence continues at coordinate 7,015 of JBMNOY010000062.1, forward strand.
ATTTCGCCAGAGAAAAATCGGAAGTAAATAACCAGATTACTAATAACATTATATATTTTAGAACTCTGGTGAACGAACTAGAAAAGATTGGTACACCGGATTTGCCTTTCCCACAGGTTCCGCGTTGGGTCAGGATGAAGGTGGCTGAGAAAATAAAATTACTAGATAATTGAAGGGAGTAGGAAACATGAAGAAAAGCCAGGAGATCATCGGCCTGCCAGTTTTCTCTATATTAGATGGTAGGAAAATCGGGCAGGTGAAAGATTTGGTGATCAATCCCGAGGAAGGTAAGGTGGATTTTATCCTGGTTAGCAACGGTAGCTGGTATGTGGGCGCCCGGGTGTTACCCTATAAATCGGTCATGGGTGTTGGTGAGCATGCAGTAACTACCGAAAGCGAGAACCAGCTAACCAACATTAATGAATACACTCATGCCGGTAGCCTGCTGGAAAGAAATATCGAAATCAAGGGCAACCGTATATTAACCAACAAGGGTAATCTGATTGGGGTTATAAGTGAGTTTGAAGTGGAAGAAAGTACCGGAAAAATAGCCAGGCTTCAGTATAAGTGTGCTGAAGATGAATCTAAGATTGAGATTATAGAAGCTGACCAGGTTTTAACTTATGGGACTGATGTAGTAGTAGTTAAAGAAAATTCGGGCGAGAATGTCGAAAAAGATCTTCCGGTGGCAGCCGAAGAAACTCCAGACAACTCATCGGAGGCTAACGCGGCCAGCTTTTTTAAACAAAAACAGCGTGAATTTATGATCGGGAAAAAGGTCATTCAAGATATTAAGGATAATGCGGGAAAATTATTAATAGCGGCCGGAACAATAGTAACCGAAGAATTAGTAAAACTGGCTGAAGATAATGGAAAATTCGTTGAATTGTCCCAATGTACTAAATAGACCTGTCTTGGAGTAATGATATGACAAACTTACAAAGAACCCTGGTCAAGGTCATATCGTTAACCACCCTGGCAGTTGTATTATCACTGCTAATTGTATCATGGGCACTAGCTTCCAGAGATAGCAAGATATATCCTTCCAATTTCAGCGTTGCCAGCATACCTATCGGTGGTTTAACCAGAGAACAAGCCGGTAATCGGCTGGGGAAACAGGGTTTTGCCCGGATAGGGTCCTCGCTGCAGTTAAAACTGCCTGATAAAACGGTTATGATCCCGGTTAAGGAATGCGGAATCAGGCCTGATTACAGTGCCACCCTGCAAAATGTAGATAGACTGCTGGGCAGAAACGGCCATATCGGCAGTTTGATAAATCATTCGGTTATCAGGGGCAAGTGCCAGGACATAAACATGGTTTATAGCTTTGACAACGAGTTGCTAGTTAAGCAACTGGTTAAAGCCCAGATGAATAACAATAAGCCTGCTGTAGATGCACGTATTTTGTATGATAATGGCTTACTGCAATATATTACTCATAAAAATGGTTATATTCTTGATATTGAAACCACCACGCAAAATGTAAGCAGTGCTCTTAAAAAAGGCAGCCTGGGCCCGGTCGAGGCTGGTGTCACGGTACTACATCCGCGCGTTAAGATAGATGATATAAAAACAGTTCAGGATATAATTGGAGCCTATGCATTAACCGTTGCTCACGAACAAAGTGTCCCGGGAAGTAATTTACACCAGGCTGCAGATCTGCTTGACGGAAGTATAATCATGCCGAATGAAGTTTTCCCCGCAGGTGCTAAACTATACGGCTTCGTTTCTCAGCTTAATCAGCCGGTCGCTGTTATCAATCCACTTCTTCAGGCCCTGAAGGAAGCGGTTCTTCAGGCAGGCCTTAATGTCCGGCAGGCGGATAGTACACTAACTGGTTTGAGTATTTATAATCCTCTTAAATCACCTGTCCTGTTATCAGCCGTAATAAAAGAAGGAAAGCTTATAGTAAGAGTTTTTGGTTGTCAAACGGAAAGCGGCAAAGAGATTCATTTGACTACCGAGGAGGTTGAAATACCTGCCCGGGTGATAGAGAAAATCGACCACAGTTTGGCACCAGGACAAAGAAGAGTGCAACAAGAGGGCAATAACGGGCTGGCGGTAAGAACTTACCGTATTGTAACCAAAAACGGGCATCAGGTGGAAAAAACCTTGTTAACCGAAGAGGTTCATTGGGGGACTGACACTATTATTATTATTGGGCCGAATAATCAGGGTAAATAAACCTATCTGCCAAATAGTTGCGCTTATGGTATACTTATAAAAGCAAATCCAAGAAGGAGGATATACTAGTGGAGGATTTAACCAAATTAGTTAAAAGTGAACTGTTGCGTACATTTCTTTGGGTTGTAATATCTCTAGGTGCAGGTATAGGAGTGTACTACGTTGCACTGTAGGGAAAAATAATATTATCGGTGCTGGGAACTGGCAGTGAATGATTCTGGGATTTTTACAGGATTTATTCACTGCTATTATTTTAGGATAAGGCTATATTTTAATGTACTTGTAAAACAGCATCACCACTATGGTGGGCAGACTGATCAATAGGAGGTAAAGTTTAATGGATAGTGTAAAGACAATCGATGTCGACAATTTTGATAATGAGGTAATCAATGCAGAAATGCCGGTTATGCTGGATTTCTGGGCTCCCTGGTGTATGCCCTGTAAAATGGTGGGTCCCATCGTGGAAACGCTGGCCGAAGAAAACGCTGGCAAAATTATTGTAGGTAAAGTCAATGTAGATGAAAATCAGAGCCTGGCGGCCCAATTTGGTGTAAGGGGCATACCCACCCTGATGTTTTTTAAAGACGGTAAGGAAGTTAAGCGTATTGTAGGCGCGCAGGGCAAAGTCTATTTACAGATGGCTATCGATGAGGTTGTAAAATAGCTGCAGTATCGTAAAAAGGGGTGTGAGCTTAATTGGAAAAGCAACCGGTATCGCGCAATTGCTTCGTCTGCGGGCGACAGAACGATATAGGGCTAAAAATGACCTGGATCAATGATACTAATAAACAGCAGATTCGTTCGGTAGTAACCATCCCGGAATCGTTCAACGGCTACCCGGGGATTGTCCATGGTGGTATTGTAGCTACTTTGCTGGATGAGACCTCGGGGCGGGCTATTCTTCTTGACGGAGACACAGATAAGCTGTTTGTTACCGCCCGTCTTGATATTAGGTATCGGTTGCCTACACCTACCAACACCCCGCTTACGGTAGTGGGCTGGGTAATAAAAGAAAAAGGCACTCATGCTCGGGTAGCAGCCGAAGTGCGCCTGCCGGACGGAACGGTAACAGCGCACTGCACAGCTCTGGTAGTAAAGCCTTCCCCGGAATTCTATGCTAACTGCAACTGGGAAGAAGAGAAAAAATTCTGGAAGGTTTATGACGACTAAGGAAGCACGGGGACGGTTCTTTTGCTTCCTCGATGGCCGCAGACAGCCACAGACTGATAATACTTGCTCTGACGGGCATAGTGAAAGATAGAATAGACTATACATAAATAGTGAAAATCGGAATACAGGAGTTTTTCTTTAGATAGAGTTCATTTTTTGCGTCCGGGGAGTTTTTTAAGGAATTCGCGGATGTCTTGCTCATAGCCATTATTGCTTGGTTGGTATAGATCCAGTCTCCCTACTTCATCAGGGAGATAGCTTTGTTCCACATAACCACCGTAGTTATGCGGATATTTATAACCTTTTCCTTTGCCCAGCAGATCTCCTGATTTGGAATGGGAGTTGTCGGCAATGTGGGCGGGAACGGTTATTTTTTTCTGCCGGCGCACTGCAGTGATAGCATTGTCAATTGCAGTTTTGCTGCTGTTGCTTTTGGGCGCCGTACAAAGATAAATAGTTGCTTCGGAGAGGGGAATACGAGCTTCAGGCATGCCTACGAACTCAACCGAGTAGGCGGCTGAGGCAGCAACAGTTAAAGCATTAGGATCGGCTAAGCCAATATCTTCCGCGGCATGCACAATTAGGCGGCGGGCTATAAACTTAGGATCTTCTCCTCCTTCCAGCATAACTGCCAGCCAGTACAGAGCGGCATCAGGGTCAGAGCCGCGAATACTTTTTATATAGGCGGAGATAGTATCATAATGATAATCCCCGCTGCGGTCGTATTTGACCAGAGGTTGGCCCATTACTTTTTTAACCAGTTGCGGTGTTATATGCACCCGGTTATTTTCCAGGTAGGAGTTGACGATAGTTTCTACCACATTGAGTGCCATTCGTGCATCACCTTTAACTACCCTGACAATTTCCGCAATGGAATCTTCATCAATAGTCACATCAAGATTTCCCAGGCCGCGTTCCTTGTCCAGGAGCGCTCTTTTTATAATAGTAGAAATAGCCTCCTCATCCAGATTCTCAACTATATATAATTTCATACGGGAAAGCAGGGCAGTGTTCAGTTCGTAAAGAGGATTTTCCGTAGTGGCCCCAATAAGAATCAAGGTGCCGTCCTCAACAAAAGGCAACAGTACATCCTGTTGCGACTTATTAAAACGATGGATTTCATCCACAAAAAGAATCGTTTTTTGCTGGTAAAACTTAAGCCGCTGCTCAGCATCAAGCGCAATTTTCCTGATATCACTTACTCCGCTGGTAACGGCTTTCATAGGTTCATAATGAGAGTGGGTAACCTCGGCGATTAACTGGGCAATACTGGTCTTACCGGTACCGGGTGGTCCGTATAAGATAAATGAGTGCAATTCATCTCTTTCAATAGCTCTGCGCAGCGGTGAATCTTGGGAGGTAATTTTTTGGCCGACTATTTCATCCAGGGTACGGGGGCGCATACGGTAAGCCAGGGGTGCCATGGCTTGAGTTTGTTTATTTTGGCTTATCTCAAATAAATCCATATTGAAATCTCCTTACATAGATGCAGAGTGGTAATTCTAACCCGCTCTGGACTAGGGTGAGGTCTGGTCCGTACAGCGGCAAGTAGTGAGACATATCCTGTTTGCTCCAGTCGCCGGCAGCTGAAACACAGCTGCCTCCTTCAATGTCGCTGTACAGATGCGCCTCGCTACCCTCGATATAAATCATCACGCGTCCTTTAAGAGCGGTGTCAGTCTTACAGTCCATGTTTTAAGATGCCATCGGAAACTAAACATTCATATCCTTGATAATGCCTATAAATGATGCTATATATATAGAAGTTTCTTACCATACATTGTACCTTATTCGGATATAATTGAAAGTTTTAACCTCAAAGGAGATGGCATAGTGAAGGTTGCCGTTTTATTAAGCGGGGGAGTGGACAGCTCGGTTGCTGCCCTGCTTTTACAGGACCAGGGTTATGACGTGATTGGTCTTACTATGTTTAATTGGGATACCAACGTAGGGCAAAAAGCGGCTCAGGCCGCCGCCCAGTTAAATCTCGAGCATCATATAGTGGACTTAAAAGATATATTTAAGACTAAAATAATAGACTATTTCTGTCATGCTTATGAGATCGGGGAAACCCCTAATCCTTGTGTGGAATGTAATAAGTTCATAAAATTCGGAACATTACTAGATTTAGCCCGGGACTTTGGTTGCAGCCGGGTTGCTACCGGGCACTATGCCCAGATTGAATTTAATAGCCGAAGTAACAGGTATCTTCTCAAAAAAGGGGCCGATCCTGCCAAGGACCAAAGCTATTTTTTGTATGGACTTAATCAGGGACAACTGGCACACATCATTTTTCCCCTGGGTAGACTAACCAAAGACGAGGTTAGAAAAATAGCTCGGCAAAGAGGGATACCGGCAGCAGAATCTCCAGACAGCCAGGAAATCTGTTTTATTTCCGGTGATTATGGTGATTTTATAAAGGAACGGGTCAAGTATCAAAGTGGTGAGGTTGTTGATGCAGATAATAATATAATAGGAACCCACCGGGGACTGCCTTTTTACACCATCGGACAGCGCCGCGGGCTGGGCATAAGTTCTGCCCGTCCCCTATATGTCCTGGGTCTGGACATGGAACACAATCGGCTATTGGTGGGCGGTGAGGAACAGCTTTATCGAAAGAGTTTATATGCCGGCAAATGCAACTTTATTTACAGTCAAAATATAGAATCACCACTTAAAGCAGAAGCTAAAATAAGATACCGGGCTAAACTGGCTGATGCTACCGTGTGGGCACAAGGCCAAAATAGAATCAAAGTTGATTTTGCCCAGCCCCAAAGAGCTATCACCAGGGGCCAATCAATCGTCCTTTACCAGGGCGACTATGTCCTGGGCGGCGGGATAATCGAATAACAGCTGGAGTCAACGTCGCGGGGACGGTTTTGTTGTCACATCTCAAAATGTGACAACAGAAGAACGAAATCGCTAGCGCGATGGCTTTTTGATGTTGGTATTAAAAAAATATATAAAAAAATGAAAAAGTATGCTCATTCTGTGTTATTGTTTAATC
>JBMNOY010000008.1:0-58372 GCA_050943315.1 Syntrophomonadaceae bacterium
TGTATAGGATTGGCTATCGGAGCCGGTTTGTATGTTTCTGCCATTGTCAGTACGATTCTTATTTTGTTTGTTTTAATTTACTTTGTAAAAATAGAACAGAAATTTACCGGTATGCGGGAATACAAAGGGTTGGTTCTGGTGGTTCAGGATCAGCCGGGTCAGGTTGGGAATATTGGTTCAATTCTGGGTGACATGGGAGTTTTAATAAAGAATATTCAACTTGAACGTTTAGAAGATGATAATCTGGAGATTGAGTTACTCGTTCAGCTGCCACCTCATGTTTTAGTTGGGGAGATAATTGAGGAGTTGTCAAAAATTAAGGGATTTCGCAGTATTGACCGGTTAAATTAATCAACTTGTCATTACAAGGGCTCTAAGCTTAAACACCCTGCTTTTGGCGGGGTGTTTAATACTATTCGGTTAGAAAATTTACTATTCTGGTGGTGGTAGACCTTTGGTTCAGGATTTTTGTAGTTTTTTAGAGCAATTTACAGATGGAAATATAATAGAGTACTGGCGAGAATCCATGCTGGATAAGGTTGAGATATACAAACATGATAAGCTGTGGCGGTTGTTTGTAGAAATTACTCAGCCAGTTTTAGCATCGGTCATAGATGAAACAGCGCAAATCTGTAAAAGGAAAAACCAATTTCTTGACCGGGTTGATATCATCCCGCTTGTAAAACCGGGATGTCAGAAGGTTTTACAAACTATTGCGGAAACACGCCGGGAGGAACTGGTCGGCTTTCTGACTGATGACGGACGTAAGTCCGATATGCCTCAGGGAATAAGCTGGCAAGTGGATGACAACCGTCTTGATTTACTCCTAAAAGATACCCGGCTTTATGAGAGCATAATCGCTCGGGATGTATGTACGCGGTTGTCAGAATGGATATGGCAGCAGTATTACTTGAGGGTGGTAGTAAGAGCTAAATATAGTATTAATACCCATGCCAGGCCGTCCGAAACAGTCTTCATTGTTAAGAAGAATGTAGAGGTAATTAAGAATGACGATAATCAGGGTACAGATGAAAAACGTTATGGTAAAAGAGAACGTAAACAACGCGAACAAATAATTAATCATGAACCTATTCCACTAAAAGATGTTGAAGAAGGCTTAAAGACAGCAGTAGTTGAAGGTGAAATTTGGAACAAGGATGCAAGTGTATTAAGGGACGGCCGATTAGTAGTTACGTATTATTTAACTGATTATACCGACACCATTTTATTAAAGTCATTTCTGGATAGTCAGGAAGACGAAAAGATTATGATCGGGGACTGGATAAAAGCCAAGGGAAGTACTCGTTATGACAGCTTTGCCAAAGAAATAGTCCTGTATTTGGAAGCCTTTTCCCATGTCGATAAGCCCGAACGAAAAGATACCTGCCCGCAAAAAAGGATTGAACTACATGCCCACACCAAAATGAGTGCCATGGATAGTTTAACGGAAATCAAAGATTTAATTAAAAAAGCTTCACAGTGGGGGCATGAAGCTATTGCCATAACCGATCACGGGTGCGTACAGGCCTTTCCGCAGGCTTATGCGGCTGCCCGGCAGTATCAAATTAAGATTATATATGGGGTTGAAGGTTATTTAAATAGTGAGGAAAAGAAAAAGCCCTTTCACATAATCCTTTTGGCCGCAGACTTGCAAGGACTTAAAAACCTATACAAACTGATAAGTATCTCTTACCTGGATAATTACTACCGGGTACCCCGGATGAACCGGGAGGACCTACAGAAATACCGCCAGGGTATACTGCTGGGAACAGCCTGTGAGGCAGGGGAGTTGTACCAGGCTATTATTGATGGTCAGGATGAGGCCAGCCTGGAGGCCATTGCTTCTTTCTATGATTACCTGGAAATACAACCAGTAGAGAATAATGCTTTTTTACTGCGGGAAGGCAGGGTTAAATCAGAAGAACAGTTAAGGGATATTAACCGCTATATAATAAAGCTGGGGGATAAGCTGGGCAAACCGGTAGTTGCTACCGGGGATGTACATTTTTTGGAGCCCTACCATGAGGTATTCCGCCGTATTATTCAAAGCGGGCAGGGATATGATGATGCTGAAACACAGGCCCCCCTGTATTTCCGGACTACTGACGAAATGCTGACGGAATTTGCCTATCTTGGCGATGAACAGGCCCGTGCCGTGGTGATAGAAAATCCCCGGCGCATTTGCGAACAGATTGATACCCTTAAGCCGGTTCCCGATGGGTTCTATCCGCCGAAAATTGCCGCGGCTGAAGAAGAGATAACCAAACTGGCATGGGAGCGGGCACATCAGATTTATGGAGATAAACTTCCGGAAATAGTAGAAGCCAGATTAACCAGGGAACTGGAGGCGATAACCAAACATGGTTTTAGCGTGCTTTATCTTATTGCCCATAAACTGGTTAAAAAATCCAATGACGATGGTTATCTGGTCGGTTCCCGGGGTTCAGTGGGTTCATCACTGGTAGCTCATTTTACCGGGATTACCGAAGTAAATCCACTTCCCCCCCACTATATTTGTAACCGGTGTTTTTACAGTGAGTTTATTTTGGACGGATCCGTAGGCTGCGGAGCTGACCTTGAGGATCGTGCCTGCCCGGTCTGTTCACAGTTGCTGAAGAAAGATGGTTTCGATATCCCATTTGAAACTTTTCTCGGCTTTGAAGGGGACAAAATACCCGATATCGATCTTAACTTCTCGGGTGAATACCAGGGACGCGCCCACAAGTATGTGGAAGAATTGTTTGGCAGTCAGAATGTCTTTAGAGCTGGTACTATTTCCACCATTGCCGAAAAAACCGCTTTTGGCTTTGTCAAAAAATACGCGGAGGAAAAGCAAATCGATATCAAGAATTCAGAAATAAACCGCTTAACACGAGGTATTGCCGGAGTAAGAAGAACCACTGGGCAGCATCCCGGCGGGCTGATTGTAGTACCAACGGACAAGGATATCCGCGAGTTTACACCGCTGCAGTATCCTGCTGATAAAAAAGAATCCGGGGTAATTACTACCCATTTCGAATATCATGCTATCGGCGACCAGCTGGTTAAGTTAGACATACTAGGTCATGACGATCCTACGGTTATAAAGCATTTGGAGGATACTACGGGTGTAAAAGCATCATCAATAAGCCTCAGTGACCCGGATACCATGAAGCTTTTCTCCGGAGTTGAACCATTGGGAGTAACCAGCGAAGCTATCGATTCCACCGTGGGTACTTATGGCATACCGGAGTTCGGGACTAGATTCGTCCGGCAGATGCTGGAGGTAACCAGGCCGACCACTTTTTCCGAGCTGGTACGTATTAGCGGGCTGTCTCACGGTACAGATGTATGGCTTAATAATGCCCAGACTCTAATCGAAGCCCATACGGCAACACTGAATGAGGTTATTTGCACCCGTGATGATATTATGACTTTTTTGATTCAAACCGGCATGGATAAAAAGCAGGCATTTAAAATCATGGAAAATGTCCGTAAAGGAAAAGGTCTGAATGATGACCAGATCGCGGTAATGAAAGAATGCCAGGTACCTGATTGGTATATAGACTCGTGCCAGAAAATCAAATATATGTTTCCTAAGGCTCATGCAGTGGCCTATGTTACCATGGCATTCCGCATAGCTTATTTCAAAATCAATTACCCCCTTCAGTTTTATGCCAGCTTTTTTGGAATTAGAGCTGAGGATTTTGACGCCGAAACCATTTTGGCGGGGTATGATGCCATACGTCAAAGGATTAAGGATATAGATAAAATGGGCAATTCTGCATCGGCCAAAGATAAAAAACTGATAACTATCCTGGAACTGGCCATGGAGATGAGCGCCCGGGGATTTACCTTTTACCCGGTTGATATTTATACTTCTGATGCCCAAAAGTTTAATGTGGTTGATAACGGCTTAGTGCTGCCATTCTGTGCTTTGCCTAATGTAGGGGTATCTGCTGCCCAGAATATTGTTGCCGCCAGACAGGAAGCCCAATTTGTTTCTATAGAAGATTTCCAATCACGTACCGGGCTTAATAAAACCGCCATGGAAACACTGCGGCAGAACGGTTGTTTCCAAGGTATTCCGGAAAGTACGCAGATAAGCCTTTTTGGTTAGAAAAGGTTATAAACCTATAATTGCTTGTATAAACTTTGCTTATTGTGTTATACTCTTAAATGAAGCTTGCTAATATTTTCTTGCAAAAGTGGGTCCAAACCCACTTTTTCTATTGTAGGATATTATGCATTTATTATTTATAGTGGGGGTGATAATACTTTGCCGGGGCCTAAAATAACAACCAGAATTGAAGACTTGATTATTGACAAACTTGAAAACAACGGCATAGAACTGGTTGATCTGCAATATGTAAAAGAACGCGGTGATCGATTCATTCGTATTTTTATCGACACCGAGAAGGGCGTTGATTTAGCGCTATGTGCCAGTGTAACCGGAATGGTTAGAGACATTATTGATTCCCATGAGGATATAGTTTATGACCATATTGAAGTATCTTCACCCGGGATTGACCGTATTATTAAAAAAGATAAAGATTTCAATCGTTTTACCGGTCATAGAGTGAAAATAAAGACTAAAGTAATGATAGATAATCAGAAAAATTTTACCGGTATTCTTAAAGGTTTAACTGATAACAATGAAGTGATTTTACAAATCGACGACCGGGATATTTTGATACCTCGTGAGCTGATTAATGTTGTCAGGTTGTTTCCAGATATATAAGAGGAGGAAGAACAATGTCTAAGGAGTTAATTCAGGCATTGGTTGAGATTGAAAAAGAGAGAGGGATTCCCCAACAAGCCCTGGTAGATGCTATAAAATCGGCCTTAAATACGGCATATAAAAAGAACTTTGGTATTACGCAGAATGTGAGCGTAGAGATGAATGAAATCACTGGTGAAGTCCAGATTTATGCTCAAAAAAAAGTTGTGGATAAAGTTGAAGACGAGCGGCTGGAAGTTGCTTTGGAAGAGGCCCGGGAAATATATCCTGACTGCAACTTGGATGATGGAGTGTTTATAGAAGTAACTCCGTCAAATTTTGGCCGTATTGCTGCTCAGACAGCAAAACAGGTGGTTATTCAGAAACTGCGCGAGGCGGAGAGAAGTCTTATTTTTGATGAGTTCTCCGAAAGGGAAGGCGAGATAGTAACCGGTACGGTACAACGAATAGAGGCCAAAACTATTTTCATTAATCTGGGAAGAACTGAAGGGATTATGCTCCCGGCTGATCAGATTGCAACTGAGAGGTATGAAGTTGGCCAAAGATTAAAAACATATATTTATGAAGTTAAAAATACCTCCAAAGGACCGAATATTTTCGTCTCCAGATCACATCCTTGTTTCTTAAGACGTCTATTTGAACTGGAGGTTCCGGAAATATATGAAGGATTGGTAGAAATAAAAGCCATTGCCCGGGAGGCTGGTTCACGCTCGAAAATATCTGTTTTATCTCTGGATGAAAAAATAGATTCAGTAGGAGCATGTGTTGGACCAAGAGGGATAAGAGTGCAGAATATCGTATCTGAACTGGGAGGAGAAAAAATTGATGTTATTAAATACGATAAGGACCAGGCTAAACTAATAGCCAATGCATTGAGTCCCTCCAAGGTTATTGAAGTAGTGTTGAATGAAGAGGAGAAAATCGCCCGGGTAATAGTTCCTGATTACCAACTGTCGCTGGCGATAGGAAAAGAAGGGCAAAATGCCCGGTTGGCAGCCAAGCTTACGGGATGGAAAGTTGATATCAAAAGCGAGAGTCAGGTCCAATATGAAGGAGATAGCGAGTTGGATGGCTAGGACAAGAAAAATACCGCAGAGAATGTGTGTGGGCTGCCGCCAAATGAAGGATAAAAAAGAGCTGATAAGGATTGTTAGGACCCCTGAAGGTTCTATTGAAATAGATTCTACTGGAAAGAGGTCGGGTCGTGGGGCTTATTTGTGTTCCAACCCTGAATGCTTTAATCAGGCTTTAAAGAAGAAGGGGCTGCAAAAAGCCCTGGAGAAAGAAATTGAGGAGAGCATAATTAGTGAGATTATGGAAAGGATTAATCAATTAACCCCGTAAGTATAAGGTGGGTGATAGTTTGAACAAGGTGTACAGCTTAATTGGTTTTGCTCAAAAGGCCGGTAAGATTTCTTCCGGAACAGTAGCAGCCAAAACCAGTTTATTAAGGAAACGTGCTCGCATATTGGTAATGAGCAGTGATATATCAGAAAAAACCAGGGATTCTCTTATTGGAACATGTAACAAACAAAAAATACCATGGGTTGTTTTCGGTAATAAACTCCAGCTGGGTGTATCGGTAGGAAAAGCTTACCGGGTGGCCTTAACCGTAAATGATGACAATATGGCTCAAGCCATTATAGCTGCTCTAAGGGAAACGGGAGACGAGGTAAAAAACATGGGGGTGGATAAATGGTCAAAATAAGAGTATATGAACTCGCCAAAGAATTGGGAATACCCAGTAAGGAAATGGTTAAAACCCTGCAAGGCTTAGGCTTAAATATTAAAAATCATATGAGTACTCTGGAGGATTCACAAGCTAACTGGGTAAGAAAAAGATTGAATAATGAAGTGGAAGGAAACAGGGACACTTCGGGGCGAATTCCTGGTGAACAGCTGGCGGAAGGCATACAGAAACCCGCTATTAGACCTGAGCAACCCCAGATAAAACCTGAGAGCAGACCTACAACACCACCCGTGCATAAACCTGCCCAGCAAGTGTCAAGCATAACAGACAACAACAAAACACCGGGAAACAAATCCGGACAGACGGAAAAAGGACCTGTTGGCCGGGATAGAAGGCCTCCCCGGGGTAATCAGCAGGCACCATCAAACCGGCGCCAAGAAAGATTTGACAACGCCGGCAAACAGCCACGCCAATCGCAAAACACCAGTATTGCGGCGAGGGAAAGCGGGCCTAATAAACCTTTCGCACAGCAGAAACGGCAAGAGGTTAAGGATAATAAAAACTTTGTGCATCCGCAGTCTGGTTCCCAGGTGCATGATAAAGGTAAAGTAAATAATCATAAAGAGGTTAAACAGGTTCCGGCACGCGATCAAAAAGATAACCGGGTAACCGAACCGGCAGAAAAAGATTTACCTTTTAAGGCCAAATCGGGTAAGAAGGCTTCCCCTACTTTCCGCAAAGACTACAGCAGGCCGGGTAAGAAAACCAAACATAAGAAGAAACCCCAGGAAGCAGAGCTTAAACTGCCGGATATGATTACTATTGAAGACACCATCATGGTGCGTGATCTGGCCGAAAAGCTAAACAAAACCGGAGCAGAAATAGTTAAAAAGCTGATGGAAATGGGAACCATGGTTTCCATCAATCAAGTAATCGACTTTGATACAGCCGAAATTGTAGCCAGTCTTTACGAAGTCAAGGTAGAACATGTACTTTCTGAAGAACAAAAAATGCTTGAGGAAGTAATAGATGATGAAGAAAGTCTGGTTCCCCGTCCTCCCATAGTAACTATTATGGGGCATGTTGATCACGGAAAAACATCACTTTTGGACCGGATTCGCAAAGCTAATGTGGTATCTGGAGAGGCCGGCGGTATAACCCAGCATATAGGTGCTTATCAGGTAATGGTTAATGGCAATAAAATCACTTTTATCGATACACCCGGTCACGAGGCATTTACAGCTATGCGAGCCAGGGGTGCCAATTTAACCGATATTGTGGTCTTAGTAGTGGCCGCAGATGATGGTGTTATGCCCCAAACCATTGAAGCGATCAATCATATTAAAGCGGCCCAGGTACCATTCCTGGTGGCCTTAAATAAAATCGACAAACCGGAAGCCAATCCGGACAAGGTAATGCAGCAGCTTACTGAGTATAATATTGTGCCTGAACAGTGGGGTGGAGACACCATTTTTGTACCTGTCTCAGCCAAATCAGGTGAAGGTATCGATTCATTATTGGAAATGATTCTGCTCATTGCCGAGGTGCATGAAATAAGCGCTAATCAGAACCGGCCGGCGGAGGGAGTAGTATTAGAGAGTGAACTGGACAAGGGGCGTGGAGCCGTAGCTACGGTTCTGGTGCAGAAGGGTACACTCAATATTGGAGACAGTTTGGTATGCGGCATTAACTGGTGCAAGGTTAGATCAATGACCGACTATCTGGGCAACCGGGTGGAAAAAGCCTATCCTTCCATGCCTGTTGAAATTACCGGATGGTCAGACGTACCCGAGGTAGGCAGCAGAGTGCAGGCTTGTGATGAAAAAGTAGCCAAAGAAATAAGCAGTCTAAGAACGACGGAGAAAAAGATTGAGGAACAGAGTAAAAACAGCCGGGTTTCACTGGATGAATTCTTTAAACAAATACAGGATGCTGAAGTAAAAGAGCTTAATTTAATTATTAAAGGTGATGTTCAGGGTTCAGTGGAAGCTCTGAGCCAATCACTGCTAAGATTAAGCACCGATGAAGTAAAAGTGAATGTTATTCATTCTGCTGTGGGTGCAATTACCGAAACAGATGTTATGCTGGCATCAGCATCTAATGCTATTATTATCGGTTTTAACATCCGACCCGATAGTAAGGCCAGAAAGAATGCGGAGGAGGAAAACATTGATGTTCGCCTTTACCGCGTAATTTATGAGGCTATAGATGATGTTAAAAAGGCTATGGTAGGATTACTGGAACCGGAATATAAGGAACAGTATATGGGGCGCGCAGAGGTAAGGGCTATATTTAAAGTACCTAATGTGGGTACCATAGGTGGTTCGTATGTAATTGACGGCAAAATTCAGCGTAATGCCAATGTACGGGTTTTGCGCGATGGAGTAATAGTTTATGAAGGTAAGCTGTCATCCCTTAAACGTTTTAAAGATGATGTAAAAGAAGTAGTTGAAAACTATGAGTGTGGTATTGGTATAGAAGATTTTAATGATATCAAACAGGGCGACATTATAGAAGCTTTTGTGATGGAGGAAATTCCCAGACATTTATAAGAAAAGCACAGTAAACAGGGGGGATACTATTGAACAAGCGCCGGCAAGAGCGAATGGCGGTTGAGATAAAGCGTGTTTTAGCCCAGATTATTAAGGACCAGGTAAAAGATCCCCGCATTGATTTTTCAACCCTTTCTATTACTAGTGTTGACGTACCCAATGACGTTAGCCATGCTCGTATATTTATTAGTGTGCTCGGGGATGAAAACCGGCAAAACCAGACTATGAAAGCATTAGAAGCGGCTCGTGGTTTCATAAGAAAAGAGCTGGCCCAACAAATACAGGTCAAACATGCTCCGGAAATTGAATTCCGTCTGGATAAGTCTATTGAACATGGTATTAGAATATCAGCTTTATTGAATGAGATTAAAGAAGGGGAAGAGAAAAACGAAACAACTGGTGAATAGCCTTGAAGAGATAGCAGCTCAGCTCTATCAAAGAGATAATTTTATTATAACCGGCCATGCTATTCCGGATGGAGATTGTATCGGTTCTATGATTGGGCTGTGTATAGCATTGCAATCAGTGGGCAAAAAGGCTTATATGTTGCTCCAGGATAAGGTGCCTGCTATTTATCATTACCTTTACCTGGCAGACCAGGTTAAGCAGCCGGATGGATTAGTGGGTAACGGCAATGTAATTTTTCTGGACTGCAGTGACAGGCAAAGGGCGGGAGACAAGTTATTGGCAGCACTGCCGCCCCATTCTCAAACGATAAATATCGATCACCATGAGACTAATGATTATTTTGCCGACTATAACTATGTGAATCCCCATGCTGCTGCAACTGCAGAAATTGTTTATGACCTTTTGGAGATTATGGGGATTACGCCCAATGTCGAAATAGCTAATGCACTTTATGCCGGAATCATCATGGATACCGGCAGTTTTAAATACAGTAATACCACCAGTCACACTTTTAAGGTAGCTGCGGGCTTACTTAACTGGGGTGTTGACCAAAGTGCGGCGAGAATAAACCTTTTTGAGTCCAAATCCCGTAAAGAAGTTCTCTTGTTGAGCCTTGCTCTGCAAACTCTTGGATTTGACCCGGACGGTAAAATTGCCTGGATGACACTGCCTTATAGGGAAACCGCTGCCCTTGGTGCCCTGGATTTACACCCCGAAGGTATTATTAACTTTACCCGCATGATTAAAGGGGTTGAAGTAGGCTTACTATTTCGGGAGGTCGAGCCGGATGTCATAAAGGTTGGGCTCAGATCTAAAAGTCATATTAATGTTGCTGAGCTGGCCGGGAAGTTCGGTGGAGGCGGCCATCAACAGGCAGCTGGAGCACGAATTGAAGGTAATCTGGAAGAAGTCAAGAATATCGTCATAAATACAGTCAGGGACGTGATAAATTAAGTTGCATGGATT
The DNA here is from genome assembly GCA_050943315.1 of Syntrophomonadaceae bacterium. GTDB lineage: Bacteria > Bacillota > Syntrophomonadia > Syntrophomonadales > Syntrophomonadaceae > JBDKUD01. The sequence continues at coordinate 10,337 of JBMNOY010000008.1, forward strand.
TTTGTGTGTAAACAAACCGCAAGGTTTAACATCCTTTGATACGCTCAGGAAATTGAAAAAGGGTGTGCCGCGGATTAAATTAGGACATTTAGGTACGCTTGATCCCATGGCAACCGGTGTTTTACCGGTAGCGATTGGTCATGCCACCAGATTAATTGAATATATTCCTGACGATACTAAAACCTATATAGCAACTATGACATTAGGAGGTACTTCCGATACCCAGGATGCCTGGGGGGAAGTAACCATTACCCGAAACACCGCCTTTAATATTTCTTCCCTGGAGAATATACTTAAGGAATATACGGGAATTATTAATCAGATACCCCCGATGTATTCGGCAGTTCATTATGAAGGCCAGAGATTATATGAACTGGCCCGGAAAGGTATCTCGGTGGATCGGGCACCACGTCAGGTTGAAATCCATTCCCTTAAGCTTCTAAATATTAATTCCAATGCGCAAGGTCTCCCTCTGGTAAGACTTAAAATTATATGCTCCAAGGGGACCTATATACGTACGTTATGCCATGATATTGGCCAAAGTCTGGGGTGCGGGGGATACATGTCCGAGCTTATCCGCACTCAATCAGGAATATTTAATATTGAACAAGCACAGGGATTAGATGATATACTGGTTAAAGGGGTTTCTGCCTGCCTATTACCGCTTGATTATCCGCTGCAAACACTGGCGAAAATCGAATTAGCCGGTAATAATGAGTATAAAAGTATTTTAAATGGTAATCCCATATACGGGTATAATGACTGTCGCCCGGGTCTGGTCAGAGTATATTATGCTAATAAATTGATTTCGATTGCCAGATGTATATCAAATAACGAGAGAAATGTGATTAAACCACTGAAGGTTTTAAAATAAATGATGAGTACGGTACAGGGACTTTGGCACGGTGATCCTGGTACTGTTCAAGAATATTGAGGAGTCTCGGAATGAAGGTTATTAATGGTATAGAAAATTATATAACTAACGATAAACCGGTATATTTGGCGCTGGGAAATTTTGACGGGGTTCATCTCGGTCATAAGTATTTAATTGATGCGACGGTGGCCCGGGCCCACGAGCAGAATGGAATAGCGGCGGCGTTAATATTTGAACCCCATCCGGCAGCCGTGCTTTTTCCCGATAAGGCCCCTAAATTACTGATAACCCAGGCACGAAAAACAGAATTGCTGGAAGAGCTGGGGTTGGATGTTTTGATATACACACCCTTCACTCTGGAAATAGCCAGATGGAGTCCGGAGCAATTTGTTACCAGCATTCTGATAAATACCCTTAGAATTAAAGAAGCATTTGTAGGTTTTAATTATTCTTTTGGCAACCGGGGGTCAGGTACACCCGAGTTACTCGCCGAATTGGGGCACAAATACGGTATAGGCGTAAATATTATTCCCCCGGTTACTGTAAATGGAGAAACCGTCTCCAGCAGCCTGATAAGACAAGCTATTTTAGCTGGCAACATAAGTTTAGCCCGGGCTATGCTCGGACACTGGCCTACTATAGAAGGAACAGTGATTGAAGGTGAGCACCGCGGCCGGCTGATAGGTTTTCCCACTGCTAATCTGGGAGTTGAGTCCGGATTAATTGTACCTGGAAAAGGTGTCTACTCAGCTTGTACAGTTATTGACGGTCAGTTTTTTACCAGTGTTGTTAATATCGGCAATAAGCCTACTTTTCATCGGGAATATCCAACTTCCATTGAGGCTTACATAATAAACTTTGCCGGAAATATCTATGGTAAACAGCTGCGGCTGTTTATGTTGGAGAAAATCAGAGATGAGAAGAGATTTAATAATGTTGATGAACTAATTGCCCAGATTAAAAATGATTGCCAGCAGGCCTGCTCTATTAGCGAACTTAATCCACAAGTACCGTTTTTAAGATCGCTGTAGCGTGAGAACTAGCTGATTAGATTGGACCAGGTTTACTTTTAATATGGTCTGTGCTAGAATTTATGCGGCTACTTGAATTTCATGGCAACAATGAAAAATGATTTAGTAAATCATGTAAAAAGATTATAATATATTTGTATTGCCGAGGCAGAAATTGGGGAAAATGTATAGAAATATTCATAGACAAGAAAGTTTTTATATAAGCCCGTTTAACCTTGGTGCCGGTAAAATAGAAGCTAGAAGTTGTGGGTGAGGGGTTTGCGAATTTTTGTTACCGAACACACCAGAAAACGGCTTAAAGATTTAAGACAAGCAGGAATTGAGATAGGGGATTTGACAGAATGTGCCCTGAAAATACCCGGGCATATCCCGGTGGCTACCCGGTTTCGTAGCTTTGAAGCCAAGAGCGGCAAGGTCTTTGACCTGGTTGTTAAAGATATAGATGAAGGAAGACTTATTATTACTGTTGTAGGCAAGCAATAGTACTCGAAGAACCACGGACTAGGGTTGGCGAAACTCCGGCGCTTATCTTGGTTAGTGGCGATTACTTGGCTAAAGGAGGTGAACACTTATGGCATTATCGCCCGAAAGAAAACAAGACCTGATAAAAAGCTTCCAAATCCATGAAGGTGACACTGGTTCTCCCGAAGTTCAAATTGCTATTCTTACCGAAAGAATTAATTATTTGAACGAACATTTGAAGGCCAATAAAAAAGATCACCATTCAAGAAGAGGTTTATTAAAAATGGTAGGTCAACGCAGGTCCCTTCTGGAATATCTGCAGAAAAAGGATTTTGAACGTTATCGCAGTATAGTGACCAGACTTGGATTACGCAGGTAGAGAGCGGATTTTGCCGCTCTTTATTTATAATTTCTCAGAAAGGAGGAGGTTAACCTGGTAAAAACTTATCAAACTGAAATTGCAGGTAGACCATTAATCATTGAAACAGGCAAAATAGCCAAACAGGCTAATGGAGCTGCAGTAGTAAGGTATGGGGATACCGTGGTTCTGGTCACTGCTACAGCTTCCAAGGAACCCAGGGAAGGCGTGGACTTTTTCCCTTTGACGGTTGACTATGAAGAAAGACAGTATGCAGTAGGTAAAATTCCGGGGGGCTTTATCAAAAGAGAAGGCCGTGCTACCGAAATTGCAACTCTATCCGCAAGACTGATTGATCGTCCCATCCGCCCGCTTTTTCCTAAAGGCTTCCGTTATGATGTTCATGTAGTCGCAACTATTTTATCAGTAGAAAAAGATAATGCTCCTGATGTAACCGCTATCATTGGCGCATCGGTGGCACTAAATATATCCGATATACCTTTTGGCGGACCAGTTGCCGGGGTTGTTGTTGGAATGGTTGATGATCAATTGATAATCAACCCAACTGTTGAACAAACGGCCCATACCAAAATGCACCTGACGGTTGCCGGAACTAAAGATGCGATTATGATGGTTGAGGGAGAAGCCAGTGAAATTCCTGAAGCCAGGATGCTGGATGCAATCTTTTTCGCCCACGAAGAGATTAAAAGAATTTGTGAATTCCAAGAATCTATCGTTGCTGAGGTAGGTTTACCCAAACGGGAAGTGAAAATCGCTGAAATAGATGAAGAAATAGAAACAGCAGTTCGTGAGTATGGGACTTCTCTTATGGAACAAGCGGTTAAGAATCCGGATAAAAAATCACGCGAGGCCCAGATAGATCAAGCCCAGACGGAAATACTGGAGCATTTTGCCGATATCTTCCCGGAACAGGAAAAACAGATAAGCACCGTCATCGACAAAATACAAAAAGAAGTGGTAAGAAGAGCCATTCTGGAAGACGGTGAAAGGGTAGATGGAAGAGGCTTAACTGAAATCCGGCCGGTAAGCTGCGAAGTCGGGTATCTCCCCAGGCCACATGGTTCCGGGCTTTTTACCCGTGGACAAACACAGGTACTATCTGTAACCACTCTGGGTGCTATAAGTGAGGAACAGATTCTGGATGGATTGGGAATCGCAGAATCCAAAAGATATATACATCATTATAATTTTCCGCCTTACTCGGTTGGCGAGGTTAAGCCGATTAGGGGGCCGGGAAGAAGAGAGATTGGGCATGGTGCCTTGGCGGAAAGAGCGCTGCTAGCGGTAATACCGTCAGAGGAAGAGTTCCCCTATACGATCCGGGTAGTGTCGGAAGTAGTGGAATCAAATGGCTCAAGTTCTATGGGCAGTGTATGCGGCAGTACCTTATCTTTGATGCATGCTGGTGTTCCTATCAAGGCTCCTGTATCAGGCATTGCTATGGGTTTGGTCAAAGAGGGAGACCGGTTTGCCATATTAAGCGATATCCAGGGCATTGAAGACGCTCTGGGGGATATGGACTTCAAAGTAGCCGGTACTGAAAAAGGAGTTACTGCTCTGCAGATGGATATTAAAATCAGCGGAGTTAACCGGGAAATAGTAGAGAAGGCACTGGCTCAGGCCCGTGAGGGGCGTATGTATATCATGGGTAAGATGTTGGAGGCTATTCCCAAACCTAATGATCATCTTTCCCCTTATGCTCCACAGATGCTGAAAATGCAAATTCATCCCGATAAGATTAGAGAGGTTATCGGCCCAGGTGGTAAGGTAATCCATAAGATCGTAGATGAAACCGGATGCAAGATTGATATTGAAGATGATGGCAGTCTATTTATTATTGCTACCGATGAAAAGGCCGCCGAAAAAGCTAAATTTCTAATTGATTCTATTGTTGCTGAAGTCGAAGTGGGCAAGACTTATATGGGCACTGTGAAAAGGATTATGGACTTCGGAGCTTTTGTTGAGATTATTCCGGGGGTATTAGGATCTCAGGGTAAAGAGGGTCTGGTCCACATATCCCAACTGGCGGAAGAGCGGGTAAACAAGGTCAAGGATGTTGTTGATATAGGCGATAAGATTCTAGTAAAGGTTACCGAAATCGATAAACAGGGAAGGGTTAACCTATCCCGTAAAGCGGTACTAAAACAGGCAACCAGAGGCTAAATTGAGAGGTCCGGGGAGCACCACGTGCACCCGGATTAAACAATTAAATAGTGATTAGTCCAAGTAAACCGAGCCGCCTCGGTTTATTTGTGTTTTCTGGGCCTGGCAGCCTGTATGTATTGTGTTGCCGGCTAAAGAAACCTTGGTAGTTATCCTTTTTTGTTGAATAGAAAACTCGCCCGTGAATATTAATGTAAGAGGGATTAGCTCTTTAGGTGGTTATAAATGAGCAAAAAGTTTTATTTCATGAGACTGAATGACGGAGTTATCTTACTAATGACGTTCTTTATAAGCCTGTCTATTATTACCGCCTGGTTTGATAAGCTGGAACGTGATCTTTATGGGGTGAAGCGGGGAGTAACTCTGGATACTGTTTCATGTTCAAGGCTAATGCCTTCGGAAGTGCGTTTGATAGTTGAGAATATGGCCTTAAGGTATGAAAAAATTCCTGTTGAACCCAGAATAAATAAGGAAACCGGGAAAATAATTGACGAACAACCGGGATGTATTGTTGATGTGGAGAAAACCGTTGCCAATGTTATGGCAGCGGGCGAAAACGAAAGGGTTAAACTAATAACTATCCCAATAAAACCCCGGTTCACCAGGCTTGATATTGAAAAAGCAACCAGCCTGCGGGGAGATTACAGCACATGGTTTCGCGGCAGTGGGGCAAGGCTTAATAATATTCAGCTGGCCGTTAAAAGCTTAAACAATACACTGATTTGGCCTGAAAATACCTTCTCATTTAATGAAACCATAGGTCCCCGCACACCGGAAAGGGGATATTTGCCCGCACCGGTCATATTGGGAGGGGGGAAAAACATAGATTACGGAGGGGGTGTCTGTCAGGTATCCAGCACACTGTATAATGCGGCTTTGCAGGCTGGCTTGCAGATTTGTGAAAGGCATACGCACAGCCGGCCGGTAGGTTATGTACGGGCGGGCATGGATGCAGCGGTAGCTTACGATTACCTGGATTTAAAGCTTAAGAACCGCAGTATAAAACCGGTAATAATTAAAGCTGGATTAGATAAGGGGAGAATATGGACGCAAATATGGGGGGAAGAAGTTAGATGAAAATATATTATTTTCCCAGGAAGGCTCTAATAACCATCGGTGTACTGGCACTATTTATTACTGCCGCATCAGGCATCATGGTTACCAGGAACAGTAATGGTACAGTTATGACGTCAAATATGGCAGATCCTATCTACCAGGGCAACACGGGCCAAAAAGTGGTGGCCCTAACGGTTAATGTTGACTGGGGTGAAGAATTTATTCCAGCCATGCTGGAGCAGTTTAAAAAGCATAAGGTCCGGGTTACCTTCTTTGTTACGGGGGTTTGGGCACAAAGAAATCCTGAGCTTTTAAAACAAATGTATGCAGAAGGGCATAGTATTCAAAACCATGGATATAAGCATATTAACTTTAACAGCCTGTCAGCGGCAGAGGCCAGCAGGGAAATAAAAAAAGCGGAAAAAATAATTTACGATATTATTGGATATAAGACTACTTTTTTTGCTCCTCCTTCCGGAGAGTTTAATAAAGAGGTCGCCAGGGGAATCGGAGATATTAATTATAAACTGGTTATGTGGAGTGTTGACACCGTTGATTGGAAACGTCCCAGTCCTTATATTATTGTGAACAGGGTAATGAACAAGGTACATAATGATGCCATAATTCTCATGCATCCTACTGACCCAACAGTAAAGGCTTTACCTGATATGCTGGCAAAACTGACTCAGGAAGAGTATAAAATGGTTACAATTGATAAAATATTGGTATCCGCCTCAGGTAAGAAAAATGAAGATAGTAGAGAAAGATAACCACCGCTTTTTTCTGATTATTTTGGCATTGTTGCTGGGGTTGATGCTGCCGGCCGCCCCAGCCTGGGCGCAGCCATGGGTAAGTAGCCCATACTACTGCCTTATGGACAGGAGCAGCGGGCAAATACTGCTTTCCCAACAGGGTGAAGTAGTCCGCCCGGTAGCCAGCACTACCAAGATGATGACCGCGGTCTTAGCTTTGGAATATGCAGATTTAAATGAAATAGCGGTAGTAAGTGAACATGCTGACCGAACAGCAGAATATACTATTGGGTTGCGTGCCGGGCAAAAAATGAGGATGGCGGATCTCATGAAAGCTGCGCTGATTTGTTCGGCTAATGATGCAGCCGTAGTGATAGCCGAACATGTTGCCGGTGATGAAGCTTTATTCGGACATTTAATGTCTCTTAAAGCATTTATTCTTGGTGCGAGCAATACTCATTTCTGTAATGCCTCGGGCCTGCCCGCTGTGAATCATTATAGTACTGCCATTGATTTAGCGGTAATCGGGCGTTATGCATTATCACTGGATCATTTTAAGAAGCTGGTAGGGATGGCCCAAGCTGAAATCCGGCATCCGGGTTATCAAAAGCCGCTTACTATAAGGAATACTAACGGATTATTAGGTAATTACCCCGGGGCAGATGGTATCAAGACTGGTACCACGAATGCGGCGGGAAAATGTCTGGTAGCTTCGGCGACCCGTGAAGGAAGGAAGCTTATTGCTGTAGCCCTTAAATCTGGGAACCGACAAGGAGATTGTGCACGTTTATTGGATTATGGCTTTGAGAACTATACCTTGCAAAAGATAATAAATCACCAGGTGGCTTTTAAGACCCTCAAAATTGACAATGGTGCCAAGCCATATGTAGACATTTTTCCTGGTAGTGACCTCTGGGCATGGGTAGGCGAAAAACACCCTCATATAGAAAAGATTGTTAATATGGACTATAGTATTACGGCTCCGGTTACAAAAGGACAAAAGGTAGGGGAATTGAATGTATATAGTGAAGGTAAACTACTAAAGACAATTGATCTAGTGATTGGAGAAAATATTAATGAACAACCCGGATGGATAAAAAGAATGTACCAACATATTTTCGACTCAGCTAAAGGGAAACTGCTTCTTAATACAGAATAAGTCTAACCAGGATTTTTAGTGGAGGTATATATTTGTGATAAATTATTGGAAATTGCCCAATAAAGCCAAGCTGGTTACCGAGGAAATTCCTTATGTAAGGTCGGTGGCCATTGGCATATTTATTAAGGTTGGCTCCCGGCATGAAAATGCCAACCTGGCCGGTGCCAGCCACTTTGTAGAACACATGCTGTTTAAGGGCACCAGCACACGTTCCGCCCGGGATATAGCGGAGTCTTTTGAGAGTATAGGAGGACAGCTTAATGCTTATACTTCACGCGAGTATACATGTGTTTATGCCCGAACTTTGGATGAGCATGTAGATATGGCGGTTGATATCATTTTCGATATGCTGTTTAATTCCGCCATAGCGGAAAAAGACTTTACTACCGAAAAAGAAGTTATCATTGAAGAAATAAATATGTATGAGGATACCCCTGATGAGCTAATTCATGATGTATTTAACCGTAAACTATGGCAGGGGCATCAAATGGGGTCTCCTATTTTGGGGACTATAGACACCATAACTAATATGGACCGTTCACATTTGTTCGAGTATTATCAGGAGCATTATGTACCTTCGAACATTATTATTGCAGTAGCCGGTAATATCAATGCGCAGCAAATTAAAGACAAAATCGACCAGATTATAGAAAAGGTACCGGATAAGGAGATAACCGCCCCAGTCTGCAAAGCGGAAGCAGGTTCGGGGTTTGTTAACCTGGTCGCCAAGGAGACTGAACAGGTACAAATATGTCTTGGTGTACCGGGTATTTCTTACCATGATGAGAACCGCTATACGCAAAATATTATGAACAGCATTCTAGGCGGGGGTTTAAGCTCACGGTTGTTCCAGACTATCAGAGAGGAACTGGGCCTGGCTTATTCGGTCTATTCATTTCCCTCCAGTTATTCCGATACCGGCTCATTTTGTATTGTTATCGGTACCGGTCCCGGCAAGCTGCCTAGGTTCTTCGCTAGTCTCTATGAGGAATTGGACAAGTTTAAGCAATATGGAGTCAGTGCAGGGGAAATTAACCGAACCCGGCAGCTAAATAAATCGAGTATGCTGCTGGGTCTGGAAGGGGTAATGAACCGCATGAACCGGATTGGTAAGTCGGTAATGATGTATGACCAAATAATTTCCCCGGAACAGGTAATTGACCGCATGTATCAGGTTACCGGTGAAATGGTAAAACAGTTCGCGGTTTCACTTTTCCGACCGGAAGCATTTTCCCTGGCTGCCATTGGAAGTAAAGATATCCTGCCTCAGGTAGAAAAAGAATATCTTAATTGGTGGGGGTAATAGATGTGCAGGTATTGGTTAAACGGCTGCACTCAAAGGATTTGCCCCTGCCGCAGTATATGACCAATGGAGCAGCCGGGGTAGATTTATACGCAGCTATTGAAAAAGATACAGTTTGTCCGCGGGGAAGCCGTATCTTAGTTCCCACTGGTATAGCCATTGCTTTACCGGAAGGGTTTGAAGCTCAGATAAGACCACGCAGCGGTTTGGCCCTGAAACACGGGCTAACCCTGTTAAACACTCCCGGCACTATTGATGCGGATTACCGTGGTGAAATTAAGCTAATAGTAATAAACCTGGGGGACAAAGAGTATATTTTAAAGAGAGGCGAGAGAATAGCTCAGATGGTTATATCTCGTGTACAACGGGCTGAATTTGTTGAAGTAGAGGAGCTTAATGCTACCGCCAGGGGGGAAGGTGGATTTGGCCATACCGGAGTCTAAGGGGGGATAAGGTTTGAGGTTAAACGAACTGGTGGGCAAGGAAATGGTAAATATTTATGATGGAATGAGAATTGGCACGGTCGGAGAGTCGGACATGGTTGTTGATCCGGAAACCGGGCAGATTATATCGATAATACTGCCTAACCGGGGTAACGTTATAAACTTTTGGGCTGATCGGCAGAAGATGGTTATACCATGGGATGCAGTCAAGAAAATCGGCCGCGAAGTAATCGTGGTTGACCTGGACCATAGTCATATGAGGCTTAAAAATAACTCTATATAAATACATATTTTTTGGCATCCACGGGACCAAAGGATTGTCTTTGGCCCCGTTATTATTTGTTATATTGTCCGTATTAATTACCTCTGGGCAGGAAAGCTAAGAAAAAAAGCGGAGGTTGATGTCAGCCATGCAAGAAAATAAAAGCCAAGGTTCCTATCCACCCTGGAGCAGGATTCCTTCACTTACGGAAATGACTGCAGAAGCAGGGATTGATTTGGATACCTTTATCAGATTTATCCAGACCGGGTATAGCCCTGATCAGATGGCGGAATATTTCCAGGTAAGCCATGGTACGATTGAGTCTTTACAGGAACATTTCTTTAGATATGGAATAAGTTCGGTAATGGGTGGAGATTAGGCTCTAATTTTATGCCTTTTTTATCATTTAATCATTTAACACGGTAACTTGTATTGAAAAAAGGAACGTAATATTATAATATAGTCTAAATTCTAAAGGAGGCCGACAATTATGACAGGTAAGTTCGAAAAACAGGGTCTCACCTTTGATGATGTACTTCTGATACCAGGACGTTCCGAAGTTTTGCCTAAAGATGTTGATGTTTCCACACGTTTAACCCGCAATGTTAAACTTGAAATACCGATTATGAGTGCAGGCATGGATACGGTTACGGAATCAAAGATGGCTATAGCTATGGCTCGAGAAGGCGGAATTGGTATAATTCACAAAAATATGAGTATCGAGCAGCAGGCGAGAATGGTAGACCGAGTGAAAAGGTCGGAACACGGGATTATTACTGATCCCTTTTATCTATCTCCCGACCATAAAATTCAAGATGCCCTGGATATAATGGAGCATTACCATATATCAGGAGTTCCCATAACCAGAGGAACCAAGCTGGTGGGCATTATTACCAACCGAGATTTAAGATTTGAGACCGACTATCAGCAGCCAATTAAAAATGTTATGACCAGCGAGAATTTGGTCACCGCACCCGTAGGAACAACCATGGATGAGGCCATGCAGATTTTAAGAAACCACAAAATAGAAAAGTTGCCATTAGTTGATGACCAGTTTAACTTGATGGGCCTGATTACCATTAAGGATATTGAAAAGACTTTTAAGTACCCTCATGCTGCCAAAGACAGACGCGGCCGACTGGTTGTAGGAGCAGCTGTGGGAACTGCCCGGGATACCATGGACCGCGCCCGGGCGCTAAAAGATGCCGGGGTGGACGTATTGGTGGTGGACACCGCACATGGCCACTCTTCCGGAGTAATTAATATGGTTGGCCAGATCAAAGAAAAGTTTCCGGAAATAGAGTTAATTGCTGGTAATGTTGCTACTGGTGAAGCTACTGAGGAATTAATTAAAGCTGGTGCCGATGCAGTAAAAGTGGGTATTGGCCCGGGATCAATCTGTACTACCAGAGTTGTGGCAGGCATTGGTGTACCGCAAATCACCGCAGTTGTAGATTGTGCTGAGGTTGCCAGTAAGTATGGCGTTCCGATTATTGCCGACGGTGGCATTAAATACTCTGGGGATATTGCCAAAGCTATCGCCGCCGGGGCAGATGTGGTTATGCTCGGAAACCTATTGGCTGGTACGGAGGAAAGCCCCGGTGAAGCAGTTATTCTCCAGGGTAGAAGTTATAAGATATACCGCGGTATGGGTTCCATGGGAGCAATGGTTCAGGGCAGCAGTGACCGTTATTTCCAGGAAGACGCAAAAAAACTGGTGCCGGAAGGAATTGAAGGTCGGGTTCCCTATAAAGGGTATGTTTCGGAAACTATTTTTCAATTAATTGGGGGCCTGCGGGCTGGAATGGGCTACTGCGGAGTATCCAACATAGAAGAGATGAAAACCAAAACCCGGTTTATAAGGATTACTAATGCCGGACTTATTGAGAGCCATCCGCATGATATATCTATTACCAAAGAGGCACCCAATTACCGGGTACTATAATAACGTCACTGTCAAGGAGTAAGCAGTTTCTGACTCCTTGACAGGTCTTAATTCTTAGTCACTAAACCCGGATTTCTGAGTAACTGATTTGCGCCTCTGAAGGGTTACCGTTGACTGCCAGCCCGGTTTATAATTACCGCCAATTAAAAAAACGGGGGAGAATCCCCCGATGGTGCGAATTGTTAACGAATCTGGTTACTTTGATTAGCAAGGCTCATTTCGGCTCGTTCGATAGCCTTCTTTACGATATTTCCACAGTCTCTGGAGCTAACACCGCCCCAACCCTCGGTCGCGACTATATTATCTACTCCAAGGTCACGGGCAATCTCGTATTTGAGCTGTTCGGACATAATGCTTCTGTTCCTAGCCAATGTTGTAAACCTCCTCTTAAATCATCCGCACCTGATATTATTGTTGGCAATAGCACAATAATTATGGCAAGATTAATATTTATAATCTGTAAACAGTTACCCAGAAGGATTTTTTTTGTATAAACTAGTAATTACCCGGAGGTATAAATTTATGAGATATGTGGGTAATATTTTCCGTCCTCCCAGTGAGGCTAGAAGTTATATACTACAGTGTACAATTGGATGTACACATAACAAATGTACTTTTTGCAGTATGTACAAAAATAAAAAGTACAGAATTAGACAGGTAGAAGAGATTAAAGCCGATATTAGAATGGCAAAACTATATTATGGAGACCTTTATAAAGTATTTCTTGCCGATGGTGATGCATTGGCTATGGAAACCGCTGACCTGCTGCAGATACTTGACAGTTTGTATAAAACTTTCCCCAGCCTAAACCATGTGGGGATTTATGCCAGTCCCGGCAGCATTTTGCGCAAAAGTCCTGCTGAGTTAGGGACACTAAAAGAGGCCGGGCTGACCATAGCTTATCTTGGGGTTGAAACCGGTGACCCCGATCTTCTAAAGGAAATAAGAAAAGGTGTCACCTATGATGAAATGGTTGAAGCCGGGAAAAAAATAAGAGCCGCTAAAATACTGCTATCGGTCACGGTAATATTAGGATTGGCGGGAAGGACTCCTAAGGTAACCGATCATGCCCGGAATACGGCCAAAATCTGCAATGAAATCAATCCCGATTATATCGGTGCATTAACCCTTATGGTTGAACCAGGGACGGAAATTTACCGCAGAGTACAAAAAGGTACCTTTGAGCTTCCCGGTCCTTTCGAGATTCTGGATGAACTGCGCCTTTTGATTCAGGACTTAACTGTTGAAGAGACGGAATTCAGGAGTAATCACGCCTCCAATTACTTACCGATTAGGGGAAGATTACCTTATGATAAGCAAGACATGCTAAACCTTATTGATAGTATTATTGAAAAAAATGATTATAAATACCTTAGACCTGAATATTTAAGAGGTTTGTAGGCTTAGGCTGACTACCGCTTGATTTGGGTTGAAGGTGGGTCCTGGCTGTGCTAAGATTTGTAATGTATCCATTCAGCCATATAATGTAAAACATACAATAGTAATGGGGCTAAGGATATTACAGGGGGGGAAGATGAATTGGGATTATTTGGCCGCAAGGATGAACAGTTATTTAGGCTCTTTAACGAAAGTGCACGGGTAGTTATCGAAGGCTCGGAGATTTTAAAGAGTGTAGTTGACGACTATTCCGAACTCGATACGAAAATGGCTAAGTTAACAGCTATGGAGCACGAAGGAGACCGTATAATTCAGGAATTAGTGCGCAGGTTAAACACCAGTTTTATTCTTCCTTTTGACCGGGAAGATGCTTTTGAGCTGGTCCAAAAGCTGTCAACTACATTGGACTATATAACCGGCATAATAGATAGAATGATCCTGTATAAAGCAGGTCAGCCGGATGACCAGGTTAAGGAAATGGTACAGGTATTAACCGATGCTCTGGTATTACAGGAAAGAGCCTTAAATTATCTGGATAGAGTGGAAAAGAACAAAAAGGATATTTTTCAGTGCTGTGATGAGATCCGAAAGTTAGAAAGGAAACAGGATACATTATATAGGAATGGTGTCGCAGCGTTATTTGAACATGAAGATGATCCGATATTTATTATTAAATGGCGTGAAGTTTACGAACATATTGAAATGGCCCAGGACTATGTCGAGGATATAGCCGAACTTATTCGTAATATTTGTGTAAAGTATTCCTAATCTGGATTAAGGTTTTTAGTCCCGGCTTGATTCGGGATCAAAGTTATCTGAGACCCGGAAATCGGCTAGAATAGCATTTTGCAGTTCCATAATCAACTGGTTAATACCGCTTTCCAGGCTGGATGCTTTAATCTTGTAACAGTCAATTGATCTATTGCTGCGGGCACCAGTATATGCTTTGCCATTGGCATTGCTTTTAATGCTTACTAGTCTACTTAATATATCCATTTTATTCATAATGATTAACCTCCTGATATAATATCAGTCTGACGTATATTTTTTAGAAAGAGAGGCAGCAGCATGGCTGCTGCCTTTTATATGTGAAGAGGTATCAGGAAACTAAATTTTATTGGATCTTACCCAGATATTCATCTTATCAGCTTCTTTAATCAATTCATCCCTGAATTGGGGATGGGCTATGTTGATTAAAGCTTCAGCCCGTTGCCAGGTTGATTTTCCTTTAAGCAGGGCTTTGCCGTATTCGGTTACAACATAATAATTCACGGTTCTAGGGTCAGTTACAATACCGCCGGGAGTAATGATGGGTTTAATTCGCGATTCCAATTGCCCGTCCTTTCCAGTAATGGTGGAACTCAAACAGATGAAACCCTTTCCGCCTCTGGACTTGTAAGAACCGAATATAAAATCGAACTGACCTCCGGTTCCAGATATATGCCTGGTACCAGAGGATTCGGCACACACCTGACCAAATAAATCAATTTCAATGGCGTTGTTAATGGCCACTATTTTATCGTTTTTGGCTATATTGTATGGATCGTTGGTATAGTTTACCGGGAATATAGCACAGGTTGGATTATTATCTAAAAAGTTGTATAACTTGTTGCTGCCCATAGCAAATGTATAGATCATTTTACCCTGGTCTATTTGTTTGCGACGACCGGTTATACGTCCTGCCTCATACATATCAACGAATGAATCTACCAGCATCTCTGTATGCACACCCAAATCTTTCAGATCAGATTTGGCAATCATTGCGCCAATAGCATTGGGCATGGCCCCAATACCCAGCTGCAGGCAGGCACCGTCTTCAATCTCTTCCAGCACCAGCTGGGCAACTTTATTGTCAACGTCAGTTATGGGGATATCTGGAAGTTGCGGAAGTGGTTTATTATCTCCTTCTACAATATAGTCTATTTGCGATATATGAATCGACTCGCGCAGTCCTCCAAGACAAACCGGCACAGAGCTGTTTACTTCAGCAATGACAATCCGGGCGCAGTCACAGAACGCCGGAGTCATGGAACACGAGGTACCCAGGTTAAAATACCCGTGTTTATCCATCGGGGCAACTTTAATCAGGGCTACATCGATGGGTATATACCCTCTATCATAAAAGGTAGGGGCTTCATGATAAACTAGAGGCATATAATAACAGAGGCCTTTATCATGCAGTTTGCGGCTGGCCCCGCTAAAATGCCAGTCATTGTAGATAAAATGCTCCTTGTTGGGATCAGCGAGCACGGTTTTTGGGGGAAAAGGACAGGTAGTGGTTATTATTTTTACATTGTGCAGTTCATCTGTTCGTTTGGCCAGGGCTGCATCAAGATATTCAGAGGCCATCATAAATTCACCATAATTAACGGTATCCCCGGATTTAACCACTTTTACTGCCTCGTCGGCAGTGACCAGTTTTCTTCTATATTCTTCCTGATAATTCACGGACCTCACTCCTCCTTCCGTATAAGGGGGGAAAACGGGGAAATAACCTGTTGGGATCCCCAAACTTAATCAGCTTGGGGATCCCGTTTACAGTGGTTAACCTCTAAGCAGGTCCCCGGCAATAACTATTCTTTGCACTTCGCCAGTACCTTCGTAAATTTGGAATATCTTCGCATCACGGTAATATTTCTCTACCGGATAATCTTTGGTATACCCATAACCGCCAAATATCTGAACTGCTTCAGTAGCACAGAAGACAGCCGTATCACCAGCAAAACCTTTGGCCAGTGAGGCAGCCTTACTGAAGCGGGGAACATTCATATCCTGTAATGACGATGCTTCCAAATACAGCAGGCGGGAAGCTTCAATTCTCATGGCCATATCAGCCAGCTTAAACTGAATAGCCTGGAAACTGGAGATAGGCTTGCCAAACTGGGTTCGCATTTTGGCATATTCCAGGGAAGCATCCAGGCAGGCCTGGGATAAACCGGTGGCCATAGCAGCGATACTGGCCCGGGAAAGGTCCAGGGTTTTCATGATGATATAAAACCCCTGTCCTTCGGCACCGAGTAAATTTTTGGCCGGGACCCGGACATCCTCGAAAATTACCTCAGTAGTATTGGAAGTTCTTATTCCCAATTTATCTTCCGTTTTGCCGACAGTAATACCCGGGGTGTTGCGATCAATAATAAAGGCACACATACCTTTGGTACCCATTTTTTTGTCCAGGGTAGCTAATAAGGTATAAACCCCAGCCGTACCGCCATTACTGATAAACTGTTTCGTCCCGTTTATAATATAATCATTGCCATCTTTAACACATCGGGTAGAAAGGCCGGCAGCATCTGAACCTGCACCTGGTTCGGTAAGACAGAAGGCCGCCAGTTCACCTTCCAGTAACCTTCCATAGAATTCTTTCTTTTGCTCGTGATTGCCTGCTATTAGTACCGGGTCCGCTGCCAACAAAGTACTGGCTACCATTATGGTACCAATACCGGCATCTCCCCAGCATATTTCTTCAGCGACAATATTTTGGGCTACATGGTCCAAGCCAGGTCCGCCGTACTCAGCGGGGACGCCTATAGTCATTAGCCCAACTTCGTGCATTTTCTTTAAACAATCTTCGGGGTAAACATGATTCTTATCCCAATCTGAGGCATAGGGAGCTATCTCATTGGCCGCAAAATCATGGGCCATTTTTTTCATCATGGCTTGTTCTTCGGATAACCTAAAATCCATTAACATACCCTCCCAACAAATAAGATGACGTCACTACTTAAATATCACGCGTCCATATTGAGCACATAGCTGGCCCGCCGCCGACACACAAAGAGGCAACACCAACAGTTTTGTCCTGTTTCTCCAGTTCATAGTAAAGAGAAACTATTATGCGCAGAGCTGTACAGCCTACCGGGTGGCCCAAAGCTATTCCGGAGCCGTTAAGATTGCACTTGTTCATATCCAGTTCGATACCATAGTCTTGTTTGAGCTTTCTGCCCACACCCAGGAATTGGGCTGCAAAGGCCTCATTAATTTCGAAATAATCAATATCCTCCCACTTCATACCGGCTTCCTTCAGGCATTTAGGAATGGCAACGGCTGGACCCAGACCCATTACTTCCGGGGCAACTCCTTCAGCACAGATATTTACTAATTTCATCAGTGGTTTTACACCCAGTTCAGCTGCTTTCTTTCGGGACATAATCACTACAGCTGCAGCCGCATCATTTATACCTGAAGCATTTGCCGCAGTTGTCACCCCGCCCTTCTTAAAAGCAGGCGGCAGCTTAGCCATAGCTTCTAAGTTAGCATTGGGCAGCATGTGTTCGTCTGTATCGTAATAAGTGATGCCTTTTTTGGTCTTAATTTCTACCGGCACTACTTCACGCTTAAAAGTACCATCCTGAACCGCCCGGGTGGCACGCTGGTGACTCATCAGGGCTAATTCGTCACATTCCTGGCGGGTTATGCCATATAATTCTGCCACGTTCTCAGCGGTAAGCCCCATGTGTCCGGGCACCAGTGCATCAAAGAGACCGTCATGAATCATGGCATCTTCGATAACTCCCTGATTCATGCGATAACCCATTCTGGCCTTGGGCAGCATATAAGGGGCGTTGGTCATACTCTCCACCCCTACTACCAGAGCGATATCGCTTTTACCAAGCATAATGCGATTGGCGGCAATTTCTAAAGCTCGCATTCCCGAGGCACAGTTTTGATTTACATTGCAGGCATTGCTGCGAACGGGAAGACCTACCGCCATTCCAACCTGCCGGGCGGGAAGTGACCCCTGCATGTGGGGATAGACCTCACCCATAGTTATTTCATCTATAATATCAGCCGGAATGCCGGCTCTTTCAACGGCAGCTTTACCTGCGGTAATAGCCAGCTGTTTGGCTTGAACATCTTTCAAACTGCCTTGAAACTTACCGATAGCAGTTCTACACGCACTCACTAATACGATTTCATTTAATTCCATAGTCAAACCCCCTCAATCTATATAATGTCTACTTTGCTTGGAATACTGGTTTGCGTTTCTCCAAGAAGGCTTTCATGCCTTCCTTTTGGTCGGCTGTAGCTGAACACATTCCAAACATGTCAGCTTCCAAAGCCATGGATGAATCAAGATCTACCTGCATGCCGCGCCCAATTGTGTATTTGGCATAGGCAACTGCCAGAGGCGCTTTAGAGGCTATCTTTTTGAGCAGTTTTTTGGCCTGATCCATTAATTCATCCTGTGGATATACGTGATTAACTAACCCCAGGCGATAAGCTTCCGCAGCGTTTATAGTATCACCGGTAAAAATAAGCTCCTTGGCCCGGCCCTCCCCGATTAAACGGGGAAGCCTCTGTGTTCCACCAAAGCCGGGTATAACCCCCAGGCCTACTTCCGGCTGCCCGAAAAGTGCCGTTTCCGAAGCTAAGCGGATATCACAGGACATGGCCAGTTCACAGCCTCCACCCAGGGCAAAACCATTAATGGCGGCAATGACTGGTTTTTCCATTAGCTCAATCATCCGGAAGGTAGCTTCTCCATAACTGGCAAATGCCCTCGCTTCCACAGCTGAAAGTGGCTGCATATAGGCAATGTCAGCACCAGCTACAAAAGCTTTGCTGCCGGCGCCGGTAATAATTAATCCACTGATGGAACTATCTTCCGCTACCACACCTATGGCAGCGCGTATTTCCGTAAGGGTATCCTTATTTAGAGCGTTAAGAGCTGAGGGACGATTTATATAGAGAATAGCCAGGTCATCCTCTTTTTCCAGGATTATGTTCTGGTAGTCCATTTTCTCACCTTCCCCGATTAAGCTAGTTGTAATCGTAAAAACCTTTACCGGTCTTCATTCCCAAGTGGCCAGCACGGACTTTTTGCTTGAAGGCTAAAGCAGGCCGGTATTTGGAATCACCGAATTCAGCCCAAAAATAGTTCATTACCATCAGGACAACATCGATTCCTACCAGGTCCGCAAGTGCCAGTGGTCCCATGGGCATGCCCGCTCCCAGCTTCATGGCTTTGTCTATTTCAGCAGCAGAAGCAATACCTTCCTGATAGGCAATGGCAGCCTCATTCATATAAGGTACCAGGATACGGTTGACAATAAAGCCCGGAGATTCTTTCGTTTTTACCGGCTCCTTGCCGATTTTTACAGCCAATTCCATGGTTTGAGCTACTGTATCATCAGAGGTTACGGCACCAGGTATTACTTCTACCAGTTTCATAGCTGGTACCGGGTTAAAGAAATGCATTCCGACTACCTTGTCAGGACGGTTGGTAACTGCAGCGATTTCAGTAATACTTAAGGCAGAGGTATTACTGGCCAGAATGGTACTGGGTGGACATATTTCGGACAAATCCTTAAAAACCTTTTTCTTAAGGTCTATGTTCTCAATGATTGCTTCGATAACAATATCACAGTCTTTAAAGGCGTTTATATCTGTACCCGTGGACAGGAGAGCAGTGAATCCCTCTACATCGGCGGTGGTTCTTTTACCTTTTTCCACTGCTTTGCTCCACGATTTATTCATACTCTTGACAGCTTTGTCGAGAACGGCTTCGACCACATCAATCAATACTACACTGTAACCAGCCTCAATACTGACCTGAGCGATACCAGCACCCATGGTTCCCGCACCTAATACACCAATTTTGCTAATGCTCATTATCTTACCCCCTTTAGTTGATAGACATAAAATATACTAGTTATTGGCACCTCCTATCCTTTGAATTCCCGGAAAGAGAATAGTTAATTTCCAGGTACCCTCTAAAGAGCAAAAGTTGTGCCAATCAATAAAGGGATTAAGTCACCAGCTTAAAAAGGCGGTATATCAACGATTCGTGATATACCGCCTATAAATACCCGGGGTTCTAATATCATTCATTTTGGGAGAATAAAAAGTTTGCGGCTAATAAGCTATATGCATATATGGGGGTTGCTCAATCATTTCGAAATAGGAGACACTTCTCCGATTTTGGTAGAAAAGCTAGTATCATGAGGGATCGCTTACCAGTGCATATTTATTTAATTTGCGATACAAAGCTGAACTATGAATACCCAGAAGTTTGGCGGCCAAAGTCTTATTGCCGCCGGTTTTTTTAAGTACATCCACAATGATTTGCTTTTCCAGGTTCTCTACCGCATCCGGTAATGTCTCCACCTTGTTAAAAGAGGTTTGCTCCATAATAGAAGGAAAGTGTTTAAGGGTAAGTGAATTTTCGTGGTCCATACTGGCCAGGTTAATGGCGCGCTCCAGTATATTTTCTAATTCCCGTACGTTGCCTGGCCAGCTATGACTAAGAAGTAGTTCCATGGCTTTGGGGGATATTGTCAATATATTAGTTCCTAAGTTTTTGTTTATCTTTTGTATTAATTTTTTGGTCAACAGGGGTATATCTGAAGCTCTTTGTCTTAAAGGTGGTACATCCAAACGCACTACATTTAAACGGTAATAGAGATCCTGACGGAACTCATGCTTTTTAACCATTTCTTCCAAATTACGATTAGTAGCAGCGATCACTCGTACACTGACTACAATGTTTTTGGTCCCGCCAACCCGTTCCACCATTCTTTCCTGTAGCACTGACAACAGTTTGGTTTGCATATTCAAGGGCATATCCCCAATCTCATCCAGAAAAATAGTGCCGCCGTTGGCCAGTTCAAACTTTCCCGGTTTGCCGCCTCTTTTAGCCCCGGTAAAGGCCCCGTCCTCATAGCCAAACAATTCTGATTCCAGCAGGTGTTCCGGCAGTGCAGCACAATTAATGCGTACGAAAGGGCCCAGGTAACGACTGCTGGCATTATGGATGGCATGTGCAAATAGCTCCTTGCCGGTACCGCTTTCTCCGGTAATAAGAATAGTTGATGTAGTGCGCGACAACTGGTAGGCTACGGACTTGGCTTGCTGAAAAACATGGTCTTCTCCGATTATATCCTCAAAAAACCACCTGGCCTGGTATCCCTGACGGACTTCTTCTTTATATAAGTTCAGTTCCTTTTCAGTTTCCTGCAATTTTTTCATAAAAGCCTTAACACCAGAAATATCCAGGAAAAGACTTTTCCCAATGGCTCCAATAATCTGGCCATCCTTAACTATGGGTAAGCGGGTTACAACCGATTCCCGCCCATTAAGCGGCCAGATGTCAGCCTCGATTATTTCACCGGTTCTCAATACCTCGGGAAGTCTGGAGTTAGGTATAATATCCAAAATATACTTTCCGATTACGGCATCTTTACTTAACCCTAAAATATCCAGGTAGGTTTGGTTCATGGCGGTAATAAATCCGTCTTTATCCACTGTAACATAAACCATATAGGGACTTTCGATTAGGGCTGCGGAAATGGCAGCGAATTCCTTTTCTCGTTCCTGAAGTTTTTGTTTTAAAGCATAAGCCCCCGACATATCCAGGTATATACTTTGCCCCAGAGCTCCTATGACTTTGCCGTCTTTCACAATAGGCATACGGGTAACCAGCGTATCCCGACCTTTTAGGGGCCAAATTTCTGCCTTGTCTATCCGCTTATTGGCAATGACCGCAGGCAGTTCTGAGTGTGGTAATATTTCGAGAATGTGTTTGCCGATGACATCTTCTTTTTTCAGTCCCAAAATATCCAGAAACGTCTGATTCATTACTGTGATATAGCCTTTATCATTAACGATTACTAGTGTCATATGGGGGCTTTCCACAAAAGCTCCCAGGAAGGCATTGAATTCTTTTTCAGCCTCCTCAAGCCTGTTAACCAGAACCGAAGCGCATGACATGTCAAGCGGCAGACTCTGTCCTATAGCACCGATTATGCGGCCATTTTTGAAAACAGGAAAACGTGTTACGATCATATCCCTCTTTCCTATGGCCCAGATATCGGCTCTATCTGTACGTCCTGTTATTAGTACCTCCGGTAATTTGGAATTGGGAATGACATCTGATACATATTTGCCGATTACCTGTTCCCGGTTCATTCCCAGCAAGTCAAGAAAGGTCTGATTCATGACCACAATATTACCGCTGATATTAACGATAACAATAGCTATGTATGGGCTTTCAATAAGAGGTTCCAATAGTTCCAAATTATCCAAAACCGAAAAATCCAACACCACGAAACCACCTCCCATATCCACGACAATACAGAAATAACAATAAATGTAAATAACTATTTAAATACTATTTCCTGACCGGCAAGAAAAAACCTTCTGCATCCAGAAATAATTATATGGAAAATAATTGTAGCCAAGACCAGTTAATGAATTTTTAAGAGATGAATATCTGTGAGGTGATTATGTTGCGCAAATAGCGTGAGCAAAGAATGGGAAAGTATTTGGCTTATAAAAAGGAACATGTCTTTAATTCTGGGCCTTTGACCAGAATCCAGAAGAAAAGACATGTTCCTAATAAGGCCTAGATCCACCGCCGGTAACGGAAGAAACCTAGCATGGCAAAGGCCAGGGTCATCATTCCAAATAAAATATACCAGATGCTATGCGGATTATGGCTTCCGGGAAGGTCTACATTCATACCAAAGAATCCGGTAATAACCGTAAGCGGCATCATAATAATGGATATAATGGTTAGTATGGTAATGATTTCGCTGGTACGGCTGGAGATAATGGAGTAATAAGTCTCCATTAAACTGTTGGCCAAATCGCGGTAAGTATTGGCCGTATCCAATATGCTGTCCAGATGATCAATTAAATCGAGATAATATGGTACATTGTCTTCATTTATAAAAAATGAGTAGCGGCCATTAACATTGCCAAATATTCTTCTCTGCGGTATTAAAACCTTACGCAGTAATATGATAGTCCTTTTTAAGGTTAATATTTCTTCAGTGGTTACCTGGCTTTTGCTCAGGAATATCTCATCTTCTAACTCATCAATTCTTTCGCCCAGTCTTTCAATAATCGGAAAACAATCATCAACAATGTTGTCTACTATTTTATATAGTAAATACTCAGGTCCGCGGTCCATAAGTTCAGTCTGGCGCAAACATACCCGGGCGACCTTGCCTACTGCCGACAACGCTACAGGGTGAATAGTGACTATATAATTTTTACCCAGAAAAACGTCCAATTCTATACTGGATATTTCATCTTCCTCTTCAGCATCCTCAAAATACCGCAGGGCATGGAAAACGAAAAAATTATAATCGTCGTACTTATCTAATTTGGCCCGCGGGCTTTCCTGTAAACAGTCCTCCAGAGCCAGAGGATGGAAGCCAAAAAAGTTTCCTACATAATGCAGTTCACTGGCTGAGCAATCGTATAAATCAATCCACAATAAGTTTTCCGGGGAAGCAAGCAGCTTATCCTTCTCCCTGATATCTACATCATGATACATGGAATTATCCTCATGATTGTAGAAATAAGTCTTAATCATGGCTCATCCCTCCTGTGCAGGAAGGGTTATCCACTGAATTGGTGGTAAAAAATAACCCTTCTCCTTATATTGTGTTTTCGTTTATTAATTAATAGCCACGATCGGTAAGGAGGCAAAGGTTCCATTTTTCACCACCACCTTTCTTATTGCGGTATATAAACAGATGGGCTCTCCTACTAAATAAATACTATAAATGTTGGGTAATAAAGTTGTCAATAACCGGCCGTCCTATTCATTAAAGGAGAGCTTTATTAAGATAATGGATAAATTTGCTTATTAGAGGGTAAATTAGCGAAAGGAGGGAAGTTAATGCGTCGTAAAATCATATTAATATGCATAGTGTCATTAGTTTTGGCGGTTAACCTGGGTTTTACCTGGAAACTGCCTACTGTCGAATTGCCACAGGCATCAGTAGTTTATGATGTTAATGGACGGGTAATTAACGGTTTGACACCCGAGAATCGAATTTCGGTAAGCTTGAATGAAATCTCACCCTATTTTATCGATGCGATTATTGCCGTAGAGGACAAAAATTTTTACCGCCACCACGGTATAGACATTATCGGAATCGCCAGAGCAGTACTGGTAAACCTCAGAGCCGGAAAAGTGGTGGAAGGTGGCAGTACCATCACCCAACAAACGGCCAAGAATATATTCCTGACCAATGAACGTACCTTTACTCGCAAACTCAAAGAGCTTTTCTATGCCCTGCAATTAGAGCGGCAGTACAGTAAGGACGAAATTCTCGCTATGTACTGCAACAGTATTTATTTCGGGCAGGGTGCATATGGGGTGGAAACAGCCGCGCGGACATTTTTTAGCAGGAGCGCACAGGATTTGACTCTGGCTCAAGCTGCTCTTTTAGCCGGGATTCCCCGGTGGCCAGAAAAATACAACCCCTACAGCCATCCTGAAGATGCCAGGCAAAGACAAAGGGTGGTTTTAAAGCGAATGGTTGCGGAGAATAAAATAAGCGAGCAGGATAGATCCCGGGCTGCCCGAGAAGCTCTGGTTTATAGCCGGGCTGCCAACACTGCCGGAGAAGCGCCCTATTTCGTATCTATGGTAAAAGATTATGTTAGCCGTAAATATGGTGAACGTATGGTTTATCAGGGCGGCTTGCATATTTTCACTACCCTTGACCTGGATATGCAAAAAGCCGCTAACAATGCGTATAACGAAGGCATGAAAAACCGGGATTCTGATTTACAAGCAGCCCTGGTAGGAATTGACGTGGAAAACGGACAAATCCGGGCGCTGATCGGGGGAAGGGACTTTTCTGCCTCATCTTATAACCGGGCATATTCCAACCGCCAGCCCGGATCTACCTTTAAACCATTCATGTATTCCCTGGCTATGCAAACCGGCTTTACCCCGGCTCATTTAGTTAAATGTGAAGAGGTCAAATACCATCTTTCTGATGGAAGTCGGTATGTCCCTACAGATTATGGCGATGTACCTTATCATGACCAGGAGTTTACTCTCAAAGAAGCCGTAATGATATCTGATAATGTCATTGCTGTACAGGTTAATGATATTCTGAACCCCAGAAATACAGCAGCTTGGGCAAAAAAGTTTGGCTTTGCCGATATTCAGCCGGTTTTATCACTGCCGCTGGGTTCCAATGAAGTTAGTCCCGTCGATATGGCGGCGGGCTATGCGGTATTCGCCAACCAGGGAGTGTATAACCAGCCTCAGTATATTTTAAAGGTGGTTGATTCCAAGGGAAGGGTTCTAGAGGAAAATAAAAATACTCCCCAACGTATTATTTCCGCTGAAAATGCTTATGTGATAACTAATATGTTACAGGGTGTTCTCGAACCGGGGGGGACCGGAGCAGCGCTGAAGTCTATAGTTAATCGTAGCGCGGCGGCGAAAACCGGAACCACTGACGAATTCCGGGATGCCTGGTTTGTGGGTTATACTCCCCAGCTCTGTTGTGCAGTATGGGTGGGTTATGATACCCAAAAAAAGGCTAATTTAACCGGGGGCGCAGCTGCCGGCCCTATATGGGCTGCGTTTATCCGCGATGCATCATCTAAACTACCGGAACGTGATTTCATCAAACCACAGGGTGTAACCGTTATGAATATATGTCTTGATAGCGGCCAAATTGCCTCCGAGTCATGTCCGCGCCAAATTGATATGGCTTTTCAGGAAGGAACCCAACCTGAGGATGTCTGTTACCTGCATTCGGGAAGCCTGGAAAGTCTTTTCGAAAGATTTAAAAAGGAGTATAACCGGGTTGGGGAAGACGACGACAGGTATGAGTGAGGCTGATGCCGGCATGGTTACTACCCATAAAGTAGTCTCCCGTTGGGCACAATGGTATAATTGAAAACGGACCCTTGATATGGAATCACTAAGTTACGGGGAGAGAAGAACTATGTCAGAAGAACTATCCCAGGGGGTAAAAGATGCTATCCCAATTGTATTGGGATATTTGCCACTTGGTTTCGCCTTCGGAGTTTTGGCCGGCCAAGCTGGTATGAGTGTTTTTCAAGCCGGTTTTATGAGCTTGGTGTGTTTTACCGGAGCCGGGCAGTATATTGCTATAGGACTAATGAAAGCGCAAGGGGCAATTCTAACGATTATAACCACTAACTTACTGGTTAGTCTTCGTTATTTCCTGTTTTCTACCGCACTGGTACCTCACCTGAAAAAGAACATACCTACCCCCATTGCTACTTTACTAGCTTACGGAATAACTGACGAAACTTATGCGGTGGCCATAAACCGTTATCAGCAGCATCAGGCCAGCACCAGCTATATGGCCAGCCTTAACATTACCGCGCATTTAGGCTGGTTGGCTAGTACGCTTCTGGGTGCGCTTTGTGGGACATTGATTACCAATACCGATAAATTGGGGCTTGGTTTCGCCTTGCCGGCTATGTATACCTGTCTGTTAGTACTTATGATTAGCAAAAAGAGCCACGCTATGGTGGCTGTATTTAGTGCGGTAACCTGTTTATTGGTCGGTTATATTATGCCTTCTTCCATGGTCAATCTTTCAAACATAGTTATTGCGACCTTATTGGGGGCAACACTGGGGGTGTTCATCGATGGACGCAAATAGTATTTTATTAGTCATTCTCGGTACATCTGCCGTAACCCTTATACCGAGAATGTTACCGGTAGCAATGTTATCACGGTTTGAATTTCCGGAAAAAGTTCAGCTATGGTTATCTTTTGTAGCACCGGCAGTATTAGGAGCATTGACGGCATTGAGTGTTATAGCTCCTCAGGGCAGCATAAATATTAATCCCGGCAATATTTATATATGGGCATTTATACCTACTCTTATCACGGCAATTAAGACCAAAAACCTATTTTACACATTGGTGGCAGGTATTGCTGCTATGGCCGTTCTATATAATTTAGTGGGAATGTGAATGATGGGGAAGGAAACCAGGAGCACAATAAATAATACTATAGAAGAAAAAAGTCACTCATTATGGCTTAAAAGATAGGAGAACGGCATGAAGGTTAAAATTAAAATTCTGGTAGAAAACACTGCTTCCTCCCCCCGGGTCAAGGGGGAATATGGCTTGGCTGTACTGGTAAATGTTGACGATTATTCAGTATTGTTGGATACCGGCTGCTCCAATGCTCTGTTGGCTAATGCCCCGGCGATGGGCGTTGATTTAGAGCAAATAGAAGATGTTGTAATAAGCCATGGACACTTTGATCATACCGGGGGTATGCTGGACCTGATTAACAAAAAAGGGGTTAAAAGGGTCTATGCTCACCCGGATGCTTTCTTAAGAAGATTTTTGTTGCTCTCCAATGGCAGAACCAAAGACATAGGCAGCTTATTTACCCCGCAGCAATTAGCTGATAATGGTATTGATCTTATACTTACGCCAGAATTCACAGAGATATTTCCTCAGGTATTTGTTACCGGTCAGATTCCCAGGTTAACGGATTATGAAGGTACAGGTATTAATTCAAAAATAGAAGCGCAGGGTGAGCTAATTGATGACAATATAAATGATGATATGGCATTAGTAATTAAACATCCTGAAGGTCTAATAATCATAAGTGGTTGTGCTCATTCTGGAATGATCAATACAATAAACTATGCCCGTAACCAAACCGGCTGTGATAATGTTTTGGCGTATATTGGCGGAACCCATCTTATGTCCGCTGAAAAATCCCGGATTATAAAAACGATAGACACTTTGAAAACATATAATATAAAGAATATCATTACCGGCCATTGTACCGGGTTTAATGCCTGTGCAATGATGTACAGCGAGTTAGGGCCGGCAGTTATAAAAGGTGATGCTGGTATGTCTATTGAGTTTTAACACACAATTTTGTGGAGGCGGGTAAATGAAAACCAGTAAATATAAAGTAAAAGTTAGTGATCTTCGCAAAACATGTAATCCTTCCGTATTCAAATTTAATACTACCCAGGAAATACAACCTCTTCAGGGAATCATAGGTCAGGATCGGGCCGAGCGGGCAGTATCTTTTGGTCTTGATATTGATAAGCCTGGTTATAATATCTACATGGCTGGAGTTTTTGGCACCGGAAAAACGCGTCTGGCCCGGGACCTGGCGGAAAAAAAGGCCGGTAGTCTGGCAGTGCCATATGATTGGTGTTATGTGTTCAATTTCCATAAACCTGATTCACCCCGGGCATTATTTCTGGAACCTGGACAGGGTAAAAAATTTGCCGCGGAGATTTCCGCTGTTCTGGACAAGGTTATAACCGATTTGGTTAAAACATTGGAAAGTCAGGATTATGAATTTAAGAAAAATGAGATAGTGAACGCTTTTGTTGCTCAAACTAATGAACTGTACATTAAATTGGAAGAAGAGTCCCGTAGTTATGGTTTTACCATATTACGTAACCAAAACGGCATCAGTTCTGAGCCCTTAAAAGACGGGCAGCCCATGAGTAATGAGGATTATATGCAATTATCTGACGAAGAGCGGCAAGAATTAACCAATAAGGGACGTATTGTTCAGGAAAAACTCAAGGAGGCTTTTCGCCAATACCGGGAGCTCGAAAAAAAAACCAGGGAGAATGTAAAAAAGCTCGAGTACGAAACTGCTCAAGCCGTTATTGCTCCTTATTTTAATCAATTATTGGATTCTTACCGGCAATACCAGCACATAGTAAGCCACCTGGAGGATATGCAGAAAGACCTGTTGAAGAATATAGATATATTTATTGAACCTCAGGATACCTCTTCGCCACTATACATTTTGCGCGGACGGGATAAAAAGACCTTTTTAAAACGTTATCATGTGAATCTTCTGGTAGATAATTCGACTCTCTCCCATGCTCCCGTCATTGTTGAAAATAATCCCAACTTCGCCAATCTGTTTGGACAAATAGAGTACGAGAGCGAATTCGGAGTCCTGGCTACGGACTTTTCCAAAATTAAACCCGGTGCTATTCACAAAGCTAACGGAGGATATCTAATCCTGCATACATACGATATTATTAAGAACCCTTATCTGTGGGATAAACTAAAAAGGGTTTTAACCAGCCGGCAGATAGTAGTAGAGAGTATCGCCAAGACTTTAGGAATCAGTAACACCGAGACTATGGAACCTGAAGCTATTCCGGTCAATATAAAGGTTATCCTTATTGGAGAATCCTTTTACTATTACTGGCTTTATGCCATTGATGAAGAGTTTCAGAAGCTTTTTAAGATCAGGGCCGACTTTGACACGGATATGGAGCGTAACCGTAAGCACATTAACGAGTACGCTCAGTTCATCAGTTCCGTTTGCACCAACCAGGGCCTGCGGCACTTTGACCCCGGGGCCGTAGCAGCTGTAATTGATTACGCCAGTCGTATGGCTGATGATAAAAACAAATTAACCACACTGTTTAATAAATTAGTTGAAATAATATACGAGGCCGACTGCTGGGCCGGCTACAGCCGTAAAAAAGTCGTTGAAGCAGAACATGTTAAAAAAGCAATTACCGAAAAAAGACTGCGATCATCTATGCTGGAAGAGAAAACCCGGGAATTTATAGATAAAAACATTCTTTTGATTAATGTCAGCGGCAAAAAGGTAGGGGAGCTAAATGGCCTGGCGGTCTACTCCATAGGGGAATTGACCTTTGGTAAACCAGTTCGCATAACCGCCAAGACATTTATGGGCGAAAAAGGTTTAGTTAATATAGAAAGAGAAATTAGTATGAGTGGCAGTATTCATAGTAAAGGCGTACTCACCCTCAGCGGCTATATGGGAGCCCAGTATGCACAGGATAAGCCCCTGTCGCTGTCCGCCAGCCTTACCTTTGAACAAAGCTATTCCGGTATTGAAGGGGACAGTGCCTCCAGTGCTGAATTATATGCTTTGTTATCCAGTCTGGCTGAGGCACCGATCCTGCAGGGTATTGCAGTGACGGGTTCTGTAAACCAGAATGGCGAAATTCAGCCCGTTGGGGGTATTAACGAGAAAATTGAAGGTTTCTTTAAGGTTTGTTGCCGAAAAGGGCTGACCGGTCAGCAAGGAGTCATTATTCCCCGGCAAAATGTGGCCCAACTGATGCTTAACGAGGAAGTAGTCGAAGCAGTTAAAAATAAAATGTTCACCATCTGGGCCGTTGAACATATAGATCAGGGAATAGAGATTCTATTTAATATGTCCGCTGGGTCAAAAGATTCAGCCGGTCGATTTCCCCCCGGCACTCTGCATTACCTGGTTGATAAAAAGCTGCGCCTGTGGATAGAAAAGAAAAATAGCCTGCCCGGTCAACCTCGGACCAGGGTTCCAAGAACAGTTCGAAAAAGGAGGAGGCGTAGTGTTTAAGATTAGAAACACCATAACTATCCTGCTGCTTATCCTGCTGGTACTGGTAGGCGGTTGCAAGCTTAATACGGCCAAGTTATTGCACCGGGATGATGAACCTCGCCTTATAAAAGTGCAGATTTGTTTTGCCAACGGAGACAAACTCAACGGTTATATTAAGAATCTGGGTATAGAAGATAATGGTAAGGTTTATGTCGGAGGGTCATCACTAAATTATTTTTATGACAAAAACGGTAAAGTTGTGGGTTCCTACAATTATAACACTGTAAATTATATAAAAATTTTATCGGAATAAAAAAAAATTGCAGGAAAAATCTCCCGTTTATAGAACTAAACACATAGTGAGGATGTTATGGGGTTTAAGAGGGGAGATGAACTGGGATGAATTTTGTTGACAGACTGGAAGCAGTAATGCGTAAAATCAATGTACGATTACGACTAGTGGTCACTTTTACAATTATCCTGGCCGCCGTTACAGGCTTAATGGGGATATACGCTACATCAGTTATGTCGGAAAAGATTGTAAGCTCAGCACAAGAGAAACTTAAGTCAGATCTTGCCCTGGGTAAGCAAATTATTGATCAAAGCTATCCCGGGGACTGGAATTTGGTTGACGGTAAGCTATACAAAGGTTCAACCCTAATGGAAGAAAATTATGCAATAATAGACAAAATTGGAGAATTGACGGGTGACACAGTTACAATTTTTAAAGGAGACACACGGGTCACAACTAATGTTAAAAAAGATAATGTAAGACAAATAGGAACCAAGGTTTCATCTCAAGTAGCTGATGCCGTAATAAACAAAGGACAAACCTACATCGGCCGGGCTGAAGTGGTTGGAACGTGGAATGAAACCGCCTACGAGCCCATAAAAGACAAGAACGGTAAAATATTGGGAATCTGGTATGTCGGAGTATCGGCAACACCTTATGACGCTATGGTCGATAATTTCCGCAACAGCATGCTGATTTATTCCCTGATTGGCTTACTGCTGGGCTGTCTGGCCGCTTTTGGGCTTTCTTACACAGTTTATAAACCTCTTACCAGGATCCAAGCCGCAGTTGGCCGAGCCAGTGAAGGAGATTTGACTGAATCTATTCCCAGCTTTGCACAGGACGAAATTGGTAAATTGGCCGCTATGGTCAATGTTATGGTGGAAAAGATTTCTGAATTAATCGGACAAACCAAACAGTTAATAGTAAATGTCGGGGATTCCAGTGAACAGCTCCTCAAAAACTCGGAGATCAGTGCCAACTTAATGCAAAATATGACTGCCAAGGCTAATGAGATGAGTGCCAATACGGACAGTCAGGCTGACCTAACTAACCGGTCGAAAGCAGCTATTGAAGAAATGTCCGTAGCTATCCAACAACTAGCTATGAACGCCCAGGAGGTTACCTCATCAACTATGATAGCAACCACCAGAGCCCAGGAGGGTGGGAAACATATTGATGAAGCTATTAACCAGATAGGTACGATCAGCCGTACGGTTAATTCAACGGCTGGCATTATTGAAGGGCTGGGGGACAAATCTCAGGAAGTTGGACAGATTGTTGACCTTATCACCAATATCGCCAATCAGACGAACCTGTTGGCCTTAAATGCTGCTATAGAAGCAGCCCGCGCAGGTGAGCAGGGTAAAGGATTTGCGGTAGTTGCCGAAGAAGTACGAAAACTTGCCGAAGAATCCGGGGAAGCCGCCAAACGTATTGCAGAGCTTATTCGGGAAGTTCAAAATGAAGCGAATCGGGCGGTCACCGCTATGGAAGAGGGAACCCGGGAGGTAGCTCATGGAAATGATGTTATTGCTAGTGCCGGAGAGGCATTTGAGCATATTATTGCCGCCATAAATGTCGTAAGCCAGCAGATTCAAGAAATGAGTGCAGCCAGTGAGGAAATGGCCGCTAGTGCTGACACAGCCATTAGTTCCATTGAACAGACTTCGGTAGCTGCTGATGAGAATGCCCGGGCGGCCAAGAGTATTAGTAAGCTGGCTGAAGACCAAATGGCTGGTTTACAAGAGGTAGCGGCATCAGTATATGTACTTACCAGTGGTATTTCCGAATTGCAGGAAGCGTTGGCTTATTTCAAAGTAAAAGATTAGCCATTCCGCTCTTTAAGTCATTAAGGCCCATTCTACCTGGTAGAATGGGCCTTAATTGTATGTAGAAACAGCTTCAGAAATCGATTCAACTTTGATAGTATAAAAACAACAGGTAAAAGTAAATCGGGAGGGATTTCACATGAACTATGTTATGGCCAGATGTTTACTGTGTGGAAAAACCTATGAAGTATCTGAAGACCACAAAGATTATAAAAAACTGGTGGAACAGAATCAAAACATTTCCTTTATTTGTGACTTTTGCAGCAACCGGGTACGCCACGAATCGGATGAAGTGCGGAAGGAAAAGAAACCCATGTAGGGAGGAGCCGGATGGAAACAACTGAGATAATAAATAACCGGGGGCAAAAGCTCTCAGCACTAGTTTTCAATGCCAGGGGGAAAGCAGCATATACTATTATTGTATGTCACGGTTTCCGGGGTACCAAAATTAATGCCGGCAAGATTTTCTCTTTTGCTGACCGCCTGGTTGACCTCGACTTTAATGTAATCGCGGCTGATTTCGCCGGTAGTGGTGACAGTGAAGGGGAATTTGCTGATGTAACTTTATCAGGGCAGGGTGAGGACTTACGATGCATAATTGACTATGCCTGGCTGAGATATAAGCTGCCGTTAATACTATTGGGTAGGAGTTTTGGAGGCAGTACCCTGCTGGTCGGCGGGACCGATACCAACAGGGTGGCTGGATATATTTTCTGGTCCACTCCGATTATGCTAAAGGATACTTTTTCGGCTATAATAACAAAGGAAACCGAAACACTTGGGGAGAGCGCAATAATCACCCTTAGTGATGCAGCCGGGGTATTTCAGTTAAAACCTGGTTTTATCAGGGATTTTGATAAGCACAATATGGAAACTTACCTGCGGATGGTGGGTAGCCGGCCGGTTTTAATAGTGCATGGTAAAGCTGATGAGTTGGTGAACCCGGCCAATGCTATCTATATTCATAATCACCTGGTTAACAGTAAGTTATTCCTGGTAGATGACGCCGACCACCGTTTTTTAAATCATATTAAATATCGGGAAGACCTGACCATAAACTGGTTAAAGGAGAATTTTCCAAAAGGAGGATAGCAATGTCCCTGGATTTCAACAGTGTTGAATCGACCGTTGTATATTTGCATAGTTTTGGAATTTATGGCCCACTGGTAGCTTTTGTGCTGTTTTTTGTGCAGGCCATTGCTCCGATCATTCCTTATGTAATTATCGCCGGTGCGGCCGGTATGATTTTTGGAAACTTTTCTGGATTTCTTCTGGCTTATCTGGGAGCCCTGGTAGGTGCATGTTTTGTGTTCTGGGTAACCAAGATTTTAGGAGGTAATGTTTTAACTGAGCGGTTAAGGAACAAATATGAGTTAGAATTGACCAGTCTAAATAAGAAGCGCGTTTTTTGGGTTTTATTTATATCGCGTATTTTTCCTCTGGTACCCACCCCTATAATTAACATAGGGTCCGGATTAGGTGGGGTGCCATTTGGTATTTTTTTTATGTCCTCAGCTCTCGGTAAACTGCCATGGGCAATAATTTATGTTGTATTAGGCAATTACCTGCTGAAATCCCAGGATATCATTAACACGGTGTTGATTGTTACTTTAATACTCGTCGTATCAGCAGTGGGAGTGTACTATTACCGGGACAGGATGCCAATAAATAAGGCGAAAACGAACAATGCTGAAGATTCGGAATAAATCAGCCACTAGCCCCCGGGGCGAGTAATTCGTTTCTGGAAAGGTTGCCACATCGTTGCCAGGGCTTCCTCATCACCGCTCCACTCCAGTTTTACCTGGTCAAAGCGCAGGGAACCAATACAATAATCATCCATAGGGGACAACCGTGCCTGCCAACCCTTACCATAAGTCCAGCCATCCCGGCTTAGCTCACCACCGAATTCCTGTAAGTAAGACTGAATTGTTTCGATAGGTATACTGCGAATTTCTACTACAAAATTTTGCATAACATATAGTCCTTTTATATTGTTTTTTTTATAATAAGGCGGTTTGGGGGAAAAGTAAAGCGCGTAAGACCCAATTACCAGAGCCGGGATGAATCAGCAAGGTTATAGGCAAACCTTGCTGATTAAACTAATACTTTTCTTTACAATTCGATTTTATAGTTATACAAATATACAGCTGCTACCATGAGTAGTAAACTAATGAGCAAGTAAAAACCACCGGCGACCGCTGCTGTAATACCCCCAGGGAGTTGGCTGGCTGAGTCCATGATGTTCAGCAGATCGGTAAGTTTTCCGACCAGATAAAGAATGGCAATAAATACGCCCACGGTAATAAAACCTGA
Organism: Syntrophomonadaceae bacterium; assembly: GCA_050943315.1. Taxonomy (GTDB): domain Bacteria; phylum Bacillota; class Syntrophomonadia; order Syntrophomonadales; family Syntrophomonadaceae; genus JBDKUD01. The sequence continues at coordinate 45,090 of JBMNOY010000008.1, forward strand.
ATAGCGACGGCTCAAATGTCCGATGACCTGGCTCAAAAAACTGCCGGAGCAGAGATAAAGAATACCGCTAATACAAAAGAGGTAGACAAATAAAAGTCTGCTGAAGTTTTCTATGATAAAGGGATGTATCTCCGGGAAAGTAAACCATAACATTACACTTCCGGTTATTCCGGCAACCAGAGTGCCTATAAGGAATTGGCTCATTACCGCTAGCAATTTTGAACCTATTACCAGGGCACCGGAAACGGGCAGTGACATAATCAAATATACGGTATTTTGGCTCCACTCCTGGGAGAGCATTTTGAAAGATGTTATCAGGGGCAGGAAAAATGCTAGCCCCATAGTTAAAGAGGCAGGTACTATTATAGCCTGATTAGGGTAGTCAGAGGCAAAGAATATCCAACCATCTAATAATAGGGTAAAAATAATTATGGCCACTAACTCCTTGCGTAGACTATACATATCCTTGCGATAAAGCTGACCAAGCATTTTCCATTTGCTATTCTGCATAACGAAATACCTCCTTCATGATCTCCACCAGGGACTTTTGTTCATCCTGCCTGAGTTGTTCAACATTGCCGGTTAAAATGGCACGGCCATTGTGGATAAAGATTACGTCATCTACCAATCCTTCGATATCATTAATCTCATGGGTACAAATAATAATTGTTTGCTCACCTTCCCGGTAATCTCTTATCAAGGTATTAATGATCTCCTCCCGGGTTAAAATATCAATACCCGATAGGGGCTCATCCATCAACAGATAAGGCGATTTTCGGGCTACCGTAAGCAAAAGTTTAGCCTTGGCCCGTTGGCCTTTGGATATCTTGCCGATTTTCATATCTTCATGTAACTTGAGAAAGCCAACTAAATCTTCATATTTGTCTTTGTCCCAATCGGGATAAAAGGCACTGACAAAATCCGCAGCCTGCTTTATTGTCCACCATGGATAAAGATAATCGATTTCCGGCAAGTAAGCGATGTTTTGGCGTTTACGCCGGGGAGAAGCCCCATCAACGGTGACAGTCCCGGCGTCCGGATTATTTAAACCGGCGATAATCTTGAGGGTGGTTGACTTACCGGCACCATTAGGGCCAAACAGACCATAGATCCTGCCCTGAGAAAAGCTAAGATTAATACTGTCCAGCGCTACCGTTTTGCCAAATCTCTTGGTAACCTCCTTCAGTTCAATCATTTTTCTTGTCCTCCTTTGTAATCAGATTCCTGAAGCAGCATTTCCACCATTTGCTGCCGGGTGTATCCCAGTGAACTCATTTCCCCAACGAAATAGTCAATTACCTTTCTGGCCATTTCTTGCTTAATTTGGGCTATTAACTCTCCGGTAGCAGTTACGAAGGTACCCTGCCCCCTAACGGTTTCTACCATTTGCATATTCTCCATCTCCCTATAAGCTCTTTGTACAGTATTGGGATTAACCCTTACATTCGCAGCATATTCTCGCTGGGATAGAATCTTATCCCCAGTTTTTAACTCCCCCCTGACCAGCTTCTTTTTATAGGAATCTATAATTTGCCGGTAAATAGGTTGTGAACTATTAAATTGCACCTTTATCACCACCTTACTATCATAATGCGCTAATGAATTAGTACACTATCATAGTAACCGATAAATAATGTGATGTCAACAACGAAAATCTTATTAACCTTAGTCCAAACATTTTTACAATCCTATTTTTGCGCCTGCTAAAACAGGGTGAATATATCTATGTTTAATTGATACCGGTACTCACCAATAGGGTGATTGAATAAACATCTACAGACTAGCGGCTGTCTTAAGGCTGCCAGAGGTTCACAAGTCTTGAGAATGAAAGCACAAAGTAAAGTAATGATAGCCTAATTAGAACCTGTTTAAGCTCAAAGAACGGGAAATATAAGTGTTGTTATTAAGATTTAAGTGTTTGCCTATTCTACTGTATCCGGTTAAAATTACGATTGAGGAGGAATTAATATTAAGAGGGGTTAGATAACACCTAACTGTATTAGCCGAAGGGGATATCGTATTAATGCAGTTTGTGTGATTCTACCTGTCCAAGGGCATAGTTTGCTTTTATTTTGCAGAAAAGAACGCACACTAAAAAAAACAATTACTGAAGCAGAAAGGAAGAGTGAACTTAGTGAAAGAAGTAGTTATTGTTAGTGCATGCCGTACACCAGTAGGGACGTTTAACGGAACCCTGAAGGACATACCGGTAGTAGACCTCGGTAAAGTGGTCATGGAAGGGGCTGTACAGAGAGCTGGTATAGACCCGGCGATTATTGACGAAGTAGTTTTTGGTTGTGTAATACAAGCTGCCCAGGGCCAAAACGTAGCCCGTCAGTCAATGATAAAAGCAGGTATTCCCCAGGAAACTACAGCATTTACCATCAATAAAGTTTGCGGTTCTGGTTTGAGAGCTGTCAGCCTGGCAGCGCAAATCATAAAAGCCGGTGATGCCGATGTTATTCTCGCTGGTGGAATGGAGAATATGAGCCATGCTCCATATGCACTGGAAAAAGCCCGGTATGGATATAGAATGAATAATGGTACTCTGGTTGACTGTATGATAAAAGACGGCTTATGGGAAGCTTTCAACGATTATCATATGGGTATTACAGCAGAAAATGTTAACGAACAATGGGGTATTACCAGAGAAGAACAGGATGAATTCGGGTTAAGGAGCCAGCAGAGAGCAGCAGCTGCTATTGCTTCCGGCCGCTTCAAAGATGAAATCGTTCCTGTAGTTATTAAAGGCAAAAAAGGTGATATCGTATTCGATACCGATGAACATCCCCGTGAGACCAGTTTAGAAAAAATGGCCAAGCTAAAACCTGCTTTTAAAAAGGATGGCAGTGTAACAGCAGCTAATGCATCTGGTATTAATGATGGTGCTGCCGCAGTAATCGTTATGTCCAAGGAAAAAGCTGATGAACTGGGAATTAAACCCCTTGCCAGAATAGTTAGCTATGCTTCTGGCGGCGTAGATCCTAAGATCATGGGTGTAGGTCCTGTTCCTGCCAGCAAAAAGGCTCTGGAAAAGGCTGGTTTAACAGTTGATGATATGGATTTAATTGAAGCTAACGAAGCATTTGCAGCACAGTCCATAGCTGTTGCCCGCGAAATGGGGTGGGCTGACAAAATGGATAAGGTTAATGTTAACGGCGGTGCCATTGCTTTAGGTCATCCCGTAGGTGCTTCCGGTTGCAGAATACTGGTCACCCTGCTCTACGAAATGATGAAGAGAGAATCAAAATACGGTCTGGCTACATTGTGCATAGGCGGCGGTATGGGCACAGCCCTGATTGTAGAACGCATGTAATCGGTAATTACTATTACTAAATATTTGATTGAGGAGCTTTAATGGCTCCTCAATCTATTAAAATAGTTGGGCATTATCCCCCGTGAAAGGCATCGATTCCACTCCATTATAACCAGATTGAGTATTTTCTTTTTCTCCAGCATAATTTCACTTCACTAATCTACTCCTTTATAAAACCAAGTTTTACACGCTAAAAAACGGATTATGAATAACAAGTACTTGTTCATGTCAGATTCGGGTAAATACACTTTCTACTGCTTTATGGTATTATTTAACGGGAACTAGCATGGTTTTCTCCCGAGTATATTAATACCATTAATGGTAATCCATACAATGTAGTGCTTTGGACTAATAAGTATAAATAATTTTATGGAGATACCAATAGTCTTGCGTGAATGGTTTAAAGCTGAATTTCGCTTGTGCATTTACCACTAGGAATTAACAGAAGCCGGTGGTGGGTTATGCCAACCGACATGCAGTAACCGAATGTATAAAAGATTGCAGTAAGGGTAATATCAAATTATGAAAACAAAAGGAGCATCAAAAAATGACGGAAAGAATCGCTCAATTAGTAGATTCAGCAGGTAATCTGCCCCGCGAACTGTTTGAAAAATATACAATTAAAGAAATACCTTTATATTTCAGTTTCGATAATGAACATTATTACCGTGAAAATGTTGATTATAAAAACTGTGACTTTTATTTACATATGAAACAAGAGCCCGGGCAGATACCGAGAACATCAGCACCCAACATATATGACTGGTTAGAGGGTTTTCGAGAAATGTACACCCAGGGATATAATAAGCTTATTGTCACAACTATAGCCAGTCGCCTCTCGGCCAGCTATCATAATGCTTTGCAGGCCAGAGATATATTACTAGAGTCAATTAAAGATGTATCAATTGAGATATTTGAGTCGCGAACCTGTGCCTGTGGTCAGGCAGCTCTGGAAATAAAAATTGCCCAAATGATTAATTCTCATAAACTTAGCTGGGAACAAATTACTAAACGTACCAGTCAATTAATACCTAAAGCAGTATCTCTATTTACCGTACAGGAGTTGACTTACATGCTGGCCGGCGGGCGTATCGGGGGTGCAGCAGCAATGATTGGTAAACTGGTAAACATTAAGCCGGTATGCGAGTTTATAAATGGGGCAGTGCATCCCATCAAAGCGGTAAGGAGCAGGAAAAAGGCTTTGGAATATTTGGTCAATACATGTGTTAATAGGATAAAAAACGTGCGTGATACGGTAATAATCACCCAGCACGCCATATGTGAAGAAGATGAAAAGTTTGTTAATGAAAGGCTAAGAGAGAAACTTGGTGAGGACATACATATATTTAAAAGCAGTGTGGGAACTTCGGTAGGCTCACATTCTGGACCGGGGGCCATAGGAGTTGGCTTTATCAGCGGCTAGTCGAGATTGTCTGGTGTGAACACCTGGTGAAGCGGGCCCTTTAGACATCAGATTAATAAATGATTTTTTGACTGTACAGTTGGTGAGCTGCCAGCAACAGGCGATGAGATGAGCTGGTACGGAGATAATCAGGATTTAAATCCTTTATACGTACTCTATCCAATCCATCTGCATCTTTAAAAGCGTCGAATAATCTTAAAGTTCTGTCTACATCAATGAGGTCATAATGTGGTAACCTTTTGTAGGCACTCTGATCAGGAATGGCGTGATTTTCAACTAAAAACCTTAATATTTCCCGCTCCTGATTATCCGTTAAGGTTAGCAAATTTTCGGTGGTTAACTTTTCAAAACTAGCCAAGCCGTGATCAGGATCATAACCATCGTTCACCCTGCCAATATCATGGTAAATAGATGCTAAACATAACAGTTCCCTATCCTTCTGGTCATATTTCTCCAAATAGGAGATGATTAAACTCAACAGCAAGACTCTTTTGGTGTGACCGAGGGCATGGATGCCCTGAGGATTGTGGAACCACGCATTGTTTATGTGGTTCGAGTAGAAATTATATTGTTGAATTATTCCCGCTGCTCTTAACTCTTTATCGAATTTGAGCAAATTGATTAGATCCATAACCTCCAATTGTTTGACCTGGTCGGGGATAACCCTTAGCTCTCTTTTAGAACTGCTGTTATCGTAAGATATAATATCGTTAAGGTGTATCATTCCCCGGTAGATGTCTGGTACGGGGTTAACCGGCAGGGCATTCAAAATGGCAATATTTACATCAGTAGTCCAGGAGGTCATGTGCTCCGGCAAAAGTTCTGGGCTATTCTGACTCTGGTATATCTGGACAAATCCGCCTTCGTCGGCCACCGGCAGAGCAGATGTAACCCCCTTGTACTTAACAGCCTTTTTAATAAACTCTTCGGTAAAAACTCCATGGCTTTCCTGGTTATATCTCCACACGCGCTCAAATAAGCGGTATTTATCCTGGTCGGGGATAAAATTAAAAACCTCCATAAACAAGTCTGGAGCCAACCTGCTGTCAACCAGGGATAAAAACCGGTCAAAATCCCTCTTAGCAACACTTTCATTAATATTTTTTTGGCTTCTTCTTATTAGTGCAGTTATCTCATCAATTGTGTAGTCAACCAGGTTAAAGTCTAAGAGTACCGTACCCCGGTAGTAACAAAATGGTAAATCTTTGTTAGCAGGGTTAAAATAAAAATCGTCAATACTTAGTCCGGCAGCATTTATTTGTTTTTGTAAGAGAGTAAGCGAAAATCTGTCCGGTTCAAGACGACTGCTTTTAAGCTTACTCAGAGGAATTAAAGAATACCTGGCAATAACATCATCGAAAAATTTGTCTTTCATCAACACCCTCCTAACTGCGGGCACGGGGACGGTTCTTTTGCCCGCGGTATTTTAGTACATGTGTATATTCTTCTCACTAATAACTACGGCTAAAACAGTCCACCCCGGAATATATCCTGCCCAGACAATATTTTTAAGCCACGCTACATGAATACCGGCATAACAAGGGTGAAATACGGAAAATGCAACCCCGATATCAGAGATAAACATAAGCAGACCTGATATTGCTATTAAACAAGCTGTTTTGAAATTATAATGATGCCTGAATACGGTACAAATTGCTGACCATGTCATATAACATAATACTACACCAAATACCAGTGCTCCTAGTAATGTGACTCCGTGGATAAATGGAAGCAGGGTTATAAATACATACAGAAAAACGACTATTACTAATATACCGCTGATAGTTTCCGCCCTGTCGAGTTTGAATTTCTTTTGGTAGGCGACAATCAATAGCAAATATGCAATAAGAAACCCAATGCTCCCCAATAAAGAAGTATCAATGGTAAGGTAATCGAAAGTGGGGAGAAAAACTGAAAAGAAATCAGCTATTACTACGAATAAGAAGGATGCCGCCATAATCTTTTGCTCCCAGAACTGCTTTTCCATGGAAGTAACAGCAATGAATAATGTAATTATGGTAGTATATTTCAGATACTGAACCATATCGTGGGCGGGATAAAGATGATCCAATAGAAGAATTAACAACGTTATTGGAAGAAAAACCACCAACAAAACTCTTTGGGTGTTATTCGTAACCATCACCCGCTTTATAAATAAGATTGGGCATACTAACAATAACTCTTAAAAACTTTAAAAAAGCGTTAACTGCATAGCCATCTATTTAATCCATGGCATTGGAGTATGCCCTGTAATGGCTTGAGATACTTATTTTGTTATTAATAATATGCTGGCTGGAAAAAAAGATACGGTAATTTGTCAGGAATGTACGGTCAGCTTATGCTGTAAGCCGGCTGTATACTCCTAGGATTTCGCGCAGATCGGGACTTACAGTCGAGGAGGTTATTGCCGCTAACCCACAGATTGAAAAACCAGACATTATCTTTATGGGTCAGGTAAAATGTTCCCTTATAATTGATGAACATCAGGAAACTGGTTCCCGATGTTCATTAATTATTAAAGCTATTCTACTTTGACTATCCATCCAAATGGGTCTTCTAACTTTCCGCTCTGAATTCCTGTTATAGTATCGTAAATCCTTTTGGCAAGTTCACCGGTTTGACCTTCATTAATAGTTAAAGTCTGGCCTTCATAGAAAAGCTCACCAATGGGGGAAATAACGGCTGCGGTGCCGGTTCCAAAGGCTTCTTCAAGTGTGCCATTTTTATGTGCTTGTACCAGTTCATCTATGCTAATTCTTCTTTCGGTAATGGGAATTCCCCAGTGCTGAAGAAGTTTAATGGTCGAATCTCTCGTAATACCAGCCAGAATACTGCCCTCCAGAGAGGGAGTAACAACTTCGCCGTTAATCTTAAAGAATACATTCATTGTACCGACTTCTTCTATGTACTTCTTTTCAATACCATCCAACCAGAGTACCTGAGTGTAACCTTTAAGATTGGCTTCTTCCTGAGCTTTTATACTGGCAGCATAATTTCCCGGGGTTTTAGTAAAGCCGAGACCTCCCTTGACGGCTCGTACATAGTTGCTTTCAACGTAAATCTTTACTGGATTAATACCTTCCGGATAATAGGCACCTACGGGTGAAAGAATAATAATAAACATATAAGTTTTAGCTGGATGTACTCCTAGATGAGGCTCAGTAGAAATGACAAAAGGACGAATATAAAGCGAAGTACCTTCAGCTTGCGGAATCCAGTCCTTATCTATGTTAACCAGTGCTTTAATTGCTGAGACGGCAAAGTCTACATCCAGAGCAGGTATACATAGGCGTTCATTGGAAATATTCATTCTCTGCATATTAGAGTGAGGTCTGAATAGTTGAACTTGTCCATCAGATGTTTTATATGCTTTTAGGCCCTCGAAAGTTGCCTGGCCGTAGTGCAGAATCATGATAGAAGGATCAAGTTCCAGGGGACCATAAGGTACTATTCTGGGGTCGTGCCATCCTTTACCCTCGGTATAGTCCATAATAAACATATGGTCGGTAAAATACTGCCCGAAACCAAGATTGGATTGATCGGGCTTGGACTTAGGCTGTTTAGTCTTTTGAATAAGAATCTCTGCCAATTGTGGTCAACTCCTTTTTATCAAGTGCTCTATAGTTAAAGATTATTTTATAATAAATTATGACAGAATATTTAAGCTTTTGGCGATTAAATATTGTATACAATCCACCAATTACTTCCGTTCCTGCCACCGGCAGCAAAGTATACGAAGCTTTCTGAACGCATTTCAGGATCATAGGGAAGAAATATGGCCTAAAAAATGCCCGTTCAGCCTTGGCATAGCGGCTGAACGGGCTCTTTTGGATAAGTTAATACCAGAATAATCTTCTGCGACATACTCTTTCTGCCAGACGGCATCTGCGCCGCCTTGCTCTATTTCTAATAAACCGGCAATTAAAATTACACATTCTTCTGCGTCTTCTGCGTCTCCTCCTGTGCCACGCTCCATTCATGGAATCACCCCCTTAGCAATAAATCATTAAAGAGGATTGTATTACATGATATGCCATATTTTTCCTAAATGTTACGCAATCCACGGCGCATACGAAGCATCACGATAAAGCTTAATGATCACTATTAAAGGGGTATATACTGAGCGGAAAGCTGTTTATAGGCAGCATTTATTACAATGTCAGACTAATTACCAAAATGACAGTATAAGTGTTTCATGTTAAGGAACATACTAATTCAAAAAAGGAGGGAAGTTATTGAAGACAGGTAATTTTAAAATAAAGTTACTGGCAGCGCTTTTAATAGTATGTATTGCTGGAGTAGGGTTGTTTTTTAATCAATATAAGCAAGAGCAGGTTGTACCTGTCCAAGGCAAAGTTGGTGAACCTAGATCAGATGATGTTTGGATGATTTCTCGTATGGTGGCCGCAGAGGCCAGAGGGGAGCCTTTTCAAGGTCAGGTAGGAGTTGCTGCCGTAATTGTAAACCGTGTGCGAAATCCTCATTTTCCAGGGACAGTTAACGGTGTAATATTCCAGCCACTCGCTTTTTCGCCTATTCTCGATGGTGCTTTTTGGCGTGTAACTCCCACTGCGGAACACCTCAGAGCAGCCCGGTATGCTTTAAATGGTTGGGATCCTACGTATGGCGCTACCTATTTCTGGAATCCGGCAACATCTACCAGTCCATGGATATGGGGACGCAAAATCATTGTTAAAATCGGAAAGCACGTTTTTGGAACCTAGATTTAGGCAAAAGGGAGTGAATTAACTATTGCGCTATAAAAGTATTTTAATCGGTTTCCTGGTTGTCTTGGGCTTAGGAGCTGGTGCTTGGTGGTTTACCCAGCTTAACAAACAGGCTGATGCAGCGCAGAATGCTCTGGAAGCCAGTTATCAAAACAATTTTTTTAGCCTGGTAGAAAATTTTGAAAACCTTGATGTTTTACTTGGAAAAGTCTTAGCCTCTGATTCTAAGGACCAGGACATAATAACATTTGTTACTGTTTGGTCTATGGCGGAAGTAGCTAAAACTAATTTGGGTAATTTACCATTAGGTACTGCAAACATGATGCGCAGTAATCAATACCTGGCCCAACTAGGTGACTTTAGCTATTCAATGGCCCAAAAGATTGCCAGTAATCAGGAAATAGCTGAAAGTGAATGGCAGAAAATCAGAAAATTGCACCAAGAAAACCGCACGATTCATAATGAATTAAGGGAACTATTGGGCTTAATGCAGGAGAAGCAAATCAGACTGGGCAGTCTCACAAGCTTTAAAGAAAACACTAAATTTGCTCCAGACAGCAAAGTTATGCTGGAGGGATTTGGCAAATTGGATGAACGACTCCAGAACGAAGTCCCCACCTTAACCTATGATGGTCCTTTTTCCGACCATGTGGTAAACAGAGCACCCAGAGGACTGACCGGCCCGATGATAAATGAGCGGCAGGCGGAACGTACTGCCCTCCAGTTTGTCAAAAAGATGCAAATAGCTGGGAAATATTCAGCTAAAACCACCAGTCAGGCAAAAGGCCGCATTCCTACCTATTCGGTTACCTTACAGCCTGAAGATACCAGGCAGTCAACTTTGGTATTAGGGATTAGCAAAAAAGGCGGACATGTAGTGTTAATGATGGATACCGAAGAGCATTCACAAGCCAGAAAAGTAAGTGTGGATAAAGCTACCCGGCAAGCTAAGGCTTTCGTACACAAATTAGGGTTAGGCACATTTATACCCACCGGTCACTTAATAGAAGGAAACGAATTGTTGGTCAATTTTGCCTTGTTGCAGGATGATGTAGTTATCTATCCTGATATGGTTCAGGTAAGTGTTTCTCTGGATAGCGGAAAAATAGTAGCTTATGATGCTAATAAGTTCTTGTTGTCCCATACCCAAAGGGAGCTGCCAAAACCTAAAATAACTGAGGCAGAAGCCAGAAAGAGAGTAAAAGAGAACTTAAAAATTGAAGACATCCGATTAGCCCTTATTCCTTTAGGTAACTTGGAAGAAAAGCTGACCTACGAAATCAAAGGGAAAATTGACTCAGACACCTATTTTGTATATATTAATGCCCAAACTGGTTACCAGGAAAAAATATTGTTAGTTGTGGAAACGCCACAAGGGTCGCGAAGCATCTAACGCTTATGGTTTTCTATTTCCTCGCTTACGGCGGGGATTTTTTTCTGTTCACTGCTTTAATATTTCCCTTGATATCACCAGCAAATGAGATAATAGAAAACACCTGCCGCTAGACGCTGAACAAGGGCTTAAACTGTGTAATATTTGGTCTTGACGAATGAAATTCAGGAGAATAAACTATGTTAGTATTCTTAAAGTTAGAATTCTAACATCATAAAGAAAGGTCTACTTTTGTGAGGGACGAAGAATTACGAGAAATACATGACCTGATGCTTAGCACCATCGGCTTGTTCCATGAAAAATTTCTCCACCAGTTTCGTAAGGAGAGTCGTCATCATACTGGAGTTAAGAAAAACCATGTCAAGATCATTGGATTACTTTATTTACATGCCTCTCTTACTGCAACTGAAATGGCAAGAATGTTAAATATGGAGAAAGGCAGCCTGACTACATTGATTGATCAGTTGGAGGAGTCTGGTCTGGTCAGGCGTTGCGAAGACTTTAAAGACCGGCGGAAATGCCTGATATCGCTTACAGATGAAGGACAAAAGGAGATGGAGGATATTCTGGGCGAATCCATACGCCGTATGGGCGGAATTCTTGCGGGTGTTGAACCGCGCGAACTGCAGGCATTTATAGCCAGTCTAAGATATGTTACTGAGTTTATGCAAAAAATATAGAATTTGGAGTAATAAGATGGATAACACTAAAGCACTAGAAACCGAAAAAGTAAGCAGTCTATTATGGAAGTTTTCCTGGCCGGCCGTAACCGCAATGCTGGTAAACTCACTGTATAACATTATTGACCGTATATTTGTAGGTCGTGGGGTAGGTGATATAGCTATTGCCGCCACGACCGTAGCCTTCCCCATTATGCTCATTCTTATAGCGGTGTCGGTTCTTATTGGAGTAGGTGCCACAGCGCTGATCTCTATACGTCTGGGAGAGAAGAAGCCGGAGGAAGCTGAGAAAATCGCTGGCAACGCGGTTTTATTGTTAATCTTGTTTCCTTTAACCTTAAGTATTATATATTTTGTGTTTACTGATCCTATCCTTATCTTCTTTGGAGCAGATGCTGAGGTATTGCCCTACGCCAGGGATTTTACCCATATTATTATGATGGCCTCAGCACTGGGTTCAATAAGTATGGGAATGGTAAACTTTATCAGAGCTGAAGGCAATCCCAGAATGGCTATGTACACTCAGATAGCCGGAACACTTATAAATATCGTTTTAAATTATATTTTTGTTATGAAATTAGGGCTTGGGATTAAAGGGTCAGCTTCTGCTACGGTTTGCGGACAAATATTTTCCTCAGTCTGGGTCCTGCGCTACTATCTCTGGGGACCCAGCTTACTTAAAATACGGCTAAGAAACATGAAATTAGACAGGGGTTTAGTCTATAGTATAATGTCGATTGGTTTTGCCCCATTCTCAATGCAACTGGCTAACAGCTTGCAAAACACCATCCTGAATAATGCACTGATTACCTATGGCGGGAACATTGCACTATCAGCCATGGGTATTATCGGCAGTTTGGCAACTCTTATGTTTATGCCTATTCTAGGTATTAGTCAGGGAGCTCAGCCTATCATTGGATACAATTACGGGGCCCTAAAATACGACCGGGTAAGGGAAGCATTAAAACAGGCGGTAATTGTGGGCACGGTAATTGCGGTAAGCAGTTTCGCTGCGTTACAAATATGGAGTACGCAAATTGTAGGCCTGTTTAGCAATAATAACGTAGAATTAACTAATCTTACTTCGCATGCGATGAAGACATTCTTTGCCATGTTCCCGGTGGCCGGCTTTCAAATTGTTTGTTCGCAATACTTTCAGGCAGTGGGAAAACCGCTTCAATCAACAATCCTGGGATTATCCAGACAGCTTTTGCTGTTAATTCCGCTGTTGCTGATTTTACCGCATTTTTGGGGTATCGAGGGTGTTTGGCGGACTCCCCCTATTGCAGATATTTTGGCAGCTGCTTTAACGGCGTTCATTATTGTTATTGAAATGAGGAACATGAAGAAAAAAGAGTTGCTGCAAACTGCTGGTTTGAAGCCGAAGAGCAAAGTCGTTCAGTAATAATCTCACCTTTACGGTTAACTCCCGCGGTCAATGAAACCTTATTAATCGTGTCGCGCATCACCATTGACCCGGGAGGGATTATTACAATGAACCCAATGACTGAGACACACTGACGTAAAAAATAAGCTAAACTAAGAGTATGGAAAAAAGAAATCGTTATACAGCCGAATTCAAAGCCAAAGTCGTACTTGAACTGCTCCGGGAAGAACAGACACTGAATGAGGTAGCTGCCAAGTACCAGTTAAACCCCCAGATGATCAGCCAGTGGAAAAGTGATTTTGTTAAAAACGCTTCCACAGTCTTCGCTCGTAATAAAGATGAGGCCGGCAAACTCAA
>JBMNOY010000009.1:0-58064 GCA_050943315.1 Syntrophomonadaceae bacterium
AACTCCACCGCTCTTTTTCTATGCTTGTTTCAATTCCTGGTAGGTACGCTAAAAACAGCAAAACGAACATTCCAGGAATCTTTCAAAGATTGGTTTCAATTCCTGGTAGGTACGCTAAAAACGATTCCTGGAATGTTCGTTTTGCTTGGTTAGATAGTAGTTTCAATTCCTGGTAGGTACGCTAAAAACGACTTCAGCCTTCCTTGCCTGTACCCCGGTGTCTTCAGTTTCAATTCCTGGTAGGTACGCTAAAAACCCAGCTCCATCATTTCGCTTTTTGCCGGGTTGTTAGTTTCAATTCCTGGTAGGTACGCTAAAAACTAATTTTCTGGTGGTTTATCCGTCAGTTTATTAGAGTTTCAATTCCTGGTAGGTACGCTAAAAACTGATTTTACCGAATTATAGACCTCCCTAGTTTGACGTTTCAATTCCTGGTAGGTACGCTAAAAACCCGTCAGGGCTAAAAAATATAGGCGATCTCCCTCTGATCCCGTTTACTAAATAATATAAACTTTATTACACCTTTATTAGGCAACTACTAGCTTGCCACTAAATTTCCATTGTCGTCGCCACCCGGGATTTTTAACGTTAATGCCGGTAGACGACATTTTGTATACCTCAAAGGAAATTATCCTCGCCACCCTTTTTAACCCCCATTATTTCACGTTCAGAGTATTTGGTAGTCCGGAAAGTATAGAACATGACAGAATCATAATCCTCATCAATAATCTTACCTAATTCTAATTTTAACTTTTTATAACTACTTTCGCTAATATCACCTTCTAGTACTGAATTTTGTACCCAGTACAGGTGTTTTCGGGCAGTTTTTAATACTTTACCCACTCTTTTTTTCTCTACATCATAAACTAGAATAACAAACATATCTTATACCCCTTACCAACGAGAAACAAAAGGTTCAAAATTTTGTTCCCCCATTAGGTGCTTTTCCATCTTATAAAGGTCCATGCGTATAAGCCGCCGATAAGACACCTCTCGTCCCAGTTGACGATGTTTGATAGTAGTGCGTAATTTGTTTTCCCATTCTTCTACAAAAATCTTTCTGCCTTTATCATTCATCAGGATTCCGTTCGCTTTTTTTTCGAAATGACTATTACGCAACATATTTCGTCCCAGAAGTGAGAAAATTACCCGGTCTACTAAAATAGGCTTAAATATCTCAGCAACGTCCAGGTTAAGAGTAAAGCGGCGGAAATTGGTAGTATGTAAATACCCTATACGCGGGTCCAGGTGAGTCTTATATATTTCACTAAGTACGGCAGTGTAAGCCAGGGTGTTACCAAAACTAATCAAGGCATTGATACGATCTTGTGGCGGTCGACGATTGCGACCTTGAAAACAAAATTCAGCCTTGCCAATGATACTATTGAAGCACTGGTAATACTGATCACGAATATTTCCTTCAATAGCCATTAATTCGTCTACACTATAACAATACTCCAACCTCTCCATAAGCACGGTAATAGCTTCTAGCTGGTTTTTTAGGTCCTTACCCCTATTATCATAGTATCTGAGAACCCCTAGCATATTTACAGCGGCTCCCCGGACAAAACATTTTGCCAGTGCCAATCTTTTCTCCTGGTCTAGGTAGTATTCCGCTTGTTTTAAAATCATATATCCGGAGTTGAGGTGCTCGCGGGGATAATACGAACCGATGTAATAGCCATAGTTATTTAGAAAATGCAGTATAATTTCCTTCTGAGTAATAAACTCCAGGAAACGTTTATTCAGCGTAATTTCCCCAAATACAATGATTTCTTTAACGTCCTCCACCGGGATATACTTTTTCCCTTCCTCAGTTTCAAAGAATAATGTGTTATCCTTACGTTTAAATTCACCATCATTGAAAACATAAATTGTCTTCTTCATCTTACCACCTCTTAGGACCAACAAAACTCGCTGTACGCACACTTTCGGCAACATTTTATTTTTACTGCTTCGGGGGGCTTGTTTAAACTGATAATCGTCCTAATATCTTCCATAGCCTGCTTTATTTCTAACTCTGCAGTATCATCAAGTAAAATATCTTGTTTCTCCCTTTCTTCGGGAAAAAGCAGCTCACCCCTGGCTTTTATACCCATTTCCTTTAGTTGGAACAGATAGAACAATAACTGTTTACTGGCACTCTCTATAAAACGTGAGCTTTTTTTAACCTCACCAACTACCAGTTCTCCGTTTTCAGTCCTAATCAGATCAATTTTAGCATTGCCCAAGTCAATTTCTTTTTTATCTCGCGGATAGGTACTTTCACCAACTATTCTACCAATATGTAGGTTTTCCTGGTCCTGGTCAGGTACTAATTGGTGAGCCATCAGCCAAACTTCTCTTTTGCAAATGTAATAATACCAAATCAAAGTACCGGTAATTGAAAAATCCAAAAATAATCCTCCTTGTCATGGATCATGCTATACTCCATCACTTTCCAATCTGGATATGTTTTTTCCATAACTATTCACGTCAGCCAATCACTGACTTTGGCCTGAACACCAGATTCATTCAATAGAGGCAATATTTCATTAGTAATGTTCACTGTTACTCGGACCTCTTTTAGTGCCAAGAAATACCTTTATGTCTTGTGATTGGTCACGTCTTAAGCTATTTGATTATATCTCAATATAACTATGATTAATTTCTTGCAGATTTAATCCATAGTCAGAAGAATATTCAACATTCATTATTGGTAAATTAAATTCGTTTAAATATAACCGGTTGTTTCTCATTAACTTAAAATACTTATTTACCCCAATGGGCAATTCATATAATGAAATTTTAGCATACTGCCGTGTTTTCATAAGGTCAGCAACAACATCATAGTAACAAATTGGTATTATACAAATTTTTTCATATTCAAACAGGCGTGTTTTAGTTACTGAATCTTCCTTAAAAGCTAAGTCAAATATATTTTCTCTGCTAGAAATAGTATCATATAATTTCACAGCGTCTTGATACTGCTGATCATACAGATTATAATCCTGATACACTTCTTCTAATAGTGAACTCAACTCTCGCTCCGTCAGATAACCCTGATGCGTAAGCAACAACTGCTCCGTTTTCTCAAGGAATTGTAAACTCCTTTTATATACATATTTTCGTGCAATATCAGAGGCTTTGAAAACTATAAAACAAGAATCTGTTTTCGTTCCATATCTATTAACACGACCAGCGCGTTGTATTAGGGAGTCCAATGGAGCGCATTCACTAAACATTACGTCATAATCGATATCTAAAGAAACCTCTATAGCCTGAGTTGATATTAATAATTGAATATTATTAATCCGGTCTTCTTTTTCAATGCGATCTGCCATAATAAATTCTGAGTGGTAACATATGCATTCATATTGTAAGGACCACTTTTTGTATAGTTGTTTAGCTGTTTCAATGTCATTAACAACAACTGCTACTTTTTTGCCAAGTTCAATATAATTTCTAATCAATATATCTAGATTACTTAGTTCACAATTATGGTAAATCCAGTTATTGCGTGCTAGATCCATTTTTTCGTCAGCGATAATAAGGCTATGGTTTGGAGCAAGTATTTCTGCAAAGTGGTTACGTAAAACTTTAGGCATAGTAGCACTCATAATCATTACTGTGCCACCTAAACTTTTAATTTTCATAATAGTCGCAGATATCAATCCTAGCGTAAAGGTATCATAGGCGTGAATTTCATCGATAATTACTGCTGTTCCTAATAAAGCAAATTCCTTATGTGTCCAAAGTCCAGTATTAAACCCCGTTGAAAGAATTTGATCTACCGTAGAAACCATTACGGGAGGCATAAATGCTTTATAATGAAGCCAAAAAAAGGCTCCACTGGCCTGGTCATCATTATGTAATGCAAAATATGTCTGGGCGCCAGAATGACATAAGCCACACTTACTATTTACAAGTTGTTGCAGCCGCTCATAAATACTGTTGGATGTCACCTGGGTAGGCATTAAAAGAATGAACCGCTCAGCTTGTTGGTGTATAGCCCATAAGACAGCGGCTTCCGTTTTCCCCGAGCCTGTAGGAGCTATAGCAATCACATTACCGCTTTGATGAGCACAAGCTTGTTGGAAAGGTCTTAAATAAAATTCGCTTTCGCCCATGTTTAGCTTTTCTCGCAACTTTCTTAGAACATAATCATATGTGGTCGGAGTGGCATAGTGATATTTTATATGTTTTGAAGATGCCCACCAATCGCAGTAATGAAGAATTCCTTTCATAATTGAGTAAACTTGGCGTTTGGTATTGTTAACTTTTCGCGATGTCTTATTATCTTGTGTTTCTAAAGTCTTATCTAATAACATAAAGAAGCAGTCTCTCCATGCAGTTTCCGGTATTTTTATTTTTGTGGAAAATGGTATTATTCCCTCTGGCTGTAGATATTCATAAGCTATATCAATAGCATACTGCAGACGCTCGTTAGGTATATAAGGCCATTGTTTGAATCGTTTTTCTCTTTCAAAACTGTTCCATAAAGGATCTAGTGTTTTATGATGCCCTAAAACGGCCCAGACCTCAAACGGTGGTTGATCATCCAGTTTATTATTTTTCCTAGTTATCCAGTAGACAAGTAAAAATATAGCGGATGGTAACTCATGTCTAAAATATAGAGATTTATTTACTGGCTCATTTTGGATAACTCTTCTAATAACTTCTTGAAAATTATCAGTAAGCTTGCCTAAGTCATGGAATAACACTGAAATGATGCTTTTCTGCCGAAAGAGGAGATAAGGGATGTTATATTCCACTGCTACCTGCATAATGTACTTTTCTCTTTTTAACCATATTTCCTGCCAGGCTTCCATACATTTATGAATATGTTCATCATAATGTTGTCCATCTGATTTTACCGGATACATTCCCATCCCTCTTTCCGTTATTAATTTATTTCGTCAGTGTAAACATAGGAACTGCTTGCTTACCAAATACATAAACTTCAATCTTTTGTTTGAGGCGGATATACTCTGGTATGAAACTAAACATTTCATATCTGGCTCCTTTACGAATATTACCTTTAAAATCAAAGTCTACCGGTAACCTTATAACCTGTGGGGCAGCTAATGTTAAGGTTAAATCAGATTTTTGAATTTTGTCCCAGTCAAATGCATAGTTGCCCGAAACATCACCTGGTAACCAGCAATTAGACAATTCAGTTACCCAATCAGAATTAATATTCCGATAGACACGACTACCCTTATATAATGCCAGTTCATCACTATTTCCTAACGTGAGTGTATATGCTGGATCTGCAAATGCTTCTTGAAGCCAGTTTATGCACTTAGAATCATCGCAGGCATAAAATACCTCTAATTCTATATTGCATAAAAACTCTCTGGTGATAATATCTTTCTTTACTTCCGTACCGCTGCTTATTTTGGCATAATTCCATAAATCCCGCCCTTTCCCTTGGCTACTGCCTTTAACTCCTATATAAATGTTTTTTTCCTTAAAAAAGGTGATTGCCTCAGCAAATGTCATTCCTATTGCCGCTCCGGCTAAGCCAACCAGAGTTGTAAAAGGAGGTAATGGCAAACAGCGGTGGTAAAGTTGGCTTCCAGGTTCGCGAAAAGAAGCTGTCAAAGCTGATAATTTAATCCTTAAACCCTGCATAATGCTCTCCTTTCCTGATACATCAGGAATAACAATCAACGATCCACTGTTTCATATTGGTAAATGCATCTCCGATAGGAACACATTCTTTATCATCTTTTATAAAAAAGCCTTTTCTTTCTCCTACAATAGATTTAATAATAACATCTTCATGATCTTGAATAGTATTTCTAACTAGTTCATAATCAGGCCGACCGTTGTCTTTTACTACTACAGCTTCCATAAACACAGGGTTTTTTACTTTCATTAAAGCTGCACACACATATTTAGGCGATATATCAGTCAAAAATCGGCTTTGTCTTCCCACTGCCCATAGGTTCTGTATAGCAGTCAATAAATCCGTTAACCGTTTCACTTTTTCTTCCGCTGATAAATGCAACTCATAAAGGTCACCTGGTGATTTTTCCCCGACTCTGTCTAACTCGATTAAAATAGTCCCGCGATAAAAACCTGAATGTACTTCCGTCTCAAATATATTCGGGGTTCCTCCACTTTGCACTGACATATAATTTGTACCAAAGTCAAGGTCACCCCGGTACGGGTCCAGCGCAATTAAGGGAGATACCCTTACGGGGCTGGTCCTTTTCACTGTTACCTTATCCGCTCTCATGAACCCAAACAAATCATCATCAATATAATTTTGTGGATCACACTGTGTAGTAGCAGCTCCTTTTCTCTGACTAGCAGCAACTCCTTCGGAAAGTGTATTATTGAGTACAGCTAGTTGTTCTCTTAGAGCTCGTCTAACTGCCTGTGATGAACAATAGGGATATTCTAAGCCACCAATTTGTATCTTTTTGATACTAGAAATATTATCAGCTTCCTTATCTGAACCATTGAGTGAAGCATATGAAGCCTTGGTTAAATATGTTATGGTCAGTGCTTTTGCTTTAGTCATCTTTTTTGCCCTCCCCTTTTTTTGCTCGAGTTATGCCATTATATGTATTTAAGGCACCCAACATACAGTAAGCCTTAAACTCCTCAAAAGATACTCCATCCAAAACCCCTTCCTGAAGTGCATTGGATACAATAAGTCCATAGCGCATTTGAAAAGTTACTAGTTGATTTAGAAACGCTTCCTTCGTCCGAGTTTTTCGTAAAGCAAAAAGATCCCCTTTAATCTTCTTAAACTCTTCGAATTTTTCGATCTTTTCTCTCGCCTGCAATACGGTGGACTTACCTAGATTTACAGCGACTTCAATCTGTTGTTCTGTCATTTCAATCCCCCTAATCCAAACTTCATAATGCATGACAAACTGCAGCAAATCGCCGAGATAAATACGGTGATCTCCCATTGTCTGGTGAAAAGCAAACACTTCAAGTTCCTTTACTATGCTTTTTCGCGATAAAACTTTGTAAAAAAATTCATTACGAAATAGACTATAATGATCTTTTTCATCCTTTACCCAAAGTTGATTAAATAGTGATTTTGCAGATATCCCCATTTCCTCAATTTGAAATAATAAGCGGAATGCATATGATGGTTCATTATAATGAATAAGTTCTTTAGTAATAAACGTTTGGCCCTTACCATTTATCATAAATAAAGTTATCTCCACCGGAGCTTGATCTAAAGTAATTTGCATTAGCTCTTCCAAAAATGCACAGGTATCGATGTTCATTTCTATATTACTGTTTTCTTTTACAATGTCATAAGCTTGTACGAAGAATGCCCATAAAAACTCATATGGTAGTCGGGCAAATTTAATTAATGAACCATCGTAACGAATATTACTGCGAAAATCATCCCACTTAATTTCTCGCAACAACGAACCATAACCAATTTTATGGTTAACGTTTAAAGCTTTGGTTAAGTGCGGTGAATTAATCTGCAAAATAAAAAGATCATCGGATCTTTGATGATAGCTAACTGTTTCAATTGCAAATCTACCCAGCATCTCACATTGCCAACAAACTTTATCTGGTTGGCGAGCTTCAGAATTAAAACTCTTGGTAGCGGAATTACTTGCAAAAAGTAAATAGGTCGGTTGCGACACTTCTACACAACTCGAGCTTAATGATCCACAGATTGAACATATACTTTTCTTGGCTTTTTCCGGGGGCAAAAACTGTAATTCCTTATGGCAAACTGGTGCCTTATAAAGAAGCTTGCGGCTAGTAGACCACAATTCTACGGAATTATCTTTTAGGAAATCATCTAACCTTTTCTGGGTATCCTTCGGTAAGTCTTGATAATCTACAGCGGAATCTGAATCAGGTAAACGCCAACTTTTAGGTTTAACAAATAGAGCTGGTACAGGAGTAGGACTTCTTTTGGGACGTAGCTCAAAATCACCGGTACTGCGGTTATAAAATACGGCTTTTGGATCATTTATCTGTTTAGCAGTAGAAACATTCCACCATCTAGATACCAAAACTTGGTAACAATCTTGAAAAAACATTAGTAGATTTTTATCGTTCTGTGCTTCTAAACGCAACTCGTTGTCTGATAAAGTCATTTCCACATGATGGGTTTTATTAAAACCCCCTTGATAAGCAATTTCGTAGAGACCCAGAATACCGCTATCAATCCAAGCATGACACCTTTTATTTAATGTTATTGTTGTAATAATAATCCCTCCTCTCTATTATTTTTGGGTTTCCTGCTGTTTTCACCTCTTTTCACTAAGATCTTGCTATCTACATACTAAGCCGCCCAACGAGCAACAATTTACAAATTCTCCCTTTATGCCTTATATTCGGGTAAGCATTTTTTCTTCTAATTCTATTATATCCATATATCATTATAGTTATTTATAATTGTATAGTAATTTGATGACTAAGATTTGCTTTACTAGATTTTTTTCAATATTATTAAGATTAAATTCAAGAGTAATCTACAAGGGCTTGAAACTAGTTCTTTATCATTGTTTTTAGCGTACCTAAAGGATTACTCTTGATACTATTTCACTAAGATTTCTAATACTTCCTTTACCCCACCACCTCCCAGCACCCAAATCCCTGAGAGTTCTTACTTCCCAGGCCAGTCTCATACGCAACCTCTATGAGTTCAGGATTACCTTTCAACCAGTAAATGCCATTGTAAGCTTCAATTATGGTTCCTTTATAGTTAGCCACTATTTTGAACTTTCTTTCCTGCATACCGTTTGGGATAATCGTAAATTCTTGGTTTTGGGGAGATTCACCGTATAGTATTTGATATTTAGATAATAGATTTTGTCTGGCTATTTCGGAAAATCTTGATTTCCAAGGAGAGAAGTACTCGGTCCTTTTTTTGCCATCCTCTATAACTGTTGAGTAAGCAACCATCGGGGATAGCATCTTAACCTGGACACTGCCATGAAATACCGTTTTACGATATACATTAATACTGGCGATCTCTAAAATGTTATGACCCAGGAAAAGCATATCCGATTTTATTAGTGATTCAGCCAGGTCTGTAATGAATGCTTCGAGGGGGGAAGAGATTACTATGTGGATAGGAGGTTGAAAGGTTATGGTTCCGGTGGTACGATTCATGCGAAATGTCCCCAGAATACGGGAGAAAGTAAAAAGTCTAAAGACCTTATTGTTAACTTCATATCCGGTGTGATGTAGGAATTGACGATAGTCCTGGTCCGATATACTGTTATAGAGGAATCCTTGAAGTATATGATTATACTGCACAGGCAGTACTATATCTTTATCCGCATTAAGCACAATAGATATTCGCATATTTTTGTCACTCACTTTTTCGTAATTAATAATACCTTCGATATTTTCCCATTTTATCCTCCATTTTACTCGCAATAAATGTATAAAAATTCTACATAGGACAACAAGTGAATCGAATCCCCCCTCCTTTGTCATCCCCCAATATTTGCGTTAGAATATACAGATAACTGAAATTACGGGGAGTACCGCTATGTTATTCATCCAGGATAAAGATTTACGCGCTAAAATTCTTAAGACCGCCGGTCCGGCTATGATTGAAATGGTTATGTATATGATTATCGGCATGGTGGATGTGGCGGTGGTCGGCCGGCTGGGGGCAGCGCCTTTGGCGGCTGTGGGGCTGGGTGCAGAGATATTCTTTTCTGTGGTATTATTGCTGGAAGCACTGGCCATGGGGTCTACGATTCTGGTGGCTCAAGCCAAGGGAGCAGGCAGGTTGGAGGATGCCAGTCAGGTGGCCGGGCATACTTTTCTGCTGGCTATGTTGCTGGGAGTACTGGTAGCCTGGTTCGGCTTGACATATTCTCCTGCTATTTTAGACCTTTTCTCAGTTGAACCGGATGTATACCGTCAAGCACTGGATTACCTCTTAATCGTCTTTATGATATCCCCTTTCGCCCTGGGACTGGCCATGGCTCATTCGGTTTTCCGGGGTCTGGGACGTACTGACATTCCGATGAAGATTTCCCTGGTTATCAATATTATTAATGTAATTGGGGATGTTCTGCTGGTCTACGGCCTTTGGGGATTTCCGCGTATGGGAGTAGCTGGAGCAGCACTAGCCACGTCATTGGCCCATACGGTGGGGTTTATCCTGGCGGCGTTGTTCCTTTTCGGTGGCAAGATTGGTCTGAAGGTTAACCTGGCAGCTGTTTTTAAGGTTAATCTAGCTACTTTTAGGGGAATTCTTCACCTGGGTGTTCCCAGTCTGGCCGAACAATCTTTTAACACTATGGCTAATCTGATATCTATGTTTTTAATTGTGTATATCGGAACAGAGGCTTTTGCTGCCCATGAACTAGCCTTGACCGTAGAATCAGTATCGTTTATGCCCGGCATGGGAATTGCCATGGCCACAACTGCACTGGTAGGACACGCGGTGGGGGCAAAAGACGCGACAGCCATGCGTAAAGCGTCGCGGGGCAGTATGGAGTTTGCGCTCTTGTTGATGAGTATATTTGCATTGATTTTCGGAGCTTTCCCCTATCAAGTGGCTGCTCTTTTTACCAGCGATAAAAGTATTGTTGCTTTGTCAGGGACCCTTATTCGCATTGCCGCCCTGGAACAGGCCGCAATAGCCATTGCTGCGGTAATTGGAGGCATTCTAAAAGGAACGGGTGATACCCGCACCCCTATGATTATCAGTACTATATTTACCTGGCTATACCGTCTGCCTCTGATGTATCTTATGATTCGGGTGTGGGGACTTTCGATTACCCATGTATGGTTGCTATTTGTGAGCGATTGGATACTGCGAGGTTTGTCCTATATATTAGTTTATCGCCGAAAAAGGCGGTTGAATTTGTTGTTGCCGGAGGTTGGCGGTCAGTAATAAGGCTTGCCTTTATTTTAATTGATAATCTTTCTGACCAGGCGGCATAATCGCAACACATTCCTGGTGGATCCGGCTGACTCGGTTATTAATTCCCGGGCATAGGAATCCAATCCGTTTTGTTTGACTTTTTGATCTGACAAATACATGGCCAGCAAACCTTCGACAACGGTTTTTCCGAAAGTTGGGTCAGGTAACTGGTTTATTCTGTCATGAGCCTGATTTATGAACAGCTTTAGCCTCTGTATCATTATTTCGTCACGGGGATAGTAAAAGGTAAAATTCAAATCCCCTCCCAGCCGGTCTTCTTCCTGGTCTATTAAATAGTCCAGCAGTATGTGTAATCCGCATACCCAGGGAAAGTAGGTCTGAACTATGGCCAGGCTTTCTTCCCGGCGCACTTCTGGGCAGGTGGCCAGGCCCAACAAGGCGAACAAACCCAGGGTGGAGCCGCTTGCCGCGGCAAATTCCTGCCATTCAATTCCCGGATAGCCAGGCAGCAGGCTGTTGGCCCAGTCTCTTAACTGCTGTTCTCTAATATCCCAGGATACGTGTTTATGTACCTGTAACTCGATATAGCACTCAACCAGGGCGTTCACTTCTGCGTACACAGCACTATAGGAAGGCAATTGCGCAATACACTGACGGCATTTGTCCACCAGTTTGTCTATATAGCCGCCATCGTTATGGTACGGGTAGTGATTATAATAGTCTTCAGGCAACTCGGTCCCTGGAGTTACAGCTGCCAGGAGTGATTGATGCAAGCACCGGAATGCTTTCCCATCTGTGCATTCGGTTCGATCACAAAGATTGTCCAGGAAATCACAGAGAGTCTGGTAAGCCACTATCAACTCCAGCAGCAGCGGTTCCCATTTTCCGTAAGGGACCGCAAACACGGCCCCTCCCTGGCAGTGAAAAGCCTTTTTCTGCAGACTCGCCAGAGCCTGGCGCTTTAACTCCGTATCAATACATTGCTGAGCCTGGCCTTCCCAGTAGGTGAGCAGTTTTTTCACTTGGGGCAGGGTATTTGTTATATAGTGCAGCAGCAAGCGGTTCTGCATGATGCGGGTTTTCCATTTTCCTGCAATTGGTTGTCGCGGTCTGGTGGGTATTATCGGTAATTCCACTACCTGACTGCCTCCTGACCAGATGTAACACCGTAGTGCTGCAGTTTATTATAATATCCTTCTACCAGAAAAACGGCCAACTCTTCCAGTGCCCGGCGAGCAGGATGGTCGGGCAGAATATGAATAAGATTTAGTCCTTGATTCAAGAATTCCCGCGAGCGGTCTAACGAATATTGTATTGCACCACAGTCTTCCAGTATGCTAATAATCTTTTTTATTTCCTGATCAGCCAGGTTTCTGTTTCTAATAACCGTCTTGAGCCAGGGTCCATATTCGCTTTGCAGGGCAAAAATGACCGGCAGGGTAATATTGCCCTGTACCAGGTCGTTTCCCACTGGTTTACCTATAAGAGTACTGTCGGAAACGAAATCGAGCAGGTCGTCAATTATCTGATAGGCATAACCCAGGCAGCTGCCGAATTGCTCAACTACTTCTATTTCATTTAGAGGCATAGAGCTCAACAGGGCACCAGTTTTGCAGCTGGAAGCAAATAGACAGGCGGTTTTGCGATAGCTCTTATCATAGTAGTCATCTTCAGAAATATCAGTATTATAAGCCATGGTCATCTGGTGTATTTCTCCGGAACACATTATCTGAATGGTTTCGGTTATATTGTCCATGATTTTAAGTAACCCATGGTAGTTTATAAGCTTAAAGGCACTGGCAAAAAGGTAGTCTCCAGTAAGTACCCCAATATGATTACCCCATTTGCCATTTATACTTTCACGTCCTCTTCTTATCAGAGCCTCATCGATAATATCGTCATGCACCAGCGAAGCCATGTGAATCATTTCCACTGCTGCTGCTATATCTCTTACTATACTACCATCATGAGGGTATAGTGATGCGGTTAGACATACCAGTCGGGGTCTGAGCATTTTCCCGCTATTGTTCAAGAGGTAGGAGATAACCTGATTAATATCCTCATTGTCAACAGATAGTAGAATCTCCTGCATGCGGCTAGTAATTGAACCAACTGAGAAAGGTTCGTAGTAAATATTAGTATCCGGGCTAATTAGATAACACTCCCTTTACACAAGGTATTTATTATATAGTTCCCACCCGGATACAAAATATACCATTTTTTTAATTGTTGAGTATCTTTTGTTTGACCTGTTGATGAGCAAAGTTTTCAATCTTATCATCAATTACCCGCGTAATTTTAACACCTTTTCGTGCTGCCATGTTTCTGATGTACCAATCAGCAATAGCCGGATTTTTCGGTAATAATGGACCATGCAGATAGGTTCCCAGCAAATTTTTGAAAACTAATCCCTCAGTCTTATCTTCGCCGTTGTTTCCATAACCTTTGACAACGGTGCCAAAAGGCTGAAGACGGGAATCATTAAAATAGGTTCGCCCTCCGTGATTCTCGAACCCAACTACGGTTTCAGCCTTACCGGAAATATTAGTATTTATGAGAATATTGCCAATCAACCGGCTTTTGCGGCCCGCAGTAAAGAAATCAAAGAAACCCAAACCGGCCATGTCACTACCCTCCCAGGACCGGTAAGATTTGCCCAGCAGTTGATAGGCACCACATATACAAAGCACCGGCAGGCCACTGTTTATTTTCATAAGCAGGTTATCCGCCTTACCCAGCAAATCCCGGTAGACCAGACCCTGCTCACGATCCGAACCTCCGCCCATGAAAATCATATCTATCTTATCAAATTCCAGTTTGTCACCCAAACTTATATTTTGTATCTTGCATTTATGTCCATACCATGCCAGTCTCTGCTGCAGGCAAACCAGGTTTCCCCTGTCACCGTACAGGTTCATAAGATCCGGATACATATGGGCAATTCTAAATTCCGCCATTACGGCACCCTCCCCGTCACTCACCGTTTACAGTACGTTGTGCTTGTTGCTGCAATTCTACCGGAACAGGGGATTTCTTCTGTAGTTTAACCAGTATCTTACGACACTGAAATAGTGCGGTATAGGTGGATAAAATATAGCTGATTTTGCTGTCGCCATATACTGCTTTTTCTATACCCTCACGCAATCCTGTTTCTATAGTAATCTTCTCGGTATCAAAGCCGGCATATTTTATACGTACCGCCATATCTCCGCTCCTCTGCCCCGAGCAGATTATTTCACCGATGGCAGCCGTTGGATCGATTATAGGTTCAAAATCCGCATCCCAAATCCAGGAGATATCTCTGCCATCAGCAGCGTTGTCATTAAGTGCTATAAAGAGGTTTTTGGCGGCAGGATCACTGGCAACCATGGTCAGACTCTGATTTAGACCAGTAGGATTTTTCACCAGGATCAGAATTGTCTTTTTGCCGTTTATAAAGAATGTCTCCATCCTCCCAGCACTAGGTCTGAAACTGGCTATGGCCTTCTGGATTATTTCATCGGGTAGAACCAGAATTTTGGATAAAGCAATCGCTGCCAGCACATTATAAGCATTGTAGAATCCCTTATACGGACTTCTAATAGGCATATCATTAATCGTCATAGAAATCTCTGCCGACATGTCCAGGTTACCGCCACAAAAATCACAGGCGGGGTTACGGCTATGGCACCGGGGACATTCAAAACTTCCTAATTGGGCATAATGGTAACGGCGATAGTTTAACTGGTGCCCGCAGATTACGCAAAATCGTCCTTCTCTGCTGGCTGCACCCTGAATCGAGTCATAGCGGGTATCCTGAAATCCATAATACCAGCACTTTAAGCCGGTCTGGTCCTGAAAGTGAACCATCAGCGGATCGTCAGCATTTAGGATTAATTCCATTTGGCTGCCTTTAACCGCATCTTTTATTAAGTTGATGGTATGGTCAAGTTCACCATACCTATCCAACTGATCCCGAAAGAAATTGGTAATGAGAAGAAAATCTACCCTTAGTTCATTCAGCAATAGTGGAACATTGGCTTCATCGGTTTCCAGCAGCGCATAATCAAAGTGTCTGCTGCCAGTCAGGTTGGAAGCTTTAATAAAAGCGGTAGTTATTCCAGTCAACATATTAGCCCCGGCCTGATTGTGCACATAGGAACTGTTATTTTGTTTCATAATTTCGGCAATCATATTGGTAGTGGTAGTTTTGCCATTGGTGCCGGTTACCATAATCGTAGGGCCATCAATGTTTCTACCCAGATCGATTAATATCCGCGGGTAAATACGGCGGGCAATTTTACCTGGAATATCCGTACCCTGGTTACCGATAAGACGGCTCAGAAAAATTGCTGTTTTACCGGCCAGAATCGCTGCCCATCTTAAAAGTCTGTCCATTTTACACCTCTTAGTTTAAAGGGTACTGCGAAAAATCACATCTTCTATTATAATACCTATTACCCCTTTTGGGTGCTGTGATCACAATAAAAAAGGTCTGTCTTAAACAACAGACCTTGAATGCTAACCTGGTTTATGATCCAAACCGGGATATTACTTCTAGTAGCCGGTGGTGCCTGCGGAAATGGTTGCTGGCGAGCCGGGCATAAAGTTCCTCCATTTTTCGAGCCATGTTGGCAGAGGATAATTCTTCGGCCTTTTTTAGTGCCCCTTTCTTAAGCCTGGCGTATAAATCGGGGTTATTTATCACCCGGCAGACCGCCCGGGCAAATTCCTCCTGGTCACAGTCAGTCAGAATCCCATCGACCTCATTATCAACCATATCATTAACCCCTGAAGCTTTTACTGCTACTACCGGCAAACCGGCCGCCATAGCCTCAATCAGCACTATTCCCTGGGTTTCAGTAACCGAAGAGAAAACAAATAGGTCAGCTGACTGGTATACATGAACCAACTGGTCAAACGGCAAGGCTCCAGTAAAGACCACATCGTTTTTAAGCGATAATCCCAGCTCAACACACAAATTCTTAAGTTCTGTTTCTAATGGTCCCTGGGCAGTAAGGACCAGGGTACTATCAGGCAGTTCATTCTTTATTTTTTGAAACGCTTGGATAAGAAATTCCAGGTTTTTTTCTTTGGTTAAGCGTCCCACAAACAGCAAGACCTGATTACCCTCAGGAATATTATAATTTTCTTGCAGCCATTTATTGTTCCCGCCTTTAAACTTATCAACCGGCACCCCGGTAGGAATAATGGATATAGGTGTTTTAATCCGGTAATTAACCAGCATTTCCTTTACTTCTGAGCTGGGTACAACAATATGTTGACAATGGCTGCAAAAATTGTTGCTGTATTTAATGGTTATTTCTCGGGCCCAATGCTGAGCCAGGGGTACATAGTGAATGTATTGGTCATATTTGGTATGGTAAGTGAATAACAGCGGAATTTTATATCTTCGGGCATAATGTAGTCCGACCCGGCCCATAGTAAATGGGGAATGAACATGAATAATATCCAGGTTCAACTTTTTGACCGTCAGGTTTAGGCCCGGGTGAACCGGTATGGCCAGAGTAAAATCCTTATTTGTTGGTGAAGGCAGTGAGAAAAAACGGTAGACATTTTCTTCCTGCTCAAAATAGTTGGGATAACTGGGTGCAAAAATGTATATCTGGTGACCTAACCTGGTCAACTCCTCCTTAAATGTAGAAATTGAGGTTACCACACCGCTGGTATATGGTTTGTAGCTGTCGGTAAATATACCCACTCTCATTGCGGCTGTCCTCCTTTTTATCCGTATTCCTAAAAGGATTATCCTGGCTTTCTTATCCTACTTATCAATATAGAATTAACTGTGTTAATTGATAATTTTCTTATATAAAAATATATAACGTTCTGAAGATAATGGCAAATCAACCAGTGCTGCTGCCATCTCCATTTTCAAAATATTCATATCCAGCCACCTGAAATGTCTCTCCTTCGTCCGCCATCTGCCCTGCCGAGATAAGATTGTATTCTTCCGTACGTACTTTCTCCTTAACATTATAATGGGCACATTGTGCACATAAAGTAGTATTTATCAATCTGGTTAAGCGCCCCTCCTCAATAGGTTTGCCACATACCTCACAAATACCATACTGTCCTTTTTGATACCGGTCTAGAGCATCATCCAGCTTTTCCAGTTCCAGCTCATATAATTCCAACAGGCCGGCGTCTTTCTCCCGCTCATAAACTTCGGAGCCGATATCTCCCGGATGCTGGTCATATAGCGACAATTCGTCTATTGACTCAGTTAAGGGTATTTGCATTATCTCCCGTTTTTTCTGTATGACCTCTTCTATTTCCTTTCTCCTGGCTAATAACATTTGACCATAATCCATATATTTAACACCTCATATTCTTTCTGAGAAGTAATAGAAAATAGTCCCCCCCACATTTATTTGGGTCTGTACAATTTCCACCAAATCAGCTATAAAATCCCCAATCACAGGCATGTTTAATATTACAATCTTTTTGAGTATGTATAACACTAGAGCTGCCAATATAGTAAAACCTATGGCGGTACCAAAGCCGCGGGCAAGACCCAGCAAGAAGTTGGTAAACAGCAATCGCCGGGGATTCTCCAGCATCTCAACATACTCCGCCAGGCGCAGTCTCTCCATGTTGGATGACAATTCCCCTACTCTTCTGGTTAACTCCTTTATCAGACCAGCTTCCTCTTCATCTTTATGCACCTGCAACAGCTGGTTTCTCCTTTCCGCCTATTTTAAGCATTATTAATTAGTATTCCAGCTTAGGTACTTAAAATACCTCACTTTATGCAATGTTAATAAGGGTAAAAAAGGACGAAGGCCAGATTTGCCTTCGTCTCTCGTATATTTATCACAATTAGTTGTTTAGGGAATGAATGGGGGCCGGTATACGTCCTTTGCGTCGGACAAATTCAACCGGTGAGAAGGAATTTACTTTCATAACCGGCGCATGGCCCAGTAGACCTCCGAATTCCACCCAATCCCCTTCCTTCTTGCCTGGAGCCGGAATTATTCTAACCGCAGTTGTTTTGCGGTTTATCATTCCAATCGCTGCTTCGTCAGCAATGATTGCCGAGATAGTTTCACAGGATGTGTCTCCCGGAATGGCTATCATATCTAGACCTACTGAACATACGCAGGTCATAGCTTCGAGCTTCTCGATGGTTAGCGACCCTTGGGCAACCGCGTCAATCATGCCCGCATCTTCACTAACTGGTATAAATGCTCCGGACAGACCGCCAACATATGAAGAAGCCATAGCTCCTCCTTTTTTGACAGCATCGTTTAACATCGCCAGAGCAGCAGTTGTCCCCGGTGCGCCAACCTTTTCCAGCCCCATGGCCTGCAGGATCTCAGCTACACTATCACCTATGGCCGGCGTTGGCGCCAGGGATAAATCAACTATTCCGAAAGGAACCCCTAACCTCCGTGAGGCTACCCGGCCTACCAATTCGCCCGCCCGGGTTATTTTAAAAGCGGTATTTTTGATTATATTAGCCAGGGTACCTAGATCAGTGCCTGGGTGTTTTTTAACTTCGTGAAGAACTACACCCGGCCCGCTGATACCTATATTGATAGTAGTTTCCGGTTCGCCTACGCCATGAAAAGCACCAGCCATAAAAGGATTATCCTCTACGGCATTACAAAAGACCACCAGTTTGGCACATCCCAGGCCGTCGCGGTCAGCTGTTAATCGGGCTGTCTGGCTGATAATCTGACCCATCATACAAACGGCATCCATGTTTATACCGGCTTTGGTAGAACCAATATTAACCGAAGAACATACCCTTTCGGTTGTGGACAAGGTCTCGGGAATAGCTTCCAGCAGGGCTAGCTCTCCTCTGGTAAACCCCTTGTGAACCAGAGCCGAAAAACCGCCCAGGAAATTTACCCCCACCTCCTGAGCAGCCTTGTCAAGATAGTTGCCAATCAGTACCATCTCCTGAGCCGTCATGCCGTCGGCAACATTGGCAATGGGGGTAACGGAAATACGTTTATTTATAATAGGTATACCGTATTTTCTCTCAATTTCGTCTCCTACTTGAACCAGTTGACCGGCCTGGCGGGTAATTTTATCATAAATATTTTGACCGGTTTTCCTGGCACTGGTGTCACGGCAGTCTTGAATATTGATGCCCATAGTAATAGTGCGGATATCCAGTTTTTCCGTTTGGACCATTCGTACGGTCTCCAGAATCTCGTCTTTACTAACTGTAAATGGCATGGTTATCCTCCATTATATTCTGTGCATAAAATTGAATATATCTTCATGCTGCACTGTGATTTCCAGTCCCAATTCGCGTCCCTTGGCACTTAATATTTCACGCAGTTGGCCAACATCGACTTTACTGGAGGTGCTGTCCACCACCATCACCATGGTAAAAAAGCCCTGGAGAATGGTCTGACTGATATCAAGAATATTAATATTGTTTTCGGCCAGAATAGCCGATATTCCAGCGATTATCCCCACCCGGTCATGGCCGATAACCGTAATAATAATTCTGCTGCCTTCTTCCACGCTATTTCTCCTGCCCTTTTAGATTACTTACCACCTGGCTGCACCTGGCGCACAGTGTGTCATGCTCGTGATTCTCACCGACAGACGGGCTTATAACCCAGCAACGCTCACATTTCTCGCCCTCAGCTGACTTAACCGTAACCCAAATACCGTCAATGTCCTCCAAACAACGAGCTTCTTCAGGACGGTTCTCAGCCATATCCAGATCAACCCGGGATACTATAAATAGTTTGTCCAATTGCCTGGTCTGGTTTAGCGTATTTAGCCATTTTGGTGCCGCATAAATTGTAATCTGAGCGCCCAGGGAATGACCGATTACCTTCTGAGTCCGGGCTTCCTCCAGGGCTTTAGTTACTACTTCGCGAATGCTTAAAATTTCATCAATGCGTGCTTCCAGCTCATCATTGCTATAAACCTCTTTTATCTGCGGCCACTCCAGTAACTGAACACTTTCCGGTTGACCAGGCCGGCGCAGATAGCTCCATATTTCTTCACTGGTAAAAGCTAGAATGGGAGTAAGCATTACCACCAGAGCGTTTATTAATTCATAAAGAACTGTCTGGGCAGCCTTTCTTTCCGGGTCATGAGCATCTGAGCAGTAAAGTTTATCTTTTAGAACATCAAAATAAATGCTGCTCAAGTCCACCGTACAGAAATTATGAATGGAGTGGAAGACAACATGAAATTCGCAGTCATCGTATGCCTTAGTAACCCTTTGGATTAGCTTGTTTAGTTTACTTAGAGCCCATTTATCCAGTTCAGTCAAATTCTCATAGGAAACTTTATCGGTATCAGGGTCAAAATCAAATAGATTACCCAAAATAAACCTGCAGGTATTACGGATTTTACGGTAAGCCTCGGCAACCTGTTTGATGATGTTGTTGGATAAGGCGACATCGTTACGATAATCGACTGAAGAAACCCACAGTCGTAAAATATCCGCACCCATATCCTTGGTAATCTTCAGCGGATCAATAACATTTCCCAGGGATTTGGACTGTTTTCTGCCCTGTTCATCAACCACAAACCCATGGGTGAGTACTTTTTTATACGGTGCCTGACCAGTCACCGCTACCGCTGTTGACAGTGAGGAATTAAACCATCCCCGGTGCTGGTCACTGCCTTCCAGATACATATCCGCTGGCCAGGACAATTTTCCGTTATTGCCTAAAACCGCCATATGGCTGGAACCAGAATCAAACCAAACATCCATTATATCTGTTTCTTTGCGGAAAGTTTCCCCGCCGCATTTCTCACACCGGTAGCCTTCCGGCAGCAGCTCGGCTGCTTCCTTTTGGTACCAGACATCTGAACCATATTCAGCAAACAAGGAGCTTATTTTTTCGATAGTCTGCTCATTAATTATATGCTCCCCGCAGGTCTCGCAATAGAAAATGGGAATGGGAACACCCCAGGTACGCTGCCGGGAAATACACCAGTCACCGCGATCCCTGATCATATTATAAATGCGGTCCCGTCCCCAGGAGGGAATCCACTGTACTTTATCAATAGCAGCAAGGGCCTCTTCCCGGAAATTATCTATAGAAGCAAACCACTGTTCCGTGGCCCGGTAGATGATGGGATTTTTACAGCGCCAACAGTAAGGATACTGGTGCTGATAGGGAGCCGCCTTGAGCAATAAACCCCTTTCTTCAAGTTCGGCAATTACATCTTTATTAGCTTTGTGTACATACAGGCCTTTGAACTTACCTGCTTCCTCGGTAAAATGACCACTATTATCAACCGGTGAGATTACTTCCAGTCCATATTCTTTGCCCACATAAAAGTCATCTTCACCATGACCAGGAGCAGTATGAACACACCCGGTACCAGCTTCCAGGGTTACATGCTGGCCTAGGATAACCAGGGAGTCCCGGTCAAAAAACGGATGCCGGCAAACGGCTCTTTCTATGTCCTGGCCCTTGAATTCCTTAAGAACCTGGTAGGAGGTCCAACCAATTTCGGATGCTACCTTTTCCAGGAGCCCTTTGGCAATTACGTATTTTTCACCAGCTACTTCTACCAGCCCATAATCGAAATCGGGATGCAGGCATATTCCGGTATTAGCCGGCAAGGTCCAGGGAGTGGTGGTCCAAATAACCACATAAGCGTCTTCCGGAAGTATTCCCTTACCATCTTTAACCGGGAATTTTACATATATTGAAGGAGATGTCTTATCATCGTATTCAACTTCGGCTTCTGCCAGGGCTGTTTCACAATCACCACACCAGTAGACCGGTTTAAGTCCCTTATAGATGTAGCCTTTGCTAGCCATAGCTCCAAACACCTTAATCTGTACGGCCTCAAACTCGGGTTTCAAGGTTAGATAAGGATTATCCCAGTCACCTCTGACACCTAATCGCTTGAACTGTTCTTTTTGAATTTCGACATATTTTAAAGCATATTCCCGGCAGTGTCTCCTGAATTCCACCACATCAGTCTTATGCCGGTCTATACCCAGGTTTTTAATGGCTTGCTGTTCGATAGGCAGTCCATGCGTGTCCCAACCAGGTACATAGGGAGCATCATAACCCCGCATGGAGTAATATTTGACAATAATGTCCTTTAAGACCTTGTTTAATGTATGACCAAGGTGAATGTTTCCGTTAGCATATGGGGGACCATCATGTAGTACGAATTTCGGCCGGTCAGTATTCTTAGCCTGCACCTGTTCATATATCTTGCTTTTCTCCCAGAATTCCAGAATTTCGGGCTCCTTTTTGGGTAAACTGGCCCTCATGGGAAAATCAGTCACTGGGAGATTTAAAGTACCGTCATATTTGCCTTTGGCCATTATTTTTCCACCTCGCCTAAAATTAAGTGTGTTCTTAAACATAAATAACAAAAACCTTTCATCCCCAGGGACGAAAGGTATACTTCCGCGGTACCACCCTAATAGTACTCTTATGAGTACCCCTCCATACTGATAACGCCAGCAACGTTCAAATCTATCCGATTTGAAGGCTCCCGGGTGATCTTCAATCGAAATGCCACCATCCGGCTTCCACCATGCCCGGACTCTCTGTAGATAACCTTTTTCGTCTACTTCCCGTTCATAGCCGTTAACCTGTGAAATTATCTTAATATTCCCAGAAATCTTTATAATTGTAGCATATAGCTTAAAGCAACACAACGGTACCGCCAGAATCTTTTCCAAATAAATAGGGACGGCCGTAAATGAGAACCGTCCCTATAAAATTGGTATTTTAATTTTCTAGTATCCGCTTTAAAAATGTACGGGTTCTTTCATTTTTGGGATTATTAAATATTACCTCGGGAACATCGTCTTCCACTATAACACCGCTATCCATATATACTACTCTGTTAGCCACATCACGGGCAAATGCCATTTCATGGGTTACTACCAGCATGGTAAGTCCGCTCTTAGCAAGCCTCTTCATTACCCGCAGTACTTCCCCCACCATCTCCGGATCAAGTGCACTGGTAGGTTCATCGAATAATAAAGCTTCGGGTTCCATGGATAGTGCCCGGGCAATAGCAACCCGTTGTTTTTGGCCACCGGAAATCTGGTGCGGTTTAGCTTCGATATATTGTTCCATGCCCACCAACTTTAGATAATCTATGGCTGTTTTTCTGGCTTTCTGCTTGTCCCGTTTTAGAACTTTGACCTGGCCGATAACGCAATTATCAAGCACATTAAGATTGTTAAACAGGTTAAACTGCTGAAACACCATCCCCATCTTTGCCCGATAAACTGCTGTTGACATATTATGCTCCAGGATATTGTTGCCATGATAAAGGATTTCTCCACCGCTCGGTATCTCTAAAAGATTCATACAACGCAAAAGAGTTGATTTACCTGAACCGCTGGCTCCGATAATACAAACAACCTCTCCCTTGTTAACCGAAAAGTTGATATCTTTAAGCACTTCATTCTTTCCAAATGATTTTTGTAAATGTCTTATTTCAATTATTTTTTCCATAGTCTCACTCCCTGCCCAGAATCTTTATCTCTGCTTCGGGAACAGTCTGGGAACCATGTATTGTATAGACCGAAGGTCCTTCCAGCTTTTTCTCAAAATACCTGAGTATACGGGTAATAGAAAAGGTCATTATTAAGTAGATAATACAGGTAACCAAAAAAACCTCAAAATACCTGAAGTTATTACCGGCTGCGGATTTTGACTGGAAGAAAAGCTCGGTTACCCCGATAACCATAAGCACGGAGGTATCTTTAATATTGATAACGAACTCATTGCTTAAGGCCGGAAGAATATTACGAATTGCCTGGGGCAGGACGATACAGGACATGGTTTGGTAGTGAGTCATGCCTATAGAATGGGCTGCCTCAAACTGTCCTTTGTCAATGGAAATAATACCACCACGAACAATTTCCGCCATATAGGCTCCGGTATTGATAGAAACTATAAAAATACCGGCATAAAGTGTAGGTAAGTGGACACCATATACCATAGCAGCACCATAAAAAATAACCATGGCTTGTACTATCATAGGGGTTCCCCGGAATACTTCAATATAACACAATAAGATAATATCAATGATTTTTAGAAAGGCTTTTTTGACTATATGTGTGTTGTGGTCAATTGGAATGGTTCGGATTACACCGATTAAAATTCCAATAATGAAGCCGATAATGGTACCAGTTAAAGCTATTAAAAGGGTAACCTCGGCCCCTCTTAAAAAGAGAGGCCAATAGTTCTGAATAATATAATATACCCACTGAAAAAAAGTACTATTTGCGTCTACCGACATGAAAATACACTCCTATATAGATCGCTGCTATTTATTTCGCTAACGGCTGATTAGCAATTGCTTTATCCATTATTTCCTTTTTCTGTTCATCACTTAGTCCAGCTAATATTTTATTGACACTATTCAGGAGTTCAGTATTGCCTTTGCGAATGCCTACGGCAATGGCGACATCGTCATCAGACGCTTGGAAACCTTGTCCCTCAGCAAATTCCACCATGACAAAATTGGCATTAGCGGTAGATGCGGAAACACCTTCCGGTCTTTCTGATACATATCCGTCAATGATTCCTGATTCCAGAGCTACCCGCATTGCCGGGAAATCATCCATAGCAGTTTGTTTTTGCACATTGGGAATCTGGTCGATGACTGTATAATGGAAGGTGTTTAATTGGGCTGTAACCTTAGCCCCGGAAAAATCCTTTATGCTTTTGGCACTGGCATATTTTGATCCCTTTTTAACTACCATTACCAGGTCCGAGCGATAGTAAGGTTCACTGAAATCAATAGTCTTCTTTCTTTCCGCAGTAGGTGACATACCGGCAATAATAGCATCAATGTTGCCGGATTGTACAGCCGGAGTAAGCCCGTCCCAGGCGGTCTTAACAATAACCAGCTTTTTGCCCATACCATCGGCTAACATTTTGGCGATTTCAACATCATAACCACCGGCGAATTCCTTACTTCCGGAAATGGGCACAGCCCCATTGGAGTCATCAGCCTGAGTCCAGTTGAAGGGAGGATATCCGCATTCCAGACCGACCTTGAATTCTTCGTCATCTGTCTTGCCACACCCTAGTACGGCAATGGACAAGCCGATAAGCAGGCAAGTACATAAGACCAATTTCAACAACTTCTTCATTTCTCAACCCCCGTTACCATAAATTTTTTTAGACTCATTTGGGTAATATTGTACCATATCAAATAGATGTATTCTCATGAATTCTGCAAAAATTGCAAATATGTGCGTTGGCCCTGATGGGTTTATTTTGATATCAGTAAGTAGTACTGGCAGTAATCCTTAATTACACAATCCGAGCATATTGGTTTCCTGGCCTTGCATACCTTGCGTCCGTGAAAAATTAACAGGTGATGAGCTTTACCCCACATGTTCATAGGGATTAGTTCCTTTAAGGCCAATTCCACTTCAATAGGTTTAATACTATCAACCAAACCTAACCGGTTGGCTACTCTCATAACATGAGTATCCACGCCCAGGCCCGGTTGGTCAAATCCCACTGACATAATAACATTAGCTGTTTTGCGGCCTACTCCCGGAAGTTCGAGAAGCTGTTTAAAATCACCAGGTACGCTGGAATTGTATTTATCTCGGATAATTGTCGCCAATTTTTTGATATTGAGAGCTTTATTTTTATATAAACCGACACCCTTAATAAGATCCTCCAGTAAGGGCAACTCTATTTCCGCCAAATCCTGGGGAGTGTTAAATCGTTTAAATAATTGAGCTGTTACCCGGTTAACCTGTTCATCCGTACTCTGGGCGGAAAGGACCACCGCTACCAACAGCTCAAAGACACTTGAAAATTTTAATCTGGTGCCTGCCTCCGGGTATTCTTGGGCTAAAGCCTCTAAAATAAGCAAACATCTTTTGGTCAAGTCCATTTTGGTGTCACTCCCCTTGTAAGTAAAATAAGAATTGAGACAAATATCCCAATTCCTATTTACAGGTTCAGTGCTTCTAAAAGCTAAGTTCTTCTTAATCTGTATCGCTCAGAATTAAATATGTGCAAATCTGTGTTAATTTACAAGACCTTGCTTAAGAATGACTGTGTCCTCGGGTTATGCGGATTATCAAATATTTGGGCAGGAGTTCCTTCCTCCATGATAATACCCTCATCCATAAATAAAACCCTGTGCCCTACCTCCCGGGCAAAACCCATTTCATGAGTTACGACCACCATAGTCATCCCTTCATGGGCCAGGTCTTTCATAACCTCCAGCACTTCCCCCACCATTTCTGGATCAAGTGCTGAGGTCGGCTCATCAAATAACATTACCTTGGGTTTCATGGCCAGGGCCCTGGCAATGGCAACACGTTGTTTCTGCCCACCAGACAGCTGATTAGGGTATACGTTGGCTTTATCCACCAGACCAACCTGTTTTAACAATTTCATAGCTAAATCATCAGCTTTGTCTTTACTTAAGCCCTTAATCTTTATAGGTGCCAGTGTGATATTTTCTAGCGTGGTTTTATGAGGAAAAAGATTAAATAACTGAAATACCATACCAACCTGCTGTCTGACTTTGTTAATGTCAACTTTAGGATTGGTTACTTCCACTCCATCTATAAATATATGACCGGAGTTTACTGTTTCCAGCTGATTAATGCATCTTAACAGGGTGCTTTTGCCTGATCCACTGGGACCGATCACACAAACCACTTCACGGGGTGATATGTGAGTAGTAATGCCTTTTAATACCTCTAACTTGCCGAAACTTTTGTGGACATCGGTTATTTGTATCATTCGGTTGCCATCCTCCTCTCAACATAATCCCCAAGTACAGACAAAATTTTAGTCATAATGAAATAAATAACGGCAACCGTTCCCCATATCCAGGCTGCTTCGAAGGTTGTAGAATAAAGCAGTTTGCCGCGCAGTGTTAATTCCTCAGCTGAAATTACCGCTACCAGTGAAGTATCCTTTAATACTGCTATAAATTCATTTATTAAAGGAGGTACTACTATTTTGTAAGCCTGAGGTAATACAACATAGGTCATGGTTTCCCGCTTATTCATCCCCAATGAACGTGCTGCTTCAGTCTGTCCTTTGTCAACTGCCTGTATTCCCGCCCGCACTATCTCCGCTATATATGCACCGCTGTTTAAAGAGCAAGCAATGATAGCGGCAGTAAATGGCTCGGCTTCAAAGATCATAGGCAATATGCCGAAATATATCAACAGTATCTGAACATATAGGGGTGTTCCACGGAAAAAATCAATATAAGCAGTGGCTATTGCGTATAGTATTTTAGATCTGGACATTTTAAACAGTCCTGCTATCAATCCCAGAACCATTCCTATTAATAAGGACAGAACGGTTATTTCCAGCGTTAGCAGTGCACCCTCAAGGAAGTATCCCATATGAGTGGTTACTACCTGGTAACCACTGATGGAGGTCAAATAATCGATAATGTTTACTCCGAACACGTAGTGACTTGCTAATTCAGACATATATTGGTTTTCCTCCCCAAAACAAGCCAAAAGCGCGAGTTTTGTCCCGCGCTTTTACAGGCTTAGTTCACAAACTATTAGTTCTTTTCTCCAAACCATTTGGTGTAGATTTTATCATATTCGCCATTAGCTTTTACTTTAGCCAGACCATCATTTATCATCTTAAGGGTCTCGGTATCACCTTTCTTTACAGCTATACCATACTGATCCCCGGTAGAGAAAACGTCTCCCACGATTTTTATTTTATCTTTGCCGGTGGTCTTGATGTAATAGGCAGTAACCGGTAAGTCATTAATAACCGCATCGGCTCCACCCTTCTGGAGTTCCATAAATGCTTCCCCGACAGCGTCAAAGACTGCTACCTGGGTGGTAGGATCCTGAGCCTTTATTTCATTCTCAGCGTTTAATCCGGTAGTACCAACTTCCCCGGCCAGTCTCTTACCCTTAAGATCTTCCAGGGACTTTATATCGTTGTTGTCCTGGGCAACAGCAATTACTAAACCTGAATCAAAATAGGGTTCACTAAAATCAACCGACTTCTTTCTGTCCTCAGTAATAGTCATTGCTGATATAACACAATCATATTTATCAGCTTTTAAGGCAGGAATCAAAGCGTCGAAACCAAGTGTTGATATCTTCACGTCATATCCCTGAACTTCGCCGATGGCCCGGATTAAATCCATATCAAAACCGGTAAGCTCACCATTTTGAGAAAACTCAAAGGGCGGATATGTAGTCTCTGAAGCAACGAGTAATTGAGGTTTTTCTTTTTGTTTAGCAGTGTCCTGGTCGGCATCTTGTTTACCGCCACAGCCAGCTATACTGGACAGCAGGCCGAGGATAAGCATTCCGATTACCAACAACTTTACAGTTTTTTTCATTTAGCTTCACTCCTTATTTTTTTAGGTCGAGCACAATTTACATTCATTATAGCGACTAATGGTAAGGTCCACAATAATTAAATTATAAAAGGGTTTATGATGTCCCCAGCAGCAACAATAAAACCACCGGCACCATAAAGGAAAGTATAACACCATTAAAAAAGGCTACCAGGGTGTACTTTTCATTCAAATTCTGCTTCATTACGGCCAGGGTAGTATCCATAGTCGAGGCACCTCCCAGGGCTATGGGAGCCAGATTGGAATACCGGGCCAAAAAAGGTGTGAATAAAAAGGTTATCAACTCCCGCAGGAAATTACTTATAAGGGCTATCAGCCCCAGATTAAAACCAGCCTGGTCGGTTATCATGGCTGCCGCCAGAGAATAGTAAGCCATTCCTGCCCCAATAGCACCCGCATAATTAAGATTCTTGCCACTGATTGCTCCTGCCATCACTCCTCCGATAATACTGCCCAGTGTTATTAATACCGGCAATAACAGGTACATTAAATAGCCCGTACGCGCTTCACTGAGCTTGTGAATGGCAAATCTCAGGGTTACCCCAATACCGATATAAATTATTATTAGTGCCAGGTCGATAACGTTTTGAGCAGCTCGAGCAGTTAAGATATTAGTCTGTTTACCTATCACTATCCCGAACACCAGGCAGATTATAACCAAAATTATAAAATTGTACTCATCACTGGGTTTAGTTGTTTCACTGCTGGCATGGGCATAACGGTACTCTTTAATAAATAATTTTTCCCATGCCATTACTAAAACAAGGCTGGCCAGGCAGGATAACAAACAAAATAGTACTGATTCTATGCCCAATCGCGGTAAAGCCAAAAGCAGCTGCCGGTCACTGCCGATATGAATACCCATTCCCAGCAGAAGAACGGTAAGTCCGGCCCGAATAGCCGGGTCAGCCCAATTCTTGAGCTGATATGCAAACACCATGCCCACCAGGAGGAAAGCAAAAGGAAGCCACACCGGTTTGATCCTCCTATACTTAATAGTTGATAATCTCAGGTTGGTATGTAATGGACGGGCTAAAAACTAAGTGCTCAGTTGTTTTATTATGTGCCAGAAAAGGTTAGATTATCTTAAAAGCAGCTGAAACTGCAGGAATAGAACGTTCTATAGCTCGGGAGTAAAATATGCTATGGCAACAAATCGATCAGGGTAAGTTGCTGCCCATAATAAAAAGCCGGCTAACTCTGGCCGACTTTCGCTAATAACTGTTCCTTGTTTATTCCGCTAATCTCAATAAGTTTGTTTCTGGAGGTCTCCCCTTTTATTAGACTTATATCCCTTTTGGGAACCCCGAGCAAACCGGAAAGGTACACTATTAGAGCTTCATTGGCTTCCCCGTCAACCGGAGGAGCAGTTAGTTTAATTTTTAGCACCCCATCCTGTTCTCCAGCTATTAGATTCCTGGATGAACGCGGCTGAACCTTTACTTCTATTCTTACCCCTTGTGGGGTGTCGGTAATCCTAAGCATCCGCTTTAGCCCCAGAAACCTGCTCTAGTTTTTCCAACAGTTCTTTCATGTCTTTGCCATAGAAGAAGTTTGCTAATTCTTCAATTTTACGCTGGTTCTTCTCCAGCATCTCCATTTCGATGTTCATTTGTGCTTTTAGTTCCATATTGAAAACGTTCATCCTTTTTACTATCTCTTGATAAACTCCTAAAATAGAGGCGACATGACGTTTGGCATCTTCCAAAAATAAGTTTGCCTCCTTATGGGCATTAGCAACTACCTCTTCAGCAGTCTTCTGGGCTAAAATAATACTGTTGTTCATAGTT
The DNA here is from genome assembly GCA_050943315.1 of Syntrophomonadaceae bacterium. Classification (GTDB taxonomy): domain Bacteria; phylum Bacillota; class Syntrophomonadia; order Syntrophomonadales; family Syntrophomonadaceae; genus JBDKUD01. The sequence continues at coordinate 29,932 of JBMNOY010000009.1, forward strand.
TCTTCCATTTTACGGTACTTATCCAGTTCATATTGTATCCTCTGCATACCTTCCCTTAGTTGGGAATTATCTCCGTATAAGCTTTCATAATCCTGGGACAGCCTAACCAAAAAATTTCTTACTTCATCTTCATCAAATCCGCGAAAACGTTTCTTAAATTGTTGATTGCGTATTTCCATGGCGGTAATCAATCAAACTCCCCCTTGAAGCCAAATTATTAACAAGTGGTGTAGTTGTTAACCCTCGTGGGGAAATATCCAGCAATCTGTTATAATTATCCTCTTGTTTCCACAGGCCTTGCTTCAATTCCTTGACCGCACTGCTGTAGATTGCCACTACCTGTTCAAGTATTTCCTCACTATAATACTGGCCCTCAATCCTGAGTGATTTAACTCCCAGGCTGTTTAAAGCTGGTATATATGAGAGTAAACACAAATCATAGGGATAGAATATATAGTTACGACAATTAGAATCGGTACTAATTCTATATTTCTGTTCGTATTCGTCAACCAGGAAATAATGATCATCCTGGCAATAACCCGTACATTCCCCATCCTGGCAATTGACTGCACGTGGTAAACACAGATCGGTAATTATTGCGCACAAAGGTCCATGAACCGTAACTTCAACTGGGATACCTGACTTGGCTATGGTTTGCAGACCATCTAGGTCTATCTCCAGTGGAGCGGATAAGCGCGCTATTCCGTTTTCCTGCAAGATTCTTCCTGCCCGGCAATTAATTATATTTAGTCCTGGCCCGGCCCATATTTCCTTTTCTCCTAAGCCTGAATTCATTATTAGATTCAGGCTGCCATAATCATTTACAATGAATCCGTCCAGCCGGTCCAATCGTAATCCGTTCAGGTACTTCCTTAACAGCGGAAGGTCATCCTCAGTTACAATGCGTGGGGTCTCCAAAAATATTTTACTTTTTTCAGTAATCTTTAAAGCTTCATCCAGCAAGGCTGTACTGGACTGTACTCTTCCCTGACGGATAGTATCCATGCCCACTATGATATTAGTGACACCATGGTTTAATATGTGTAAGCTTTCGATACTTCCAACTTTCACGGTCAAATCCAGTTCAATGTTACCACTACCGGCAAAGCTGTCCTGGTAATAGTCCTCCTTTTTTAGAGGCTCGGCTTTAACAGTAGTGGTTGGGAAAAACGGTTCTCTTTCACCAGTAAGGCCAATTGACTCAATACCTGGTCGGGCCAGTAAGTTCCCGGTCGTATAGTCCCTGACCCGGTGCAAATTTAATTCGGTCAGTGCGGCTTCATCAACCTGATAGGTATTAATATTATCGATAACCCGGTCCAGGGCTTCACGATAGGTGCGAATAAGAAAGGCCACATATTCTGCGGTCCTCATGCGGCCTTCTATTTTAAAGGAACTAACTCCGGCTCTGGCGAGATCAGCCAAATGAGCATAAAGGCACAGGTCTTTATTGGCCAGCACATATCTATACCCAGTATTAAGGCCATTACCCTCTACGCGGTATTTCCAGCGGCAGGGTTTTTTACAGCGGCCCCGGTTGCTGCTTTCTCCCAGGAACAAGTAACTCATATAACACTGTCCGGTATGGGATACACAAAGATCCCCGTGAGCAAAGTACTCTAGAACCATATCAGTTGCTTTATGGATAGCACTTATTTCCTGCAAAGAGACATTTTTGGAGAGAATAATACGGGACAAACCCTTATTCTGAAGGAATTTAACCGCCTGGGAATTGCCGACACCCATCTGCACACTGCCATGGATATCAATGCCCAAGCCCAACTCATGGTGCAGGTCTACCACACCCAGGTCCTGAACTATTAAGGCATCGACTTTGATATCGTTCAGAAATAACAGATAATCCTTAAGTTCTTCAATCTCATTATCGTTATACAGGTTGTTAACGGTAACATATAACTTTTTTCCTTGTGCATGGAGGAAATCAACTGCCTGTTCCAACTCATTATCAGTAAAATTAAAGTCGGACTTAAGCATACGCATATTAAATTTTTTTCCGCCCAAATATACAGCGTCAGCACCTGCCCGGGCTACACTCTGCATTACATCCCATTTGCCGGCAGGTGCAAGTAATTCTATCTCGTGATCTAGCATTACTTACTCCCTTATCTATAGAAATAGTATAATCAGTTTAATAACTATTCTGCGGACAAACTCAACGGCCAGTACGGCAACAATCGGAGAAAAGTCGATTCCTCCGGTTGCCGGTATAAGCCGGCGAAATGGCCCCATTATAGGTTCGGTTACATCATATATGAACCTGATAATAGGTTGACGCGGGTCATGTCTGATAAAAGAGAGCACACAGCGAATAATTATCAACCACACTAAGACTTCGAAAATAATATCGACTACCTGAGCAATCTGATAGGACACTAATAGTTTCCTCCTCTGTACAAGTTCCTATTGGCCAAGTTCCACAGACCTTTCATATGCCTTTTCCAGAGCTGCAAAGAAAGCCTTGCGAATACCGTTTTCCTCTAATTGTCTTAACCCGGCAATAGTAGTTCCACCTGGTGAAGTTACCTGGGCTTTTAAAACTGCAGGGTGTTCATGGGTTTTTAGCAGCATGGTCATACTGCCCCTAATTGTATTAATCACCAGTTCACTGGCCATTTCCTGACTCAGCCCCAGACTTACCGCTGCATCAATCATAGCTTCAGCTACCAGGTAAGCATAACCGGGGCCACTACCGGACACTGCAGTAACCGCATCCAGATACTTTTCCTCGAGAATTACAGCCAAACCCAGATTACTAAAAATCCCTTCCACCAACTGCAACTGGCCCGATGAAGCATAGCTCCCGCCGCACACCGCTGATACTCCTTCTGCAACCAGGCAGGGAGTATTAGGCATTACTCGTACAACCGGGATTTTCTGCCCCAATATGCTTTCAATTAACCGGGTAGGTATTCCGGCAGCGATAGAAACCAGCAACTTCCCCGGCTGCCACTGGTCCCGGGTGGTTATTAACACATCTTGGACCTGGGCAGGTTTTACCGCGATAAAAGTAATATCGGCAGCAGCAACTACTCCTGAATTGCTGACTACTTTAGCTCCAAATTCGCGGTTAAACAAGTCCGTTCGGGTATCATTTACATCACTTACATAGATATTCTCATAGCGGACTCCATCTCCATTAACAATGCCCTTTACCAGAGCATAGGCCATGTTGCCACAGCCAATAACACCTAATGCTGGAGTCAATACTATTCACCCCCGACAGTTTTAACAGCCCGGGGGAAATTCGCCTTACGCATTATATAGCGATGGTCCTTGGCTATTTCAACATTACTGGGGGCAAAAAGGAAAATGTTGTTGCCCAGTTGTTGACTGTTACCTTCAAGTGCATAAGTAGTACCACTAATAAAATCGATAATTTTTTGGGATACTTCGGGTGCAGTATTTTCGAAATTTAGGATTATTTGTTTTCGGCTTTTCAGGTGGTCAGCTAATACCTGTGCTTCATCAAAAGAGTGGGGCTCACAAACTACTACTTTTATACTCTTGTTAGTATGTATACTTACTAAATTGGTTATCCCTTTGCGCTCGGACTCATTTGGCCCAGGCTGTGGTAATTGAACTACTTCTTCCCTTTCTTCTTCGGTCTGAACCCCAAACCATGTCCACACCTTGTCAATAATACTCATTCCTGTACCCTCCTTAAGTTAAAATTCTACTTCTGAAAAAGAGCACTTCCAATCCTCACAATGGTAGCACCCTCTTCAATTGCAACCTCAAAATCAGCAGTCATTCCCATAGACAGATGCTTTAAATCAGCATTATAAAATGGTTTCTTTCCTAGTTCCTCTTTTAATCGTCGTAGTTCACGAAATACCGGTCTGGTTTGTTCAGCATCCTCTACTATTGGGGCCACGGTCATAAACCCGCAAATTCGGATAGCTTCAAGCTGTCCTGCCGAATCAAGAAAACTATTGACATCGTTGGGGTTAAACCCAGCTTTTTGTTCCTCTCCGGCAATATTAATTTCTAATAGAACCGGAACTTGAATATTTAAAAGCTTGCCCCGTTTATTAATTTCTTCGGCTAGATTCCACCTGTCCACCGAGTGAATAAGACAAACCCGGCCTACTACATCTTTTACCTTGTTGGTTTGCAGTCTGCCAATCATATGCCACCGGGCTTCGGGAATATGCTGCATCTTGATTTTTAATTCTTGTACCCGGTTTTCACCGAGATTGGTAAGACCCAGATCAAAAGCCTGCCGGGCAACTTCCGGCGTAACTGTTTTAGTTACTGCTACTAAAGTAATATCTGATGCCTGGCGTCCACTCCGTTGAGCTGCCGCTGCAATACGTTTTTTTATCTGTGCTGCTCTTTGTTCCATATCTGCCAAACTCCTTTATCAAGGAACACTAACACCTAAGAAATTAAATATAGTCCTTAGTTTCTACAATTATTGCTTTATCTCCTTCATTACTAATCTGTATTTATCTGTTGCTATATAGATTTTTGCTGCCATTTGAAATGTTCAAGAAAAATCCGGGGCTTTTAATTATCATTTCATTGGCCTCTAACCCTTCCACCACCGCCATTCGGTTGTTCTTTTTGAGCACCCGAACCGCTTTAAATTCCACCTTTTGACCGTTTAGATAGAATACTCCCGGAACTGAATCCTTAACGACTATTGCACTAAGCGGAACCATATACCCGCTCTTAATATTAAAAATACAGGTTGCTTCAATATATCTCTGTCCCACCAGTTCAGGGCTAAAATCAGCCATTTCCGCCAAAAGAGCCACTTCATTAGAGAGTTTATTAGCTTTTTTAACTATTCCTGAACCTAATTTCCTATCCCGGTAGATTATTTCTACAGGTTGATCAGGTCTAATGGTAAGCTTTCCCTTATCTGCCCGGTAATGTATTATTAGCCTGGTCGGGTTTAAGTTATTCACGATTTTAAAAACCGGATACCCACCGTAGCAATGTTCTCGAGAACCTGCGTTTACAGACGGTTTGAAGTGAAAGACTTCGATGCCTAAATTATCAAAATTAAGGTTAGCAAAGACTTTCTCGAGACCATCGGTCCTGGTCGTGTAAATTCCGGGGGTAATTGCCACCATTGGATGGCGGGCTTGCGATTTACTTACAAAATATCCCACTACCTGATTTCTTCGCACCCGGTCGTTTTCCCTGACCATATTCTCAAAATAGCCTTCTTCAGGTGCATAATAGGTTGTCTCGTCATTCAGCACGATAGCTTTGACATTAATCTTATCACCAAGTGATCCTGTCTTACTCACGATTACTTCCGGGCTCTTATTGCCTATACTGTACATAGTATAACTATATAAGCCATATAGCACAAATACAACTACAAATAGGGACCCGATTATTATTTGCCAGCGTAATAAAAGCTTAAATCTTTGTTTATTGATATAACGATTTTGCCTCGACGACAATTGGTCTCCCCCCAAGGGATATTACATTACCAAAAAACTTACTCCAAAGGTCGACCCCTTCCCAATCTGGCTTTCAACAAAAACATCACCGCCATGAGATTCTACGATATGTTTTACTATGGCTAATCCCAGTCCGGTTCCTCCCTGGTCTCTGGACCGGGCTTTATCTACTCGATAAAATCTTTCAAATACCCGGGGTATACTCTCCTGGGGTATACCCATACCAGTATCGGTAATCGTAGTAATCAAGCGACTATCTTCTTCCCGGCACCTTATTATCACCTTTCCCCCGCGCGGTGTATATTTTATAGCATTATCTATGAGATTAATTAATACCTGACCAACTAAATCCTCATCCACGAAAACATAAGACACTTTCGGGGGGTGAATAAATTCTACCTGAAGCTGCTTTTCACTTATCTGCGGACTGAATATATTAAGAACGCCACGAATGGAGTGGACTAAACAAACCGGCTTAGGTCGCAAAATGGCTTCTTTAGATTCAATTGACGAAAGGGTCAAAAGGTCCTCGATTAGCCGAGTTAACCGGTCGGTTTCCGCATCAATTATGGACAAAAAACGCCGGCACAATACCCTGTCCTCCAGGGCACCATCAACCAGTGTTTCCACAAATCCCTTTATAGAAGTCAAAGGGGTACGCAATTCATGTGATACATTGCCTACGAACTCGGATCTAACCTGATCAAAATTACGGGCATCGGTAACATCGTGAAATACCGCCACGGCACCTTCGATTTCATTGTCCTCTCCTTTTATGGGCACCCCGTGTACGCGGAATATCTGTGTATTAGGTCTGATAGCGGTCTCCCGGAAAACCTCCCGTCCGGTGCGCAGAACCCGCCAGATCATGTTAATAATCTCAGCATTATCAGCAATATCATCCAGATGTTTGCCCGGCAGTACTCTTCCCGGAACCAGAAAAAGGTTCTCTGCGGCCTTGTTGGCCAATATTATGCAACCGGCGCTATTAAAGACCAGTACCCCGTCCACCATGCTGCTAAGAACAGTAGGCATGATTTTTTGATAATCTGTAGATTTAATCATTTGCTATCACCTTTATTTTATCCACATCAACAATTTATCTGTCCATTTCTCTAAACCTGTAGCCCACACCCCTAACTGTCTCAATATACAGGGGATAATTGGAATCATCCCGGAGTTTTTGCCTTAAATGCCTAATATGGACATCAACTGTTCGGGTATCGCCAGTGTATTCATACCCCCAGACCTTTTCCAGAAGTGCTTCCCGAGTGAACACCTTGCCCTGATTGGAAACCAAAAGGGTCAACAAATCAAATTCTTTGGGCGTAAGCTCCAGCTTTTCTTCACCCAAAAAAGATTCATATTTATCTGGTACTACTATAAGATCATTAATCACGTAGACTTTTTTACCTATAGCTTTTTCCGCTTGGAGAATTTTAAGTGCCCTTAGTCGTGCTTTGACCCGGGCAACCATCTCGCGGGGGCTAAAGGGTTTCTTAATATAATCATCCGCACCCATTTCCAATCCCAGAATGGTATCCACCTCTTCACCTTTGGCGGTAAGCATTATAATGGGAATAGTATGATAGTTGGGGTCGCTTTTGAGATGACGGCATACTTCCAGTCCGTCAATATTGGGCAGCATAATATCCAGAATGATTAAATCCGGCCGCTGCTCCTGAACTATATCCAGTGCGCTCAGGCCGTCATAGGCTACAATAACCCTAAAACCTTCTTTCTCCAGATTAAACTTAACTAGTTCCACGATATATGTCTCATCATCCACTACTAAAATACGAGGATTTAAAATATAAATCACCTCAAATCCCTTAACGCCAATAAAACTCCCATCCTACCGGTCTGCCCCTGTTCGCGCCGATAGGAAAAGAATTTATCAGTATTACAGGCTGTACAAATATCACAGTCTAAAATCTTGGCGGGATTAATTCCCCAGCTGGTTAGAAGCTGACGATTAGTTGTGCGCAGGTCCCACCTATATTTATCGTCATTGTTACTCCTAAAAATTATATCATTTAGAGAATTAAACTCCTCCATAACTTTGTGAGCCAAATCAGACTGAATTTCAAAGCAGCATCTTCCAATAGCCGGCCCCATGAAAACCTCCATATCCTCCGGCAAACATCCATATTCCCGCTGCATAGCCTCAACCGTACTAATCACTATGCGCCCCATAGTGCCTTTCCAGCCGCTATGAGCCATACCAATAACCAGTTTAACCGGATCAAAGAAACAAACTGGTAAACAGTCGGCATAAAAACTGGTTAAATAAATTCCCGGCTCATTGGTAATCATACTGTCATAACCGGGGATTGCATCCAGGTATTTAAAAGCACCACGGCCTTTATGAGCTTGTTGTATACGTATAACCTTATTGCCATGGACTTGCTCGATACAAACCATTTGAGACAGTTTCTGCCCGAAGATACTCAGCAACAAGCGCCGATTTTGCAGTACCGCTTCTTCCTGGTCACCTACGTGCAGTCCCAGATTTAAAGAATTAAAAGGAGTCCGGCTAACCCCTCCCCTTCTGGTGGAAAAGGCTATGTCGACACCCCGGTTTAGCCATTCCGGTATAGTAATATATTTGATTTCATTTGCTTCTTGCTCAATCCAGTTAAGCATTTGTCTATCCTTTCGTTATAACCTACAATAATAATCAGGAGGTGTTCAGCACATGAATTGTCCCCAATGTGGCCAAACAATACCGAATAATAAAGAGGTTTGCCCCGATTGCGGTTTTGACCTTAACCAGTGTAGTTGGAAAATTATTGCCAGGGTTTATCCTCCCCAGGATGTAATTATAGAAAGTATGCTGCGCTCTTGCGATATTCCCGTCCGCTTATTCCGGGAGGCCATCGGTTCAGTACAGGGTTTAGCCATAGGCCCCCTGGCCGAGGTAAAAATCGCCGTACCCGAAATCATGGCAGATACCGCCAGTGCCCTGATTCAAGCAGAAGAATCGCCAGACTAGGCCAAATACTAATCCGTTATACTACTTGTTTTTCAACTGTTCGATAGTGTTGATAAAACTGTTTAAGTCTCCGAATTGGCGATAGACAGATGCAAATCTTACATACGCTACTTCATCCAGATTACGCAGCCTGTCCATAACCTTTTCGCCAATAATCATACTGCTGACTTCCCGGTCATGATTGTCATGAAGATCGCGCTCAATATCTGCCACCAGATTTTCTATACTCTCCATACTTACCGGTCTCTTTTCACAGGCCCGGGTTATGCCGTTAAAAAGCTTGTCCCGGTTAAAGGGTTCCCGGCTTCCATCCTTCTTTACAACCATTAACGGCCTTTCCTCTACCCGCTCATAGGATGTAAATCTGCGCTTACAGGCCGTACACTCGCGGCGCCGTCTTATTGAGCTCCCATTCTCACATGACCTTGAATCAATAACCCTGCTTTCTAATTCCTGGCAATAAGGGCAACGCATTTATGACCACCCCAAAACCTTAATAAGTTATAGGTATTTTCACTACTATAATAACCAATATCCGTATAATTCGCTATCTTTCGCAGGCACTAGCCTAAAAATTATCATCATCCCGGTAACTTCCGCGGTATTGTTCGATTTCACTAACTACCGGAACCTCTACTAAAATAACATCACGCCCTATTCTTACTATCTTATGCCAGGGAACTACTAGCTCTTCACGTTTGCTGAAAAAGCTAAATCCCCGGATGCGTCCGGGCAAAATTATCGCTACTACCCTTCCCACATCCAGGTCGAGCTCAATATCAGTAATATTCCCCAGCTTTTTTCCGTCCAGAATGTTAATTACTTCCCGCATACGCAGATCAGATATTTTTACCATTTTAACCCCCCCATCCAACTATGTGTATACATTAATATATGAAACACCATCTCCAAACTTTCTAAACGAATTTTGAAAAGTGTTAAGTTTTCTAAGCGATTGAAACGATAAATAATAAGAGACAATATTTTAACGGGCTGGACTCGGTAGAGAGGCCCGATAGCGGTATCGACCGATTGAGATACCGTTTGTAGTAAATTTCAAGGAGGCTATTATTAATTATGATGAGGGCTCTCTATACTGCCAGTACGGGTATGTATGCCCAGCAACTCAATGTTGACACCATTGCTCATAACATATCTAATGTAAACACTACCGCATTTAAAAAACAGCGTATAGAATTTCAGGATCTCCTTTATCAAACCATTAAACGTCCGGCAACAATCCCTCCTGCTGATCAAGGCATTGAACCAGTTGGTCTATCAGTTGGACTAGGTGTAAGACCTGCAGTTATAAATACTTTATTTAATGAAGGCAATCTTCAGCCCACCGAAAGACTCCTGGATGTAGCTATAAATGGTTCAGGCTTTTTTGCGATTCAGGTTCCCGGCACTGATGTCCCGCAATATACCCGTGACGGGTCCTTCAAACTGGATGCTGAGGGACGCTTGGTGACCTCTGATGGCTATTATGTCCTGGGAGTGGATAGTCCGGTTGAGGAAGGAGCATATGATATTAAGATTGAACGCGATGGCCGCTTAACTTATATGCTTCCCGACGGGACCGAAGGAGAAGCCGGCCAAATAGAGGTTGACAAGTTTACTAATCCTGCCGGCCTGCAAAAAATTGGGAAAAGCCTCTACCAGGCTACAGTTAATTCCGGTGATCCGATTATCTGGGACCCTGAGACTGATACAACTACCACCCTGGAACCCGGGTACCTGGAATCTTCAAATATTCAAGTGGTTGAAGAAATGGTCAATCTGATTACAGCTCAGCGAGCCTATGAAACTAACTCCAAGGTAATTCAGTCATCCGACGAAATGTTGCAAACCGCCAATAGTCTGCGCAGGTAGAAAAGATCTCCATAAGAAAGGATTTTACTATGAATATTACTTTTGCCAGCAGCAATAACGTTATAAACCCAATGACCTATCAGCCTGAAAAAGAGGCCCACCAGGTAAAAAAGTTTACTACAGCTCTGGAGAACGCCAGCAAACAAAAAGACCTGGCTCGTCTTAAAGAATCCTGCCAGCAGTTAGAAGGTGTTTTCCTAAACAAACTTATTGAGGCCATGCGCTCTACTGTTCCTAAAAGTGATCTTATTAGTCATAGTTTTGCCACCGATGTGTTTGAATCAATGCTATTTGAAGAATATGCAAAATCAATGAGCCAAACAGATTCTATAGGAATTGGTGATATAATTTATAAACAGTTAAGTCAGACCTTAGACTAATTGTAGCCGGGTAATGCCGTCACCAGCTAGTGCATTACCCGTTCTGCCCCACCTTGCCTGCCGTCTTCACAGGCACATTCCGCTTGTTATCCCTTTTATATTAACTTTTCTGTTTTTTCGGCTTTCAATTGTTATTCTATTGTCCCCTGGCGCAGATATTGCGCTAATTACCAGTTACGCTCACCGCGCCTCGTCTACTGTAACATCCCTGCTCCCAAGGAATCTTGCTCAACTCGCCGACCTGACCGGCATGCTGCCAGTGCAGGTCTTGGATTTCTTGTACAGATTTTCTGCCGCTTCCTGCAGGGATTTGTGCTTTTGTGTCGAATTGGTTAATTCTATGAGTTTTTGTGAATCATGAAAAACAATATCAATTGTAGGGATGGCGTTTTATGGAAGCGTTTTCAAATTTAATTGCTGCTGCGAACAGTTTCGTATGGGGGCCATGGATGCTTACATTTCTGGTAGGTACAGGAATATTTCTCACATTGCGCCTCGGTTTTCTGCAGTTTCGCACCCTGGGATATGCATTAAAGCTGGCCTTTTCTCCTTCTAAACAGGATAAATCCTCAAAGGGAGATATTTCTCATTTTCAAGCTTTGATGACTGCTCTGGCGGCAACTATAGGCACCGGTAATATTGTTGGCGTAGCTACCGCGGTAGTTCTTGGCGGCCCCGGTGCGGTATTATGGATGTGGATTACAGCCATATTTGGTATGGCAACTAAATATGGTGAAGGAGTACTGGCGGTAAAATATCGTATCACCGATGAAAAAGGAGAAATGGCCGGCGGACCGATGTATTACATTGAACGCGGACTGGGCTGGAAATGGCTGGCTTGGTTATTTGCACTATTTGGTACGGTGGCATCATTCGGTATTGGCAACCTGGTTCAGGTTAATTCCGTAGCCGGTGCCGTACACGATACATTTGGCATTAACCCCTGGTTCACGGGCATTGTCCTCGCTGTTTTTACTGCGCTGGTTATACTTGGCGGTGTACATAGCATTGGCAAAGCCACAGGAATTTTAGTTCCGTTTATGGCGGTTTTTTACATCCTTGGCGGCTTGTTCATCATATTTACTAACCTTTCTCTGGTACCCGATGCCCTGGCACTTATTTTTACTGAGGCCTTTACAGCCAAAGCTGGTTTCGGAGCACTCATAGGAACTACTATTCGCTACGGTGTAGCCAGGGGGGTTTTCTCCAATGAGGCCGGACTTGGTTCCGCCCCGATTGCTGCTGCTGCGGCTAAAACTGACCATCCTTGCCGACAGGCTTTGGTCTCCATGACTGGTACTTTTTTGGATACCATCGTAGTATGCAGTATTACTGGTATTTCGGTCGTAATGGCTAATTTATACATTGGTCTGGACAAAGCCCAGGCGGCAGCATTAACCAGCCGATCTTTTGAGTTTTTCATTCCTCACCTGGGAAGTCTTATTGTTACCATAGCACTGGTGCTTTTTGCTTATTCTACCGTATTAGGCTGGTCATACTATGGCGAAAAATGCTTCTACTATCTGGTAGGAGAAAAAGGGATAAAACCTTATCGGATTGTTTTTAGTATCTGCGCTCTATTCGGGGCTGTACTTAAACTCAGTCTGGTTTGGGATATAGCTGATACTTTTAATGGAGCTATGGCCATACCCAATCTTATCGCCCTGGTTCTACTGTCCGGAGTGATAGCTGCTGAGACGAAAGATTTTATGAAACTTAGGAAGCAGGAGAAAGCGGAACAATTGAAGTCAGCTGCCTAAAACAGTCCTGTAGTCTGAACCCTTCTCATTATTAGAGAAGGGTTCTTTTTTATGCAATTCTCACAAAAAGAGCATCGCCTGCATAATCTAAATATAAATGAAACTGCTTCAATGGCCAGATAGACTATCAGTTTCAGATAGGAGTGATAAAGTGAAGCAAAGTTATCGTATGTCAAGGAATACTACCGGTACCGGTAAGATATCTAATGCAAATACACGCAGAACATGTGCAGCGCAACGGGACAGAAACCAACCTATTTCTATGCATAACGCCAATAAAACTATAGAATCCGTAAGATCGCGACCTGTTAAGGTGAATGTTATCGGCAATATTGTTCACCATATTCCCAAACCACCAAAAACACGTTCATATATGGCGCCAAACAAAAATGAAGTGATAAGCGAGTCTAGACCTGAATCAAATGAACCGGTATGGGATCGCAGGAGTAGAGACTCTTCCTTTTCTAAACCAGGCCGTACGGTGATTCCGCATCCCAAGAACTTCCGCAAGTATATGGTTGGTCGAAATAACTACGTTGCCGAACCAAGAACTGATGTTTTATTGCCTGAGGAACCCCATACAAGTAAACAGCCCCCGTGGGAAGCTTATTCGCCGTCACGGGGTTATGATGAGCCGGAATCCAGAACTAATACTGCCGAACCGGAAGAAACCAATATGGATGATTTGCCTGCCTATTTACTAAGTCAAAAATATTTTGGCACCCATCAATAAGTATTAATTAACCCCAGGTGATATGCAACCTGGGGTTAATTATGTTTTGCTGCTTTAATTGTTTTCCTTTTTTTTCTTGGCGGCAAGGTTATTAAGCATTGTTTGCACACCCTGAGGTGTTTTGCCATTTGCTTTGTTGTAACTCTTGACGAACTCGGCTGCGGTCTCCATTGCTTTTTGGGGATCCCTGGGGCGCTCAGGAGCTTTGGGAACATGTTGGCCGATATCCTGCAGCAGTTCTTGAACAGCTTTCTTAATTTCGGTAGAACTATTCTCCTGAGAGCGGGCGCGTTCGAGTTTGCCTCTAAATTGTTCAACTGCTCGGTTTATATTTTCTTTGACCATCTATTCATCTCCCTTCACACTGGTCCAACACCATTTATTAAGAATTAAAGGGGCAATAATATGTTAAAGAAGGTTATGTTATTATTACTTATCTAGAATGGCACGAATATCTCTAACTAATTGCTCCGGATTAGGATTTTGAAAAATGTTCCTTCCAATGGAGACCCCGGCAGCTCCAGCCTTAATTGCATCTGCCACCATGGTTAAAAAGTCATCTGCAGAACCTTTTTTAGGACCTCCGGCAATAAGCACCGGGATCTCTACCGAGCTGCATACTTGTGCAAATCCTTCCGGTGTACCGGTGTAGTTTACCTTAACGATATCTGCCCCTAATTCTTCAGCAATCCTAGCCGCATGGCTGACTTTTTCGGGATCATATTCACTTTCCTGTTTACCATCTCTAACATACATCATAGCCAGTAATGGTATTTCCCAGTAATCACATTTTTCAGCCACTTTGCCAAGGTCTTTGATCATCTCCGCCTCAAACTTTTCGCCCAGATTTACATGTACCGACACTGCTGAGGCTCCTATGCGGATAGCGTGATCAACGGAGGAAACCAGTCCCTTACGATTAGCATCTGGCGAAAGGCTGGTAGAAGCGGATAGATGTACAATCATTTCACACTGGGCCGGGTTAATCATACCTGCTACTTGCTTTGCCAATCCCTTGTGCAAAATTATGGCATCGGCTCCACCTTTCACTACTGCCTGGACGGAAGAACGCAAATCCTTTAGTCCGGGAATAGGACCGGAACTAACCCCATGGTCCATGGGTACGATCAGTAATCGCTGAGAATGTTTACGCAGGCGCTTGAGGCGTATTTCTTTTCCTGGCACTTTAGCCCCACCTCCTAGAAATTATTTTTCGATAATGGTTTCATTTACCGATATACCCACATGGCGTCCGGGTGTACTTATATATGCCAACAGTTCTTCCCCAGGCTGAATCTTGGTGGCATTTCGGGGAAGCCCATCACTACCCATGAGCCGGATATGCCAATCATCCTGAACTATTACATTTAGTTCCCGGCCATTAGCTTCACCTTTAATTAACAGCAAAGGCCTTACTTCAATCTTCATCCTGCCAACCGTAATTTCGCGAGTCTCTCCCCGGGTATTTACACACAAAACTTTGCTGCCCGCCTTAAGATCAGTAATGTACTCTGCGGTATCGTCAGGCATCCACACATAGGAATGTACAGCTCCGGCATTAACCCGGAAGGGGCGAAGATTCATATAAGGAAGATAGTGAGTTTCTGAACATACGAAAATGCCTCCCCCTGACGTAGAACCTATCAGCATGCCTTCCTCCTGGGACATGAGACTGGTGGTATCGATACAAGCCCGGGCACCCATGCCAATATGACGTACTTCGTTAACCACCAGCGGATAAAGCTTTACTTGCTGACAAACTTGGTTGGATAAGTATCTGATTACCTTTTGTATCTCCGCCATTTCTGCGCCTGCCAGAAGTACTCCGTCACTGCCCTGTTCCAATACACCAAATGCTACTTCCATATCGGTAAAGCTTTCTACCTTTCTTAATATCACTACACTGCGGTTTTGCAGACGCGCTATGATAAGCTCTAAAGGAATATTAGTGGGTAAATCAAAATCCACCACAGCATAATCATATTTGGATGCTTCCTGCCATGATTTTTCCAAAGCCGCCCGGTCCTCAACAGCCAGGAAAATACAGGTCTTGAATCCTTGTTGTTGGGCGGCTTGCAGCAGTTGTGGATTAGACGAATAAATAATTTCTCCGGCAGGTATTTCCAGCAAATCATCCCTGTTCTCTATTTCGGTGACCAGGGTTGTTTTTTGGGGAAAATAGCCGGTCTTGCGCTGCGCCATAGTCACCAGGATCATTTCCAGAGGCGATTGGTTTACCAAGCTCCAGATATCCTGCCGTTCAAATGGTATATTTCTACCGTCAAACCAAATGGTTCGTTGTCCGTTTTGCATATTTGTTATTTGCCCCCTTCATTAGTACGGTGATGGGATTCTATATATTTCCATGGTATGGTATTGTTGACTTTTTGGTTCCATTGCCGGGTAACTTTACTTAAAAACCAAG
Source organism: Syntrophomonadaceae bacterium (assembly GCA_050943315.1). GTDB lineage: Bacteria > Bacillota > Syntrophomonadia > Syntrophomonadales > Syntrophomonadaceae > JBDKUD01. Next base: position 45,538 of record JBMNOY010000009.1, read on the forward strand.
TATGATTTTATGGATGCTCTCCCATCCTCCCAGATTATCGGGAGCTCCCTCTAATACAATCATGCCTTTGTTCATAACATATACATAATCAGCTATAGAAAGGGCCAGTGCCAGATTTTGTTCGACCAACAGAATAGATAGCCCCATACTGTTTAACTCTTGCAATTTTTGTACTAATTCCTTGATAATTATGGGAGCCAGTCCTTCGAATGGTTCGTCCATTAAGATCAAATCAGGATCGGAGATTAAGGCACGGCCGATACATAGCATTTCCTGTTCCCCACCACTAAGAATTTGGCTGGGTTGATTAGCACGAACCCTAAGGATGGGGAACCAGGAATAAATGGTATCGAGGTCAAAGCGGGAGTTCTTTTTGGGGCTCTTGCCTGATACTCCCAGCAAGAGGTTTTCTTTGACGGTCAGAGAAGGAAATATGCGCCTGCCCTGGGGGACAATACTCATGCCCATGCGGTTAATCTTATAGGGGGGTAAGCCGGCAATGTTTATTCCTTTAAAGAAAATATCGCCGCTGCGAGGAGTCTGCATGCCCATAATAGAATTAATAGTAGTAGTTTTGCCCATCCCATTTCGCCCCAGGAGAGCAACTATAGAACCGCTGGCCACCTTTAAACTGACACCCTGCAAAATATGGCTTTCATCATAGTAGGTATGAACATTGTGTAAACTAAGCATTTAGTTCCTCCTCTTCCTCCAACCCCAAATAAACTTCTTTTACCCGGGGGTTGGCTTTGATTTCATCAGGTTTACCATCCCCTATGATTTCGCCGTTGTGTAAAATTGTCACCCGGTCGCATACTTTAAAAATGATATCCATATCATGTTCAATGATTAAGAGGGTAATCTCACGTGATAAGGATTTTATCATCTGTGCAATTATCTCTGTCTCGGCCGGTGACATCCCTGCGGTTGGCTCATCAAGCAGGACCAAACTCGGGCTCTGAACTATGGCTAGTAAAAACTCTATTTGCCTCTGCTCCCCGTAGGATAGCTCCCCAACCCGCGTTTTTTGTTTATCCTCAAGCCCCCAGCTAACCAGAAACCGTGATATATTCTCGGCTGACTCCTTTCCCTTGAGGGCCAGGGCAATATTGTCTTGCAGGTTTAAGCCAAAAAATAATGTGTTTTTCTGGAAGGTACGCGCCATCCCCATACGAGCACGTTGGTAAACCAGCAAGTGTCCGACATTATTTCCAAAAATCCATACCTCACCTTTATCTGCACGGAGGTTTCCGCTTATGATATTGAAAAGCGTCGTTTTGCCCGCACCATTAGGACCGATAATACCCCGTCTTTCACCGGCCTCAACCGTCATGGAGACATCTTTTAACACTTTAAAGCCGCTAAAGCTTTTATTTAGATTTTTGACCTCCAGAATTTTCATAAGATGCCATCACCTTTTTAATAAATTTCAGCAGAATACCATAGCAACCATCGCGCGCATAGAGAACACAGATAATAAATATAATCCCCATTACCAGAGGCCATTGTTCGGTATATGAACTGACTGATTGCTGCAAAAACAGGATTATAGCTGCCCCCAGAACCGGTCCGGCCAGGGTGCCGGCACCGCCAATAATTACCATTAGAATAACCAGTCCGGACATAGTCCAATTGAGCTCCTGCGGGCTTATAAAACCATTGAAATATACAAAAAGAACCCCGGCCAGACCGGCAACCCCAGCTGCTAAGACATAGGTCAGCCATTTAATGGCTGCGGTGTTGTAACCAAGGGCTTGCATGCGTATTTCGCTTTCTCTTATACCAACCAATAGCCGGCCTCGAAAAGAATGCACCAATTTCCAGATAAGCGCGAACATAACCATAAAGATTACCAACACCAGGTAATAAAAGTATTCTTGATTCCACATGGACAAGTTCAAGCCGATATCCGGTCTGGCTATCCCCGGCAGCCCGTCATCCCCTCCGGTAAATGAGCGCCACTTCCAGGCTATTGCATAGACCATCTGGTTAAACGCCAGTGTTATTAATAAAAAATAAGCACCGCTGCTGCGGAGTACAATAATTCCCATAAATGCAGCCACTAACATAGGTACAACCATTCCTATAACCAGCATAAGCCAAAAATTGTATTCGTTATTGGAAGAAAGGATTGCGACACAATACGCTCCAACTCCAAAAAAAGTGGCATGATTGAAAGACATGAGGTTAAGATAACCTATTAGGATATCCAGGCTTACTGCGAAAAGAGCGAAGATAAATACCTGAGTCATAAAAGTAATACCATAGGGAGGAATTCCTAATGGCAATAGCAGCAGGGTGATAACAACCAGCGAAATCAGGAGGCTTTTTCCCGCTAATCGGATGGGAAACATCAAGGTCCCCCCTTTCCAAACAACCCTGCCGGTTTAAACAGCAAAACGATAATCATAGTGATATAAATAGTCATAATTGAATAGTCAGGGAATATAATTTTGGCAAAGGACTCGGTAAGACCGATTAGGATGCTGCCCCAGAATGCTCCTTTTAAGGTTCCTAACCCTCCAACAACTACTATAACCAGCGCCAATACTAATATTTCAAAGTCCAAACCCGGATAAACCCCAATAATCGGTGCTCCTATCACACCTCCAAATGCAGCCAAAAAAGCCCCCAAAGCAAATATGGCGGTAAAGTAGCTGCGAATATTTGTCCCCAGGGCTTCTACCATTTGCTTATCGTCCACCCCGGCTCGAATTACTATGCCGGTTCGGGTTCGTTCCAGGAATAGCCATAATAACAGGGCAACACCCAGTCCAATTACTACCAAAGCCAACCGATAAAGAGGAAAAGCCCCTCCAAGAATAACCACGGATCCCTCCAGCAATCCCGGAGTCGCCAGGGACCGGGGAGTCCCTCCCCATAGCCCCCTGGCAATATCCATGAAAATATAGGTAAAACCGAAAGACAGCAGTACTTGATTTAATTCCATTTTATAGAGCTTGCGAAAGAAACATCGTTCCAGCAACACGCCTACCATGGCCATTGCCGCGGAAGCTCCTATCACTGCCAGAAGGAAATCCCCGGTGGCCGTGGTGATAGCGTAGCCCAGATACGCACCCAACATGAAAAAGGATCCGTGGGCCATGTTTATTGTTCCCATCAGGCCGAAGATTAGGGATAACCCGGCAGCCAACAGGAATAACAGGAGCCCGTAAGATAAGCCGTTGAGAAATTGGATGGTCAATTGCGATGTTTCCATAAAGATTCCTCCTGTCCTCTACTTAACAGGGGTATCTAACTTTACATAGTCCGAAACATTAGGAATAGTGTACAATACTGAATTTACCAGGACTCCGTCCACTTTCTCCACCTTACGGATATAGGTATTAAATATTACGTTCTGGCTAACCGGATCAAACCTAAACGGTCCGCGCGGAGACTGAAATTTCACACTGCGAATACTGTCCAACAACTTTTCGGTATCACTGGTGTCCCCACCGGTTTTATTTAACGCTTCTACAATAACCCGGGCGGTATCATAGCCCTGGACCGAGAACATATCAGGAGACTCGTTATATTTAGCCTTGAACTTCTTGACGAATTCCTCATTTTCAGGTGTTTTCAAAGCAGCACTATAATGCAGTGAGGAGACAATACCCAGTGCAGAGTCCAGTTGATATATCAGTGAGGATTCATCTACCAAATCTCCGCTGCTTAAAAGAGGCATCCTATCGTTTATACGGTATTCACTATATTGTTTAACATAGCGGATAGAGTCGGTTCCCGAAAAATGTGCCCAAACTGCGTCTGCGTCTTTTAATTGGGTTAGATAGGGTCCAAAGTCGGTAGTTCCCAGGGGCGGATAAATTTCTTGAATGACCTCACCTCCGGCGGCCTTGAAGCCATCCATAAAACCGGTTGCCTTCTCATGTCCCGCAGCATAATCGGGAGCCATTACAACTACCTTCTTGATACCCATTTGTTCATAAACGTAAGTTCCCATGGGATATTCAAACTGGCCATTAAAAAAAGATGCCCGGAAAATATATTTACTTCTCTTTTCTCGGGTTAAATCGGTTGCTCCGGCATTAGATATAATAAAGGGGATTTTATTCCCCACTACATAATCCCTGATAGCATAAGCAACTGTACTGCTTACGACACCCGCCAGAATATCTATTTTATCTCCTTCAACCAAACGGCGTACCTTTTGCAGGCCTATCTGTCCGTTCATCTCACTGTCTTCTTTGATCAGCTCTATTTTGCGGCCACCCGCCTGCCATCCTACCTCATCAAAATACAGTTCCATTCCATTAGTAATATCATAGCCGTTACTGGCGAAAACTCCCGTATACGGGACTAAGAGGCCAATCTTTACCGGCGCCGACTCCTGGGACGTGCTGTCCGTGCTGCCACACCCGGTAACGGAAATCAGAAAAATTATGGTACACAACAGTGCAATACACTTCAAAGTCCCTCTGCGTTTAACTCCTCTCATGCCTGCTCCCTCCTGTTTTTGCTGACTATAACTTATTTGAGCCAACATATGCCCGGGCTTGCATTTCGGCAGCGGTATAAATGTATCGAGGCTTTCCCACCACCCCTATATCAAGTAATTCACTGCGGTCATAAAGTGTCCCCCGGGGTACCAGTTCAACCTTTAGGGAAATAGCATACTGTTTTTCGAGTTCTTGGACGAGTTCGGGAGCAATCATATCACTGTCACGCTCTTTTTCGATCACTAGTTGAATTCCGTCCTCAGCCGGACCTGCTACCCAAAACCGCCGGCACGGGAAATGGGAGACCAATTCCTCAAGGTCCCAGCGATCGAAAACCCGGCTCTTAGTAACAATTGTATCCTCACGGCGTCCACGAATTTCTAAATGAAGTTCTTCTCCGCAAGGACATGGTTCAGCCAGTATTCGAGCCCTATCTCCGGTTAAATACCTTAACATGGGGGTAGCCTCACGTTTCAAGGTAGTAATTACCAGGTTGCCGTATTCCCCGGGTTTCGCGTCAGACTGCAAATCATCATCTAAAATCTCGATATAATGTTTATCTTCGGCAACATGGCTGCGCTTATAATAGCAATGCACTCCCACCGGTCCGCACTCAGTCATACCATAATGGTCATATACGGGAACATTCCAAATTTGTTCCAGCAGTTCCCGCCGCTTCGGGGGATGGGGCTCTCCTGCAGTTGCAATTGCTCTTAAGTGGGGGAAATCCCTTTTCGGGTCTAAACCGAGAATCTCAGCCGTTTCCGCAATCAGTAACACCTGTAAAGGTAAGCCTGCCAAAACCGTTACCTCTAATTTTCTCATCAGTTCAATAACCCGGGTAAATGGGCTGACCGTTGTTCGGGAACTAACAGGAACAACACTCGCCTTACGTGCCTGGGCAGCCAAATGGACAAAGTGGGCGGCTGAAGAAATAGCATATGGGAATCTGATGAGGACCGTGTCCTGCTTATTAAAATTAACACCCCAGGCTGCCAGGCTCCTTGCCACATTCTGCAAATCTTTAAAGCTGAACCAACTTGATGCCGGTGTTCCTGTGGTACCGAATGTCTCATGGTACTGATATAATTTATGGCGTGGTATACAGACTAACCCAAAAGGTGATTGGGAACGTATATCATCCTTAGTCATTAGAGGAATACTTTTAAAATCCTCAAGCGAATTAATTGGCAGCTCAGGAATTCTCTGGCGGTAAAAGGCTGATGCCCGGCAATGATGGAGTATGGAGTTAAGGGCTTTAAGCTTTTCTTCTTCCTTCATACAGTCGCCTCTCTCCTTAAGCCAGTTTCAGCAAAGCCTTGATATTATCTCCCAGGATTTTGTCTTGCGCTGAGCCGGGCAAGTTAAGCAGCAATATTTTTTGCAGCTCTACCATGGGGTGAGAAAGGGGATATTCCGACCCAAAAATAATCTTTTCGGGTCCAGCTCTGTGAACCGCTTCTTTAATGTGCAAAAAGCTTCCCTGGGAAGTTTCCAGGAAAAAATTATCCAGATCTATAGCCGCTTGCAGGGCTTCCTGGTCGGCTGGCCCAAAACCCATGTGTCCAATAATAAAATTGGTCTGGGGAAACTGCCGGGCCAGCTGAATATAGCGGGCAGTGGAAGCACCGGGGCTATATACAACATGGGTATACACGGGAAAACCGTGCTCTCCGCAGCAAGCAGCCAGTGCCGCTACAGTTCGACTGGCAAAGGAAAATTGGTGTGAAAGCGGAGAAAGTTTGAGTCCACGAAAACCTTGTTTAAAATAATCTGCCAGAGTCTCAGCACTATCACTGCGGTGGGGATCAACACAGGCTAAACCATGCAGGGTATTAGTATGCTTATTAAATGATTCACTTATTATATTATTGTTGGGTACCGGGTCCTGTGGTTTGGCTTTGCCGGTTATATAATCTGTCATTTTTCTCACATCTAACATACCACCAGGAACGATAACCCCCTGATCAATAGAACTCAGCCGCATCTGCTCCAGGTATTTGTCTGCATTCCCGTAGTCAGTGGCAGAAATATGCACATGGGCATCTATTATCACTATAATTCCTCCTCAACTTGGTAAGAAAATTCAACACCGGCCGGTTTGTGAAGTACACCAAATTATGAGCATTAGTCAGTAAATGCCGGCTAATAATGTCGTTTTATAAAGAGGATAAGTCCCCTCTTAACTTTCATGTACTACACGAATGGTCTTACCCGAAGGCCGGGGAAATTTATCGACAATCTCGAACTCACAAGGAAGCCCCGTCCCGTATTCCATACGGCTGGCTAATGATTCAGCCAATTCCTGGGTTGCCTCATAACCCTGGGCCAATTCACAGCGCACTTTAAGAATATCGGCAGATGAACCAACCACAAACTGATACCAATTGCCAACCTCGGGCATACGCATTAAAAATTCCTCCAGATAAAACGGTGAAAATGATATTCCCTTGATCTCCAGCTGATCTACAAGTCTGCCCCTCAAGAAAAGGCGATGCAGTTGCACTCCGCAAGGGCAAGGGTCAATCTCTATATAACCCAGGTCTTTGGTGCGATAACGTATTAGCGGGGTATCATAACGAAGCAGACAGGTTATTACAATTTCGCCAATCTCACCCGGTTCGAGCACTTCTCCCGTTTCCGGATCTATAATTTCCACCAGGACATGTGCCTGGCATAAATGATAACCATTGTGTTCATCACACTCATATCCAATTCCGCCGCACTCTAGAGAACCATAAGCAAAGTTGGCGGTAGTGCCCCACATCTTTTCGACTCGCTCGCGGAAAGCTGGGGAGCAGCCTTCCCCGGTCAGCCACATTTTTTTCAGATTAAGACTGCCTATATCAAAGTTAGCTGCTTGTGCCGCTTCAGCTATAGAAACCGACCAGGATGGTGTAGTCATGGCTACCGTTGGACGCAAATCGCGCATCATCTTGACCGTTTTGGCCGGGGTTGAATAGGCACCGCCCTTTCCAGCAGGCAAAACTGTGGCATCACACCCGCTCATAAAGACCTTGTGAAAAGATAGCCCAGCTGAACTCATCTCATAGGGAAGCGCATTTAAGCATCTGTCTCCATAGGTAGCAGTCAGCAGGCGCGGGTAACCCGGGGCGATTTCATTAAGCAAATAATCTCTCCAGGTATTCATAATATATATTTCCTCCCCGCCAGTGGTTCCGGTTGATACCTGTACCAGACAGATATCTTTAGGATCACAGGCCAGCAGAATATAGGGATTGCCCCTTAATTCTTCTTTGCTGGTTAGAGGAAGGAGATGCATATCAGACACATTTTTTATTTGTTCCGGCCGAACACCTGCAGCATCCATTTTCTGCTTATAAAACGGGGAGTTTGCATAAGCGTGGTTGATTAGCTCCTGAACAGCATCATCTTGAAACTGGGCTATCTCCTCGAAGGTCATACTATCAGGTTCGAACTCTGAACGAGCTGCCAAAGACAAGTCATTTTCAAGACCCTCGCGGTTAAAATATTTATCCAGGACAGCTGGCTTGGGGTATCTTCTCGTCTTTTCCTCATACAACCATCTCATTTCCGTTACACCTCTTTATGAATAACTTTTATATCTCGGGTTCGAGCTTTGAGCTTGCAGTTGAGCCCACACCTTTTTGGCCTGTTCCTTATTTCCAACTCGTTTATGAGCCATTGCTAATGTATAGAGAATCTCTTCATATTCTTCCTGAGTAAAAATATTACTGTCTTTTTGGTAAGCCCTGACCAAAGCTTGAAAATCTTTAATAGCCTGTGATGTAAAGTGGAAAAATGCTTCCGGCAAAGAATAAAGCAGCATCGCCTTCAATCGCAGTATTTCAGGGTTACTCCGCTCGTGACTTAGTGCTTCCTTAATAAGCTTTAGTCCCTTAAGGCCATTTCCAAACATAAGCTGAGGATCTTGGGAGTCCCTGCCAATGAGCGCCAGGCTGGCGCCATAGTAGGCTTGCACAATGTAATCATCAGGGAGTTTCTCATAAGCAGTTTGCCAAAGTTCGTATGCCAGCTTAGCCGCTTTTTTATTTCCGGCTGCACCGAGATTATGAAGTCTTTTTGCTTCCCGCAGATATGCTTCACGATTGGACAAAGATAGATTTCTGGGCAGAGAAATGGCTTCTTGGGATTTCTTGATCTTTACCATATTTATATATTTCTGGGGAGGTCTTTTCGACAGCAGCTTTTCCCATACCTGGTTTGCATGCTGATTCATATTGAGCCTTTCATAAGCTATACCCAGATCGAATAATAGCTGCCAATAAGCTTCTTTTGGAAAACGGGCTTTATTCTGCTCGTATTTTTGAATGAGAAAATTAAAGTCCTCTATACATTTTTGGGTTCGTTTAAAAAATCCTTCGGGTAAGCGAAAACTATGGTAAGCTCTTAAAAAACGCACTTCAATCTGATTAGGTTTCTCCTCCAAAATACTATCAAACGCCTTGCCCGCTTTAATAGCTCCGCCAAACATACCAAAGGTATCCAGGGCATACCGCCCTGCCAGTGACATGGCATCCGCATGATATGCTTTTAACAGCACATTGTCGGGGTCCTTCTCCAGGGCTTCAAGAAAGAATTCTTCGGCTTCTCCTGCCGCCTCCGGATCTCCCTTGAGCGCCTTGTGGTAAAGGTCAATTCCCTCCGCAGGTACACCTCCTTTTTTGCCCGACCGGGATTTTTTTTTCGCTGGTTTTACTGAAACGTGTTTATCCTCCTCTTCCTGGTCATCATAACCTGACATATTTGAAATCTGCGGATTGTCATCAGATGTTACGGGGTTGACGGGCTTAACATCCTCTAGTCCGTATTCAGGCAAAGCCTTAAGTTTGTTCAAAGTCTTCTCTGCCTCATCCTGCTTGTTGATAGTTTGATAGGCCGTGGCCTGATCTTGCAAAAGCTGACGATATAAATTAGGACTAAAGATGGAGGGATCCTGTTCATAACAAGAAATTAAATATGAAAAGTCTTCAATGGCTGAGGCGGTCCGGTGAAAAAATGGCTCTGGAAGCCGGAAACATATGTTGCCTCGTAATAAACGAATATCAATGTTTTCCGGATCTTTATTTATAACTCGGTCCAGGATTTTTAAGCCTTTGTTCACCTTTTTAATTCGCTCTAAAGGATCCAGTTCATCCCGGCCTAAAAGAGTTGTTACACTGCCATAATAGGCTTCCACCAGATTGTTATCCGGAACAGCACTGCGGATTTTTTTTAACAGTGAATATGCCTCTTTTACCGCCTCAACATCACCCTGTACACCCTTTTGGTGAAGATCTATCGCCGACTCCAAATCTATCTGCCAGGATTCTTTGGTCAAACTAGCCGTCTCATGCTGTGCATCTGCCAGCTTGTCGTTCACAATAATCATCCTCCTGTGTACTCAAGACGCAGTAAATTGTCGTTATCTATTTCCCATACAGTTTCATTGAACAATCAATATTTTTAACCGCATATCATTCTTCCCTGCAATGATATTCTATGGGTAGACAAATCCAAATGTGATTATTTTGGTTACGCTGGAGACCGGGCATATTAGTAGAATTTTAGAGATAAATCCATATTATGTAATATACTCAAAGAAAGGAGGGTTGAAATTGAACCAAGACTTTCCAACTCGCCACTATCCTGTCACAGCTATGTATAGGCCCAGATCCAGACGTTCACGTTCTAATTACCGCAGTTCGCCAATATCATGCCCATGGCAGTATGGCAATCGATTCCCCAGCTATTACGCACCATATTACGCTAATTTCCGCCCCCCCAAAAAGCATAAACGACCATGGTGGATGAATTATAACCCTTATTTTGGCTATCAATTTTACCGTAGGAAGAAAAAACCCCGCTACCGTTGGCCATACTACTATCCCTGGTCAAGACAATTCCCCAGATAAAACAAGAAAGCCCGGGGCTTCCGCTGGATGCCCCGGGCTTTCGCTATCTGCAGCTGTTGTTATCTGCCCTTCTTGCGTGAATGCCGGACATTACTATATGCCACCTTTTTTGAGGCAGTGTCATTTTTCGAGTCGGCTGATTTTTTGTACCGGTTGCTAAATCCGTCCATTAACTTTTGAATGTGGGGTGGAATAGTTTTTTGTATTTCCTGAGCTTTTATTAAATCGTTTGAAACCTTTTCGTAATCTTGTGCCGAATATCTGTCAGGGTTATTTTGATAATAGCTCTGCAAATACCTCAGGTCTTCAATAGCGGTTCCAATACGGTTAAAATGGGTTGGCAAATTTAAGCATAAATATCCTCTAAGTTTACGGATTTCAACACTATCCTCGAGCGCTACGCTTTCATCTAAAATGTTTAATGATTTGTAAACCATTTTCCCAGTTTCAACTAAACTCCTGGCAAAGTTGCTCATTAAGATTGTGCTGGCTGCATAATAGGCATTCAATAAGGTGTTTTCAGAACATTTTTCCCTGGCCCGTTCCAGGAATGTATAGGCTTCCTCGACGGCATCTTCATCTATAGATAGAGCAGCCTGGTACAGTGATTTGCCTTTCTCCAACAACTCCTGGCAGGTTCTGCCTTCAAACTCGTCTAAACCTCGGCTCTTATTCTCTTGGTGATAAGTAGCCCTATGGTTCTCAGCTGGTCTGTGTCTACCACCCTTAGCCATTTCGTTAATATCTCCTTTCCATGAATAATCATTGCCTTGTCCCAGCAAATTACCACTATATAACATTCATTCATTACCATATATGTTTAAAGGATAATTAAACATATATGGGAGGGGATAAGGAGCATTACCCAATCTTTATGGTCTGAATTTCTTTCGTGCGACTTCCAAATCAGATTTAATTTTTCTGGCTATATGTTCAGATATGCAGCCAGGTTCCCTTTCGTTCTGCGCAAGCAGATATTCAAAGTCATTAATCGTAGTACTAATGCGGTTAAAAAAGGCCGGTAGGTGGAAACACGCATAAGCCCTTAGAATACGAATCTTCGTATTATATGGGTCTTTACTCACGGCTTTATCAATAATATCCAAACCATTGTTTATCCATGTTCCCTTTCTCATGGGGATTTTTTCGTATCTACCCATCAGAACATTACTTGCTCCATAGTAAGCCATTATTAAGCTATTACCAGGGACCTGATCACTGAGGTGTTTAAATAGATCAACTGCCTGCCTGGCACATTTCCCGTTACCAGAAACTGCTCTTTGATAAAGTTCAACTGCATCATTAAAGAGCTCCTGTTGGGATTTTCCTTCTAAATTATCTTTACTTACTTTCCTTTTGCTTTTATTGTTTTCGTTATTGCCTCCAAACCGGATCAGTCTATCCTTTTTGCCCAACAAATATCACCCCTTTATTGTTTCCATCATCTTCCTGCTTAGTTATTCTATGTTGCTAGTGCAGTTAGAGTGATATTTTGCAAGCCGAAATGTTCCTATATTTTTCTAGTTTACTATCTGGTAACTTCCTCTGGTACCACTTATTTTCATCTGTGGTAGCGTTTGTTTGCTCTCCTACATATAATATTACGAATATCATTCGAAAGGAGGTATCCCTAATGGCCCGTATCTCCAGGCATGTACACAACTTCTCCGGAAGAACCCAGGTCAGCCGCAGACACCGTCATTCATTTTCCGGTCAAACCTTTGTAAACACTATGCCGATGTCAAATGGAAGACATCGCCATAGATATAATGTCCGTACATCTAGAGACTTTGACCATCGTCACCGTTTGATAAATATCACTGGCCCTAATATTAATATTGGCAGGGGCAGACATATCCACCGTGCAAGCGGTGTATCAACCCGTGATTTTGCCCACACCCACCGTTACCGCTTTACAACAGGTCGAAATATACGTTATCAGGGGTAAGTGGCTAAACTTTGACTTAAGTCCCTACAGCCAAATAAATATAAAAAATAAGTGGTAATCAGTAATCTGATTACCACTTATGCGTTAAAAAAATAAAATCCTGGCAACGACTTACTCTCCCACAGCATTACCTGTAGTACCATCAGCGCTGGAGGGCTTAACTGCCGTGTTCGGGATGGGAACGGGTGTGACCCCTCCGCTATTGTCACCAGGAAGTTTTAT
>JBMNOY010000063.1:0-12529 GCA_050943315.1 Syntrophomonadaceae bacterium
TTTGGGAAAACAATGGCCATACACCGCGGGAGATTTTTGAGAAATATGAGAAGCCTTATTTAAGGCCACTCCCGGACAAGCCATTTAAGTTTGGTGGAGCCGAAATTATCGACTTTAAGACCAGAAAGAAAGTGGGCAGAAATGATCCCTGCCCCTGCGGCAGCGGGAAGAAATATAAGAATTGCTGCCTGGGCAAAGACGAGTAAAGTTAAGCGAAGAATAAGTGAAGTTTTTAGGTACGTGGTACCAAAAAGCTTCACTTATTTTGTTTTTCTATCTGTTTTAGGAAACCCGGCCTTGCCAGGCCTGGGGTTTTAAAAAGCACTGCTTTTTAATGCGGAGAAATATATTTTAGCGCGGTTTTTACCCGCCCTAAGCTGAAACTACGGTTTCGGCAAGGGGCGGGTTTTTTATTACACTCTAAGCACAGGGTCTCGCAAGGGATTCTGATACCTAAGGAAAGGAGGTCAAATTTATGGCTATTGTAGCAACCCCAACCAGCAGCGAACTGGTTCTGGTCATGGACAATGGCGTTGGCGCATCCGGTCAGCCTCTGACTATTTCCCGCCGCTATAGCAATGTCAAAGCGGCTGCGGCTAATGATGACGTCTATGCTGTGGCCACCAGTCTTTCCGGTTTGCAGGATAAGACCATGATGATGGTGCAGCGCCGCGACACGGTGGAACTGGAAGATGTGGTCTAGTCTGGGCGGCAGCGCGGAAACAGAGTTATTAGGAAAGGGGGTGTAAATATTGGCTACGCAGCGCGTTCTGGAAATGGACTTTTCAACCGAGCTGGGCAGAACCCAGCGCCTGAGAGTTTATAACGTGAAGGAAACTATTACTGGTGCCGAGGTGGCAGCAGCCATGGATGACATCGTGACCCGGAATATCTTTACCAGTACCAGCGGTGACTTCACCGGCAAAGTATCAGCCCGGGTGGTGGTAACTGACACCAGCGACCTGACCCTGGTATAGCGGGGCAACGAGCAGCCCACAGGCGGGCGGGCAGACATTCCCGCCCGCCGCCCTGCAAATAAGTGAACCGAACCAGGTTCCACAAAGTTCACTTATTATTGCCGTTAAGATTTGCGGGAAAGAGGTTATATATAATGGAAGATTTGCTTAATGTGGTGGGTAATGTGGGTTTTCCCATAGCGGTGGCCGCTTATCTGCTGATTCGTATCGAAAGTAAGTTAAATGAGCTGTCCAATGCTATTTGCGGCCTGCGGGAGGCTATCATTACCATGCCGCGGGAGCAATGGGCGAACGTCAGGAATCTGCCGGCGCCGCCGGGAGAGGGCGATAATTCTTACGGGGAACGTTATCCCCCGGTGTAGGGGGGATGAGCAGAGGAAGGCATCGAAGCAGGAGGTGTTTAAGTTAATGAAGATAAAGAAGTATGAATTGGAGTTTGGCCGGCTTAAGAAGCGCCGTACCACAGAGCGAATCATCGTGCACCATTCGGCCGGCGCTGATGTGCCGGTCACGGAAATTCACCGCTGGCATCTTAACCAGGGCTGGAGCGGGGTGGGTTACCATTTCCTCATTCGAGGCGACGGTACGGTGGAGGAAGGACGGCCATTGGACACCATTGGTGCCCACGCCGAGCCGCAGGGCAATGAGGACAGCATAGGTGTTTGCCTGGCGGGGAATTTTATGCACACCCGGCCAGCCGCGGCGCAAATAGATGCGCTGGTATTATTGATTAAATATCTGCGCAAATTCTATGGCCGCGAGCTTATAGTAATTGGACATAAAGATGTGATAGCAACGGCTTGTCCCGGCTCATGTTTCCCCTGGGACGAGCTTTACAGCAGGTTGAAAGGAGAGGAGGCAGATACTTTGGCAAACGAAAGTTTGCCGGAGAAAGAAGCATGGAAGCAGAAGGTAATGGCCCAGGCCTGTCAGGAAGGGCTCATTACTGCCGAGCACCAGCCGGATGACCCGGCTCCGAAATGGTTTGTTCTGGCTGTGGTGCTTAATTTATTGACAAGAATGGAGGTGGCCGGGCATGAAGATTAAAGTCCCCAGGGAAATAACCTTGCCCAAATTTGCCCGCTGGATACGGGAATACACCCGCTGCGAAATTAGAATGGCTGGAAAAAGGCTTAATGTGGTAGTGCAGGCCGACAACATTGCCCCCGGATGCTGCGTTCCCCTGTACGCCGAAGCCGCCGGAAACCAGGTTTTAATCTACGAACTGGCCGGAGACTTCCATTCTTCGCAGGCAGCCTGGCAGGCCCTCGAATCTGGCCCGGCGCAAACCTACCCCCCGGTGCCTTTCCACCAATGGGCCGCTGACCAATACCTTACCGCCCGGCACGTCAAAATAGAACAGATCTTCTGATATCAGAAAATGAATAAGTGAAGTTTCCCGGTCGTGGTACCGAAAAACTTCACTTATTGTTAGGCGGTTGTTATGCAGCTTTTCTCGTTTGGCGTCTGATTATTACCAAAGCAGCTAATATAGCTACTATAATGAGGGTTGCTTCGCTGTTCATTATCAACCAGGCCAGGGCGATTACCGGCAGCAGGAGTATTTTTACTATCATCTTCAGGACTGCATTTCCGGCAATCACTTTGGCAATGGCGGGGGAATGGGTATAGTACATTTTTACAAAAGCTTTTCCCGGCGCATTGGTAAGCAAATAGATATCCCGGAACTGTCTTAAGAGCTTTACTGCCGGGGCCAGTTTAGAGCCAAAAGCGGCAGTGGCTATAAAGCATTCGTCAATTGGTTCTTCTGGTTCGGAATCGGGCTGTCCGGTCAAGGCGACGGTATGTGCTGATCCGGCGGCTACTGCTTTCCAAAAATTATCGCTGCCAATTCGGGTGGGAGCAGTTTTATCCTCGGTGCTTCCATCTCCCAGTTGGCCGTTATGGTTTCTTCCCCAGGCCCACAGGCTGCCGTCGGATTTGAGGGCTATGGTGTAACCATTTCCTATGGCCGCCGCTATCCAATTACCTTCGTTACCGACCTGGGTTGGGGTGGTAAGTTTATCCGAATTTCCATCATCTCCCCAAACCCATAAGGTACCATCGGATTTTATCGCCATTGACTGCGTGTTATGGGCAAACACCTTCACCCAATCAGTGCTGCTGCCGATTTGTGTCGGGGTTTTTTTGCCTTCCTCAGTGCCATCACCTAACTGACCACTCCAGTTATTTCCCCAGCCCCAGAGGCTGCCATCGGCTTTTAAGGCCAGGGAATACCCGTTTCCGGCCGCTACTGCCGTCCAGTCATTGTCACTGCCAGTCCGTGTTGGAACCATTTTACCATCATAGGTACCATCACCGAGCTGGCCATTATCATTAAGACCCCACGCCCAGAGGCTGCCATCGGCTTTTACCGCTATACTGTGACTGTCACCAGCGGCCAGGGCGGTCCAGTCGCTGTCACTGCCAATCTGCATAGGAATGGGTTTGTTTTCGTAAGTGCCATCACCGAGCTGGCCATAAATATTGCTGCCCCAGGCCCATAATGTCCCATTTGTCTTCAGAGCCAGATTATGACCGAATCCAGCCGAAATCGCTGCCCAGTCGTTATCGCCGCTGATTTGTACCGGGGTAGTTTGGTTTCGCCCATTGCCATCGTCATATCCCCACATCCATAGGGTGCCATCTTCTTTAAGGGCAAGCGTGCGATCATTTGCTGCCGCCACCGCTTTCCAGCCATTCGCATTGCTAATCCTGACAGGATTTAGACGGTTTTCGGTGGTCTCATCACCCAACTGACCGAACCAGTTAGCTCCCCACGCCCAGAGCTCATTTTCACCGCTGCCGGTGACGATTTCAAATTCCAGGTGATTATACAGGGTTACTTTTTTGCTATCCTTGCTGTATTGCATCGGTATAACACTCAAGACCAGCTTTAAATGCTCATCTTCCTCATAGGTCTCCCACCAGTAAATGGTCTCGGGGTAGGTATCCGGCAGTTCATAAGTACCCGCCACCGGACCTTTGGATTTATTAACCGGTGTGGCAGTAGTTAATTTAACTTCGCCGGGATATTCTGAGGTTGTACAGTTGGATAAGTTTACCCGGCTGACAAATGTATCCAGCGGAAGTTCAATCTCCCTTACAATCAGAGGCATGACTGGGGCAAAGGCCTCCAGATTATAGCTCCCCTCATTTACGGTAAACCTCTTGGTGCCATCTTCTAAATCAGATACCGTAAATTCCGGGTCGATGATAATATTTTCGAGGCCGGAGCCTAGTTGCGCCGTCAAAAAGGTATTTAAGCGACGGAAACCATGATCGATGGGCTGGGTAGGCAATCCATAGTAAGCGGTTCCGTAAGCCGCATAGGTATTAAAATAATCCTGAAATATAGGCTGGATCCTTTGCCAGTATTGCCGGTAAGCTTTCTTGTGCGCTTCCCCTACGGTGGAGATATTAGGGTCTAGCAGGTTTTCTAAAAATTTTTGCAGCAAAAGGTCGTGGTAAGCAACATAACAATCCAATCCTACCCCATAGGAGGTAGGCGCTATGTAGGAGATTTGCTTGGCCAGCATACTTCTTACCAGGCTATTGTAATAATAATCAAAATTTCCTTCTGGTGAATCATGGGCAATGGAATAGCCGGAATGACATCCGGTACTGATCATTACATGACCGGGTGATTCTACCATACAGTTCAGTTCCTGGCTGGTCAGAGCATTTTTAAGATAGGTACCGGCATGCATATGGTCGCAATGACTCCACAGCATATTTAAATATACGTTTTGCAATGCGGTAGTAACATCTGTCGGCGACCATCCGTTAGGGGAGGTGATGGGAGTATAGAAATACACTTTATACATCCCAAAATTAGGACTGTCGGCAATATTACCGACGGAAAGGTATTTCTGAGCCAGGATCGGCGTCAGTGTAACCTGCACCTGAACCGGCCAATCCACAGTATCTTTATCCAGTTGGAATACGGCGGCATTGTGCAAGGAAATGGGAGTGCGGTAAGCGTTAATAATATCTATTAACTGGGCCGGCCGGTCGGCAAAGACCCGACCCACGGCCGCATCCAGCTTAGGCCGCCTAATATTGTCGGGGTCGACATTGTCATAGTTCCCATAAGGTACATCAGTCATGATCACCCCGCTATCGGAGTCAACAATGGTGGGGTTTTCTCCTCCCCCATGCATATCATCATAATACTCTTCTTCCCAACAGGTGCCATCACCATCCACGTTACGGGTGGGATCACTGCGGCGGAAAAAGGGTACTACCTGATCATCACCAATGATAGCTATATTCTTGATACTCTTCTGTCCAGATATGGCGTTTATAAAACTGTCAATAAGGTCTCCTGCCAGAAAACGGTCGGCGGCCCGGTCATAACGCAGGGTTTCATAGCTTATGTAGCCATGTTCTACAGATATTTCCTGTCTCAAATTATAGACGACCCCATTGTAATCCCGGGCATAACTGGCTAAACATTCCAGGAGGTCATAGAAGTCGGCTGTGCCATTGCCGTTTTCATCCTCTCCATCTACCATGCCGGTATCCCTGAATTCCTCATATAGTTGATTAAAATCGGTAATGACAGCCAGCTCCGGTTTGTTGGTCACATTGACAATTTCACTATCTACCAGTTTGTCTCCCAGGTACAGTTCGATAATTGCCGGAACTTGTCCGGGAATTTCCAGGGTGCGGCTGTATTGGCCATCTTGCGCGGCCAGGTCCCCAAAAAAGGCACCGTCCGAGAGCCGGTATTTTTCCTCACTGCCGGCTATCCTTACACTCAAGTCAGCCTTGCCCGAGGTATCCAGTTGGCCGTCTAGGCCGGTAAGGGTAGCATAAACCAGAATATGACCATCCGGCATTACGTAATAGGAGGAAACACCCAGGTCGGCCTGACCATAAATTCCGCTCTGGCCGGATCCGGTATGGTGATGGTCGTCTTCAAAGCTTACCTCTACCGCAGCAACCTCTGATAGTACTTCGCTGATATCTATGTTTAAAGCCTCCCATTGTTCGTCTTGCGAATTCCACTGCAGGTTACCGGAGATGCCGGTGGGGTTACCGTCCGCATCCACCACCTGGTAGACTGCACTCAAAGCGTTTTCACCGGTTACAGTGCCGTCATCAGGATAAACGGGACAGATGGCAGCAGCCTCTATGTCCAGGGTTTGATTCTCGCTGTTATATAAAGTAGTGACATCAACATCAAGCCCACCTGTAAGTTTCATTAAATAAATAGCGTAGTCATCTTCCTCGCTATCGGTCTCTATGGTGTAGGTAAAGGTGGCGATATCACTGGCTATCATGCCCTCTTTCGATGCATAAGCCTTCAAAGTTACTATTTCTCCGGGTTTTCCGGTAATGATGGCTTCATATCCGGTAATCGAACGGTCAAGGGGGTCGCTTCCGTCGAGGGTATAATTTATGAGTGCATCAGTGGTAGAAGAACTGAGAGTTACCCGGGTTCCATCAGCCACCACGCCTCCGGCCAGGGTTGCCTCCGGTGCAGCTGCCTGGTTGGAAACCAGGGGTGATGCTATGGTATAGGTAAAAGTGGCTACATCGCTGGCTGACATGCCATCTTTGACGGCCATAGCTTTTACAGTTACAGTGGTTCCGGCGTCACCGCTTATGTTGATGCTGTTGCCGCTGGGACTGGAAGTGTCTGGTTTGGTGCCGTCTATTGTATAATGTATAACTGCTCCGCTAGTTTCCGAACTAAAGTCTACAACTGTATCGTCAGATATTATTCCACCGGCGGGCGTGGCTGTAGGCGGGGCCGTAACTGGAGGTGAGCCAGTAATCCCGGCGGCTACAATTCCTCCGTCATCTGCAGTTACGATAGACTTACCCAGGTTGGAAACGCCGCTTAACTCGCTGGTTAGTCCTTTACGCTCCCAGAGTTTGTTTCCCGATTCATCAACCTTAACCAGGTAAGTGGTATACGATTCATTATCATTTTCATATGGTCCCACCACGATATACCCGCCATCATCATCTTCCAGCAGGCTGGCGGCTGCCCGGGTGTGCCCACTACCTACAGAATAATACTTTTCCCAGAGTTTTTGTCCGGCAGCATTAAACTTGACCAAACTGAATTGCTCTTCAGCATAAGAGGAGAGCAGAAAATCTCCATCCTTGGTTTCCAGTACATTTGTATACCCAGCATGAGAGCCGTACATGGCTTTTTCCGTAAAGCCAGTCCATTGTAGGTCTCCCTTAGAATCTACCTTAAATATACAATCGCCTTCCTGGTTCTCTCCGTTATTATCGAAATGCAAATAAGTCGAAGCCGACACGATGAAGCCGCCGTCAGAAGTCTGTATGGCTTCATCGACCCAGGACACAAGGGTTGTTATGGGATAAGCGTAATCGTCAAAATAGACTTTTTCCCATAACACATCAAAATTGCTATTTAGACGCATGAGATATGGGCTGGAAAAGACTTCTCTTCTTCCATAAAATTTAGCCCGCTCATAAGTTTCACATTCCTCTGGAGTAAAATAACGGTAAACAAAACCGCCAATTATGAATCCGCCGTCGCTGGTGGATGAGATAGTTTCACACCCGCGGTGTGTATAAGGGGAAGGGGCGGTATAATTAATAACGGTTTGAATTGATTCATCGTCCGCCACCATTTTTCCGCTTAACTCGTCTTCCTGGAATTTAAATTTCAGAACAAACCTGAATCCATTTAATTCGGCATCGTTCTCGCGGACCAATACGACAATATCTCCGTCATTGGCAACAGTCGCCGATTCAAGCTGGAAATAGCGTTCATAAGGCGCCTCCCTGGTATATTGCCCTTCCACCGTACCGGTGGCATCAGTCTTAAGAACGGATATCCCGCTGGGGTTAGTGTTGTCGCTGACCAGATAATACCCCCCATCGGGCGCATTCAAAATAATAACATTTTGATGTAGGTCGGACAAATCGCCTTCCGGATGAACAAGCTTCAGCCATTCCAGAGCAGGCGGTGGCATCTCGGCCGTGTCCGCAGAGACCATAAAGCAGGTTACGAACAAAAAGGATAGAGAAAACAAAGTCAGTGCCAGGATATTTCTATTATTTTTCATTAAGAGTCTCCTTCCTAAACTACATGATTCCTAATAGTTCCACAGAATCCGAGATTTTTCCTGCAATAAATAAGTGAAGTATCCCGTACGTGGTACCGAAAAACTTCACTTATTATAAGCGGAAGGCTTAAATAGCATATCCGGCACTTAAAAACTTTTACAAATTCTTGCGCCGGTCGGTCCCCGTAAGGATAAGAACCAGGAATAGACCAATGCCACCCATTAGAAAAAACATTAGCGATCCAATCGCGATAAACATTTCACCGGTAGCAAAGTAGGTGGTCACTGATACAAAGATACTGAAAAGCAACAGCCCTATGGACAGGGCATACAGTGCCGCCCGGATCTTGTTCATGGCATATTTTTTAGTGGTTTCTCTGGTCAGCAGGCTATAAGTAAACAAGGCTCCGCCTGCAACAACAAAGATTCCGCTGCCGGTAAC
Organism: Syntrophomonadaceae bacterium; assembly: GCA_050943315.1. Lineage (GTDB taxonomy): Bacteria > Bacillota > Syntrophomonadia > Syntrophomonadales > Syntrophomonadaceae > JBDKUD01. The sequence continues at coordinate 8,478 of JBMNOY010000063.1, forward strand.
CGTGTGAGCCTCCATTCCCATAGAGTACAACATGGAAACCGTCAATATTCCAAACAGCATCAGCAAAACACCGGCGACAATTCCCGCGGTTGAAACACGGGAGGTCATAGTGGAATACAGGTTTTGCCGGGCAGTATCTTGCCCCAGTTTGCGCATATCTTCAACCAACCCGCTCAAATCGCCCATAGAAATGACCGCCTCCCGAAAAGCCTGGTCATCATCCATACCGCGTGATTTGATATCTGCAGTTTTTTCCTTGAGATTAGTAGCAAGCTCCTCCTTCAGGTCAAAAAGCTGTTGACTTGCTCCTACTCCAGAAAAGAGATCCTCGATGTAGTGAGATACTTTTTTATCTATATTTTCATCCTTAAACATCATCAAGCCCCCCTTGAATCAATTTGTCTAAAACACCTTTGGCAAAGTTCCAGTCAATTAAATTCTGTTCGTAGACTTCTCTGCCCAGATCGGTGATACGGTAATATTTACGTCTTCCTCCCTGGGTTTCATCCCCCCAATAGGACACAATTAATCCCTCCTGCTCCAGGCGGCGGAAGGCTGTATAAAGAGTCGCTTCCTTTAATTCATACTGGTTACCGCTCAAGGCAATAATTTTTTTATAAATTTCATACCCATAGCTATCACCCTGCCGCAGTATGTTCAAAAGGATTGTTTCCGTATGACCGCGGATAAGATCAGTTGAAATCTTGCCACCCATATTATGTCACCTCCTTGAGTATATTTTATATTATACTACTACGTGTGTCAAAGTAATATGGCAAAAGATATTTTTATTTCCTGATTTCGTGCCATTACAACAAAATAACAGGCTGTGTTACAATATCAAAAAAAGATTAGGTTGTGCATTATAGTGGCTTTTCGGAGAAGGGAAATATATCGTCGGCTTAAGAATAAGAACTGGTACTGGTACCTGCCGCTGCTGATAATCACATCAATTGCCGGGGCTGTTTTGGCGGTGTACCTTTTTGGAGCTATGGGGTTCAGTTTGCAGGGATTAGATGTTCGGGTTAACCTGGTTCCCGCCGTACCGGGCCGAACTACCCTGGAACTTCCTCCATTTGGCAAGATATCGGCAGCCACTCACCAAACCCCGGCGGAGATTTGCATACGTCTGGAGCAGGTGGAGACCGATACTATTAAGAATAATTGGATTCAATCCACCGACCGGCAAAAGGTATTGGGCCGATTGCAGAAGGGTTTGCCGGATATGGCGGTTAGTTTCGGGCTGCGCCAAATCTTGTTGGGGGCGGCGGGGGCTTTTGTGCTCGTCTTGCTGCTCTGGAGAGTGCGGTTGTGGGCTGCTGTTTGGTCAGGCCTGGGAGGAGCATTAGTCATAGCTGTACTGGTCGGCACTATTTTCACCGGCTATCACCCGGAAGCCTTCCGCGAGCCGGAATATACCGGAGCCATATCTATGGCGCCGGGGGCTATCAAGGTTGCCAATGATACATTATCACAACTGGACCAGGTTCGTGATCACACCAGCACAGTGGTAACGAATATAAAGGCCCTGTTTGCCAATGCTGACAGTTTAATGGTTCTGGGTAAACCGGACCAGGAGAAAGACACGGTAAAGATATTATTGGTCAGTGATTTGCATTCCAATCCCGTGGGGGTGGAGTTTATCAAAACTATGGCAAAAGATTTTGAGGTAGATTATCTCATCAATGCCGGGGACCTGACCGATTTCGGTTCGCCCCTGGAGGCTGATGTTACTAAAGGTCTGGGGGAAATTCCAGTACCGCAGTTTTTTGCTGCCGGTAATCATGATACCCCGGAGATAAGCCAATTCATAGCTAATCTGCCCAACAGCTATGTTCTCAATGGTCAAACAATGACCTTAAAGGGAATTAAGATTCTGGGCCTGCCTGATCCGTTATCCGGATCGCCCGCCGTGGAAGCTAAAGACCGTCAGGAAGAAGACCGTATTCTTAATATCCAGGCCGCCAGCCTGCAGCAAGCCATAAAACAGCAAGGTACCCCCGATATTTTAGTCGTTCACAATCCCCGCGTGGCGCGGAGATTTGCCGGTAGTGTGCCGGTAGTGGTTACCGGGCATACCCATAGTTTAAGTTTAAGCCAGAAAGGAAAATCAGTAATAATTAACCCCGGCACCACCGGAGCCTCCGGCTTAAGAGGCTTCTACTCCGAAACCGGCACACCCTACTCCTCAGTTATTATTTACCTCAAACCCAGCACCGGCCCGCTAGCCGCCGACATCATCAAATACGACCCCACATCCCGCCAATTTCTACTCGAACGCCAGCTAATCCAATAAGTGAACCAGGTTCATCAGAGTTCACCCAGGCGGTTTACGGTGAACAAGTAAAACGTGAACAAACAGGTTGCTATTAAAATATAAAAATGGTAACATATGGTAGAAATACTACGAAAGGGAAGTTTATAATGCCATATGTTTACCGTATTTTTTCAATTTCTAGCTTAATTCATATATATAAAGACTATGAAGGAACTTTCTACTTCAAACTGGGTAGCAGCAGCAAAATGCATCCCTGCTTCCGGTTCAAGCAGAATCACTGATCACGCCTTTTTCTTATTTAAATTTATAAGGTATAAAACAGACAGGAACAGAAAGGCACCCAGGGAATCAATCATTACGTCAGTAAATAATGGAGTCCTTCCCGGTACGAATATTTGATGGTATTCGTCACTGGCACCGTACAGAGTAGCTGTTAACCAGGCGCCGGGGTACGCCCAACGGTAAGGGTGCAGAGCATTTTTAACGATCAAGGCTAGTACCCCGTAACTCACCAAATGAGCTAACTTACGGATTATTTTATCCAGTAACTGAATATCTATGGGAGATAAATGTTTTAGCTTGGCAATTATCTTCAGGGTATGAGCATCATTAGATAACGGGGAAGCTGTAAAGTGGTAGAACCCTATAAAGAACAATCCTGCCAGGATCCACCATAACCATCTTTTTTTCAAACGACAAACCTCCAATAGCGAATAGAAGCAAAACCATATTTCATGTTAAAACTAATGTGACTATTATACCCCGTTACCCATGAATATGAAAAATATTACCCTGCCGTAATACGTATATGCTCTGTAACTCCTGGTCAGATAAGTGAACCAGGTTCCTCAAGGACCATTTATTTCCAGTCAGAGAAACTTTTTAATATAGCAAGAAAGTCAATCTCCCCATGACCTGCCGCAGTAAAAGATACTTACTCATTCTGCAAAAGAGTGGCAATAGTAGCCGCTGAAGCCAGGGTTAGGGGGTCGAGGCCGTCGTCGGTGCGAAAGGTGTTTATATCTTCGGGGTCGATAGGCAGGCAATAGCCGCAGTTGAGTATGTTGGTTAGCGAGGCTGAATATACTCGTGGTGGCCTGCTCTTTTGCTGCAGCTGCCATTTGGCCGCCATTAGGGGAACACCGGCGGGACAAATGTCCTGGCAGGTCCAGCAGTTGGAGCAGGTCCACAGGGCTGAGGCATTTTCCCCCCGGGCTAACCTGGCAAAAGAGGGTATTCCCAGCTGCTCAAGATAACAGTTATCATAACAAAGACCGCATTTTAAACATTTATCAAACATTACCCGTCAAACTCCTTAGCTGTGCATCATATATCATAAGATCGTCGGCAGAGAATCCCAGGGCCAGTCCCAGCAACTGGGGAAGGAACAGGCATGGAATCGGCCGGCCGTTATAGTACTCCGACTGCCGGCAATGCAGCAGAAGATGGCAGTTTCCGCAAGCGGTTATAATAACCTCCGCCCCCTTGGCGGCCAACTCCTCCAGGCGGGTCCGGCCTATTTGATAAGCTGCAGCCAGATTGCTCATCGTGAGGGAAGCCCCGCAGCACCGGTTTTGGAATGAATAACCGACTAAACTTTTTGCTGCTGCCTGGACCAGTTTCTCCATAACCCGGGGGTGGTCAGCATCGTCAAACTGCATAACCTCCGCAGGGCGAAAAATCTGGCAGGGATGCACCAGGGCTGCTTTTACCGGTATGGTTTTCTTAAATCCCGCCAGCAAATCACTTTCACTCCCGCCCAACACCTCCAGCA
>JBMNOY010000010.1:0-56782 GCA_050943315.1 Syntrophomonadaceae bacterium
ATGTGAATTTTTGGAAATAAGATGTCCTCGTTGTGGCACGTTAAATGTAGTTCATAGTGACAAAGGCCAGGATGCCAAATTAAGCAAATCCAGTCGGTGATCAGCAAGGTTGTTAACTGGTGGATATAATTCACTAGTTTACCAACATAAAATAGCTAGCCTCTGTCTGTAGTGAGAGCCTAAGAGCCCCATCAGATTATTTCTGTTGGGGCTCTTTGTTTTGAGGGGAGGTGACTTATAGGGACTTTTTTTAAATGGCCATTGCTGAAATATTAGCTTTATAAGGAGGAGAGATAATGTCTGACTATGTACAGAAATTAGAGATGAAAAGGGCTGATTATCCCAAAAAGGTGCCGGTTACAGGGTTCGGAGAAAGAAAAGCAAGTTTTGAAGGCATGGGCAGAAACGTAGGCAACATCTACAAAAACTTCCGGGAGGTAGTATGTGTAGAGGCCTGCCGGACTCCTTACGGGGTAATTGGCGGCAAGTTAAAAGAATATGATGCTCCTCAATTAGGAGCACTGGCAATAAAAGAGGTGCTGCGGCGTACTAATGGCAAGGTCAAGCCTGAAGATGTGGATTATGTCTATATGGGCCAGGTAGTACCCGCTGGAAATGGACAAATTCCCGCCCGTCAGGCTTCGATACTGGCCGGGTTGCCGGAATCAGTTCCTTCCATATCGGTAAACAAAGTATGCTCTTCAGGAATAAAAACCCTGGACCTGGCGGTACAGGCGATTATGCTGGGAAAGGCGGAAATAGTCATAGCCGGAGGACAGGAAAGTATGAGCCATTGTCCCTATGCGCTTCCTGATATGAGATATGGAAAGAGGATGGGACTTCTGAATGCGGATTGTGTAGACCTGATGGTTTATGACGGTCTATGGGATGCATTTTATAATCGCCATATGGCTATACATGGCTCGGAGGTTAGTGATGAGTTCGGATTTACCCGGGAGGACAATGATGAATGGGCCTACAATTCCCAGATGCGTGCAGTTGCCGCCATGGAAGCGGGTAAGCTGGATGACGAAATATTCCCGGTCGCGATTAATAACGGCAAAGAGGTTTTCGCCCGCGATGAAGGACCCCGACCCAAGACTACCATGGAAGCACTGGCCAAATTGCCGCCGGTCTTTAACCACAAGAGCACAGTAACTGGTGTTCCCGGCAGTATTACAGCTGGAAATGCCCCCGGGGTCAATGACGGCGGAGATGTATGTTTGTTTATGAGCCGCCAAAAGGCGGATGAACTGGGCATGAAACCGCTGTTTACCGTAGTTGACTATGCTGAGGTTTCCCAGCAAACCAAAGATATTGCTACTGTACCGGGCTTATCTATAAAGAAGGTTCTGGATCAAAACGGATTAACCTACAAAGATGTAGATTTGATCGAGATTAATGAAGCCTTTGCCGCCGTAGCTCTGGTCAGCGCCCGCAGTATCTTGGGCATGAGCAAAGAAGAAATGCTGGCCAAGGTTAATGTTAACGGCAGTGCTATTGCCTATGGCCACCCCATTGGAGCAACCGGGGCCAGAATTGTTATGACTTTGGCTTATGAACTCAGGCGACGGGGCGGCGGTATAGGAGTATGCGGAATCTGTTCCGGCCATGCTCAAGGCGATGCCATGCTGATAAAGGTAGAGCCTTAAATAAAGATGGAAGCTAAATGAAGCGGAGGGATTAAAGCATGGAGATAAAAAAAATCATGGTTATCGGCGCCGGGCAAATGGGCGCGGGAATAACCCAGGTGTCTGCCCAGGCCGGTTATGAAACGGTTCAATATGATATTAGTATGGACCTGGTAAATAAAGGGCTGGCGGTAATTGAACAAAACCTGGCCCGGGATGTATCCAAAGGTAAAAAAACTGCCGAAGAAAAAGATGCTATCCTGGCCCGGATTAAACCTTCAGTGAGCCTTGCTGATGCTGCCGATTGCGATTTGGTAATAGAGGCTATTGTAGAAAACTTTGACATTAAAAAACAGGTATTTGGCGAATTGGATCAGATTGCACCGCCTCATGCCATACTGGCCAGCAACACTTCCTCTTTGCCTATCACCCAGATTGCTGCTTGCACCAAGCGGCCGGAAAAGGTTATCGGAATGCACTTTATGAACCCGGTACCGGTTATGAAGTTGGTTGAGATAATTCGCGGCCTGGCTACCACTGATGAAGTTTACCAGATTATTGAAGAGGCTTCCATTAAAATGGGCAAGATTCCCGTTTGGTGTAAGGATGTTCCTGGTTTTGTATCCAACCGCGTTCTCCAGGTAATGATAAATGAAGCTTTGTGGGAATTGTACGAAGGAGTGGCTCCGGCTGAGAATATCGACAACATTATGAAACTGGGCATGAACCATCCCATGGGTCCCTGTGCCCTGGCTGACCTGATCGGTTTGGACACTATTCTTTCCATACTCAATGTCATGTATCAAGGTTATGGAGATCCCAAGTATCGTCCTTCTCCATTGCTCAGACAGTATGTCCAGGCGGGTTGGCTGGGCAGAAAAACCGGCCGGGGTATCTATAACTACCAAAAATAGGGTGCATTCGGTTCCGGGTATTAAATAAAAGGAGTTGATCACCATATGGATTTTAGTCTAAGTGAAGAATCCTTAATGATGAGAGATATGTTTAGAAAGTTCGCCAAAAATGAAGTAGAACCATTAGCGGCTGAAATAGATAGAACCCATGAGTTTCCTATGGTTACGTTTAAAAAGATGGCCGATCTGGGGCTAACCGGCCTGCCGATTCCCGAAGAATGGGGCGGGGCCGGGGCCAGTTATCTGGATTTTGCCATATTTGTAGAAGAATTGGCTAAATGCTGCGCATCAACTGCGGTTATTATGAGCGTTCACACCGGGTTAGGCTGTATGAGTACTTATCTCTATGGCAGTCAGAGGGTAAAAGAAAAATATTTGCGGGCTTTGGCAACTGGAGAAATAATCGGGGCTTATGCTTTGACTGAACCTAATGCCGGTTCTGATGCGGCTTCGCTTAAATGCAAAGCGGAAGATAAAGGAGACCACTTCCTGGTTAATGGCAGCAAAATATTTATAACCAATGGCGGTGTTGCTACCACCTATTGCACATTTGTCAAAACTGATCCTACCCAGGGTCCCGGGAAAGGCATAACCTGTCTGATAATTGAAAAGGACACTCCGGGATTTACCATGAGCAAACCAGTTTTAAAGATGGGCATGAATGGCTCGGCTACAGTAGAACTATATTTCGATAATGTGAAAGTTCCCAAGGAAAATGTACTGGGCGAAATTAATGACGGCTTTAAAGTTGCCATGGGGCTCCTCGCCGGCGGGCGTATTACTATCGCCGCTCAAGGCCTTGGTATTGGGGAAGGAGCACTGGAATACACGATTCAGTATATAAAGGAGAGACAACAGTTTGGCAAACCGCTGGCGGCCAATCAAGGAGTCCAGTTTATGGTCGCAGATATGGCGGCAGCCCTTGATGCGGCACAGCTTTTAATATACCGGGCAGCATGGCTTAAGGATAATGGCTTGCCGCACAACAAGGAAGCCTCCATGGCCAAAAAGTTTGCTACTGATACCGGTATGGAAGTGTGTACCAACTGTGTTCAGCTTATGGGTGGTTATGGATACTGCAGCGAGTTCCCGGTAGAGAGAATGATGAGAGATGTTAAGATTACCCAAATCTACGAAGGCTCCAACCAGATTCAGAGAATGATTATAGGCCGCGAAGTTATCGGAAAGTTTTAATTAGATAATTATGTCCCCTGGATATCACCAGCAGATATCCAGGGGGGATTTATAAGTCGGCAAGTATTGAGGAGGTATGAATAATGGCTCGACCCCAAAAAGTTAGCCTGGCGGAAGCCATAAGCCTCATAAAAGACGGGGATTCCCTGACTTTCAGCGGATTTACCATTTGGCGCCGTCCTATGGCGGCAATTATGGAACTTATTCGCCAGGGAAAAAAGGACCTGCACCTAATAGAGGTTAATGGCGGAACCCATGATGATATGCTCATAGGAGCCGGTTGTGTCAAGATCTGGGAATCCTGCTGGAGCGGTCATGAACTGTTTGGCAAGATAGCCGGCAATCTGGCGCGCAAAGTGGAAGCCGGGGAATTGATCTGTGAGGATTATAGCCATGTGCAGATGTTATACCGTCTGGTGGCCGGTGCTCAGGGAATACCTTTTATGCCCACCTTTGCTGCCCTGGGCTCAGATATATTAAATCCTGAATATGACATGCTTGGTAAAGCTGGTCTCCGGGATGGATCTAATCCTAAAATACCAGTTAAGAAATACGAGATGTACACTGAAAATTTCACCGGTGCAGAAGTAGCGCTGGTTCCTGCTGCCCAACCTGACTGGTGCATTGCTCACGTTCAGCTGGTGGGTTCGGAAGGAACGGTAAGAGTCCTGGGCCAGAAGTATGCTGATGAAGAAGCCATGAAATCAGCCGATAAGCTGATTGTCATCACCGAGCAAATCGTACCCGAGGAGTACATCCGCCGGGAGCCGGAGCGTAACCTGATTCCTCCCCATCTGGTGGATTATATTGTTGAGCTGCCCTGGGCCGGGCATCCCACCGGATGTTACGGTACTTATGAGGCTGACGGGGAATTTATCAGAGATTTCTATACCAAAACCCGCACCCAGGAAGGTTTTGATGCCTGGGCGCAAGAGTGGATATTCGGAGTAAAAGACCACGAGGAGTATCTTAATAAATTAGGAGTATCGCGTTTGGAGACCCTTAGGGCCAGTGCGGCTCTAGGTTATTCTCAAAAAGTCAAAAGGGGGTCGAGATAATGGCTAGCAATGATTACGCTAAAGTCGGCGAATTCAAACCCAACGACCTTCTAGCAGTGGCGGCGGCCAGGGAGGTAAAAGACGGGGAAGTAGTATTTGCCGGCACCGGACTGCCTATGCTGGCGATTATGCTGGCGCAAAGAACAACTGCTCCCAACGCAGTATGTATATATGAAGCTGGCAGTGTAGACGGACGTCCCATTGATCTGCCCACCTCGGTTGGCGATGCTCGCTGCCATTATCAGGCTGCAATTGCCAGTGGCTTATTTGATGTTTTTGGCCAGCTGCAAAGGGGCAGAGTGGATATGGCTTTTCTGGGCGGTGCTGAGATCGACCAGTATGGCAGTGTCAACACCACTGCTATGGGCGGTTACTACCCGGTTGGTAAAAGGCTTACCGGCAGCGGCGGTAACGCGGATATTAACGCTCTGGCCAAAAGAACAGTATTTATCATGATCCAAGAAAAACGGCGCTGGGTGGAACGTTGCAGTTATATAACCTCACCTGGCTGGAGAATTCCCAAATGGCCCGGTGGTGAATTTGTGCATAAGAGAGAGGTCTACAATAAAGCTTTCCGGGGAGGTCCCTCGGCAGTCATCTCCAATATGGGAGTATTCCATTTTGATGACGATGGAGTGATTTATTTGGACACCGTCCACCCTGGCTTTACTCCTGAGCAGGTTAGGGATAATTGCATGTTTGATCTAAATATCAGCAGGGTAAGCGGCGAAACCAAGCCACCCACTTACCATGAACTGGAATTGCTTTATAATACCGTTGATCGAGAAGGAATTTTCCTCCCCTAAAGGGAAATATATATATAATTGTAATATTAGGGGGGTTGTTATGAGTTATCCTTTAGAGGGTGTAAAAATTTTAGACTTGTCCCGGTATCTCCCGGGACCATTTTGTACCCAGATATTGGCTGATTTTGGGGCCGAGGTTATTAAGGTGGAGGATCCCCGGGGTGGGGACCTGGGGCGGCATTTAGCTCCGGTTATTGAAAAACAAAGTGCGCGTTTTTATACTGTAAACCGTAATAAAAAGAGCATCACTCTGGACCTAAAAAAGGAAGAAGGCAAGGCTATTTTTAAGAAACTGGTAATGGATAGTGATGTTGTCGTGGATCAGTTCCGCCCCGGAGTCATGGATAAAATGGGGTTGGGTTACCAGGACCTGAAAGCTATCAATGAAAAGATTATCTATTGTTCCATAACCGGATATGGGCTAAGCGGACCACTACGTGATGTTGCCGGTCATGATCTTAATTACCTGAGTTTAGCCGGGGTAACTGAGCTTACCGGTACATTTCAGGGAATGCCCGCCATGTGTGCGGTACAGATTGCTGATATAGCCGCGGGAACTCTTTATTCGGTAATAGCGATTCTGCTGGCTCTGGCCAGCCGGGAAAAGACCGGCAAGGGGCAGCTATGCGATGTAGCTATGCTGGATGGGTCCATCAGTCTTCTTGCTTATACCCTGGGAGAATGGTCCGGGTGGGGACGCCTTCCCGAACGAGGTAATGACGTTTTGACCGGAGGGTATGCCTTCTATAATGTTTATAAAACCAAAGATAACAAACATGTAAGCCTGGGCGCTGTTGAAGATAAATTCTGGGCTCAGTTTTGCAGAAAAATAGGCCGTGAAGAATATATTGAACTGAAATGGGATAAGGCTAAACAGGGTTCCATAATTGCTGATATCAGGGAATTAATGCTTCAGAAAACCAGGGATGAATGGGTGGAGTTCTTTTCTGACAGTGACATTTGTTTTACTCCTATCCTCACCCTGGAAGAGATGTGCCAGCATCCCCAGGTGGCAGCCCGGGATATGATTTATAAAATACCGGATGTTGGCGGTTCAGGCCGGGAAGTGGTTACCCCCGGGGTGGTTGTGAAGCTATCCGATACTCCCGGGGAAGCAAAGTTGACCTTTCCGGAATTAGGTGAGCACAATCAGGAGATTCTCACTGCAGCCGGTTATTCTGCCGCCGAGATTGATGAATTAAAGAGAAAAGGGATTATTTAGCACAATTACCCCGCGGTGGAGGGGGAATACGGTTTCCATCAGCTACAGTAAAATAACCACAGGGTTATGTAGTTAAATGGTACCGAATTTCCTTATGCCTGGGTGATAAGCATCAAAAATATGGTTGGCCGGTGTATTTTTCAAGCACCGGCCTTTTGCTGCTTCCTGCCTGTTGTTTGAGTGGGGGCTAGTCCCTTACTGTGATATAATATTTGTAATATTTTTGTAAGGTGGTTAGTATTATGGAAAGATTTCCAGAGCTTTTTGCTCCCGGCTACATTGGTAATCTGTTGGTTAAAAATCGTGTGGTTATGGCTCCTATGCTGGTTGCTTATGGAACTCCGGACGGTCAGGTAAGTGATACCACGCTGGATTATTACGAGGCCCGGGCACGTGGCGGTGTAGGGCTTATTATCGTTGAAGCGGCTTGTGTTGATGCTCCGGCCGGCCGAGAAAGTTTCCGCCAGTTAAATATTGACCATCCCCGTTACCTGGCAGGTTTGGAGCGCCTGGCCAAAACCATCAAGGCCTACGGGTGCCGGGCTTTTATTCAGCTGTTCCACGCGGGGCGGCAAACCTCCCAGCTTTTTACCGGGGTGCAGCCGGTGGCCCCGTCGCCGCTGGCCTGTTCCATGATAAAGGAATTACCCCATGAATTATCTATTGAAGAGATTAAACAGATGGAAGATAAGTTCGTTACTGCTGCCGGTTATGCCTATACGACTGGTTTTGACGGTGTAGAGCTGCATGCTGCCCACGGCTATTTAATAAACCAATTCCTTTCTCCCCATAGCAATAGGAGAAATGACGAATACGGAGGCAGTTTGGACAACCGGATGCGGCTGCTGTTAAATATTGCCCGTCGGATTAAGCATAACTGGCCGCAATTGGCTTTATCCGTACGTCTTAATATTGACGATTTTGTTCCTGGCGGACTTACCCCCGGGGAAAGTACTGAGATATGCAAGTATCTCGAAAAGGCCGGCACTGATATTATTAACTGTTCTTCAGGCACTTATGAATCAGGTCTAAAAAGCATAGAACCAGTCTCCTACAAGGAAGGCTGGAGGGTATATCTGGCCGGTGAAGTCAAAAAGGAGATCAATATCCCGGTAATCAGCGGCGGGATGTTAAACAACCCGGCTTTTGCCAATCAACTAATTGCCAGTAAACGCACTGATTTTGTATTTCTGGGGCGCAGCTTTCTGGCTGACAGTGAATGGCCCAACAAGGCTCGCGAAGGCAGAATTAATGATATTCGCCCCTGCATCCGCTGTAATAACTGTATTGATAACAACTTCCGGGGCATGATGGTGGACTGTACCGTAAATCCGCATGCCGGCAGGGAACGAGCCAATTACCATCACCATACCGTCTCACCGGGTACTTTAACAGCAGTAGTGGTAGGTGGGGGACCGGCTGGTATGCAGGCAGCTTTAGCATTGCAAAGGCGGGGATTGACGGTTACTCTGTATGAAAAAGCTGATTGCCTGGGGGGACTTTTGAACCTGGCCACTATTCCTCCGCACAAATTCCGGGTCGGTTTGCTTCGGGACTATATGGTGCGTCAAGTAGAGCAGAGCGGTGTTAAGGTCATCTTGAATACTGCCTATACTATTGATAATTTAAAGGTCGAATATCCGGATTATTTAATTATTGCCACCGGCTCCACTCCCTCCCGGCCAGGCATAAAAGGAGCTGACCAAAATCACTGTCTAAATATCGAGGAGGTTTTGGAACAAAGGATTTCCTGGCATGATGAAGATATAGTAGTCATCGGGGGAGGCAGCAATGGCTGCGAAGTGGCTGATTACCTGATAGAAGGCCAAAACCGGATAACCATTGTGGAAGAAAACCATATACTGGCTATGGGCATGGAAAAGAAAAACCGCCGGGATTTAATCAACCGTCTGGAACAGGGCCAGGTTAAAAGGCTAACCTCCAGCCGGGTAGTGGAGATTCAAGACAGACAGGTACTTTATGCCGATAAAGACGGCATTATCAAAAACCTGCCCGCAGATCATGTAGTCCTGGCCACCGGCTACACCCCCTGCAATGATTTATATCTTAAAGCCCAAAAGCATCACCATTCCACCTTCCTAATCGGCGATGCCTACGAGGTAAAGGGCATTAAAAACGCCTTGCTGCAAGGCGAAACAGTCGCCCAAATGGTAAGCGGGCACGGGGACGGTTCTTTTGCCCGCGGTACATCAGCGTGATTATGGTCTTTAATTCTTAGGGGGTGAGGTGATTGACCAGGCAAGCCAGGCAATTGGGTAATCGCGGTGTTTATCATATAATGCTGCGAGGCAATGAAAGGAAAAATATTTTCCAGGATGCTGAGGACAAAGAGCACTTTATAGGAAGTATAGAGGCCAAACAGCAGGAAGAGGTATTTCCCGTTTATGCATACTGTAAATAAAATAGCCGATAATATTGGCTGGACACTGTATTTTCAAAATGGGAAACTGGTTTGGACAAATGGTAGCGACTCCAAGCTATTTATATACGATGGCCAGCAACGTGAGCTAAGCAGTGCTGGAAGGATATGGAATGTGAATTTGGAAGGAAACCAAATCACTTGGGCACAGGATAATAATGGTAATGCTAAAGTCTTTCTTTATAACGGAACAACAGCTCGTGAAATCGCAAATTATAGCAATGCTGGCATTCGCGACTTAGTAATAAACAATGGTAAACTAGCTTGGACTGTAGTTAAAACTACCCAAACTAGCAGCGGCGCATTTTCCTTCACTCGTGAAAGCAGCAGTATACTATATTTTTATGATGGCAACCAGATAAATGAAATAACTAATGTCCCCAATGACATCTGGTATACTTCGCTTGAAAACGGCAAAATTGCTTGGATTGAGGAGACAAATAGCAACCAAAAGCTGCGTTTCTATGATGGCACAAATACCAGGGAAATAGCTTCTGGTTCGTATATAGGACTGATAGGTATTCATAATGGCCAAATAGCTTGGAGGCAAAACGATGGTACCAAGCTTAATAAGTTATGCCTTTTTGATGGCAATCAAACTATAACCGTAGCTGATTATGGTAATGGCGATCCTAATTACCTGGCATTTTACAACGGAAAGTTGGTTTACAAATCCGCTGGCAATCAGCTCTATCTTTATTCCGCCGAGCAGGCTCAACCTCCAGTAGTAATTAGCGATGCTGACAAAGTTGTTACCCCGCCCCAACTGGATTATGAGAAACTAAGAAATGCCAGTGAGCAGCAGATACTGGATATTCTAAACCAAGTCTGCCAGACCATGACGGCTGACCAGAAAAGCGATGCTGAAAGCATTGAAACCATCACCAGATACTGCGAATTCGGTATATCCCAGATATTAAAAAGCTCGGTCAGCATAGATAACAACCAGATAAACCTGGATAAAAGCATCTTGGCTGCCAAAGAAGCCAAAGCCACTGAAACCAGAGCTGCCATAGAAACAATCTTAAGTAAAAATAGCATTACTTTAAACCGGGATCTGCAGACCGAAGTAACCTTAACCGCTGACCAGTGGGAGGATCAGGCGGTAACCATAATAGCTGACCAAAACCTGACCGAACCAGCTACTACCATAGATACCATTCGGGTCGAAGGACAGGAGACCGGAGCCGTATTTACCCTGGCGACACTAAAACAAGATCTGGCTGAAAATGGGCCTATCAGTGTGCAGATAGAAAAGGAAACCGATAGTGTAGCCGGTACTGGACAAATGGTAGCATCGCTTGGCAGTACTGCTGACCTATTAAGATATGCCCGGGGTGAACAAAACCTGGCTTTAAAAATAAAACTGCCCACCTTTAAAGTGAGTATTGGCAACACTATAAAGAAACTCAAAAACAACATAAAAATAGTTCTGCCTAAATCTACCGGAGATGTTGATTACCAGGCAGTATTCAAAATAGATGGGCAAAAAGCCGAACCTATTGGCGGTAAGTACAACCAGGCCAGCAAAAAAATAGAAATACCCATAAAAGAAACCGGCCGATACTATGTAGCTGAAAATCAGAAAAACTTCAGCGATATAACCAGCAAATCAGCAGAAGTGCAAGAAGCCATAAAAGTACTGGCGGCCAAAGGCATAATCAAAGGCCGCAGTGATAGCAGCTTCGATCCCGATGCCTTCATAAGCAGATCAGAAATAGCCGCCTTAATGGTAAAAACCTTGTATAAACTTGATACCAGTTTAAAAGCAGGATTTACTGATGTACCAACATCATCCTGGTACTACAACTATGCTGCCTCAGCTAAACACCATAACATAATAAGCGGATATCCCGATAACACCTTCCGCGGGGCTTTAGTAATAAACAAAGAACAAATAACTGCCATATGTGCCCGCACCATGAGAGAAGAGAAAAACTATAAGCAGCCCTCCAACCCGGAAATGTACTTAAAATATAACGACCGAAACAGCATAGCCAGCTGGGCCAAAGGAGATATATCATTAGCTTCTCGTGAAGGATTAGTAGTAAAGAGACAGGACGGCAACTTCCTGCCCAGCCAGGGCATGACCCGTGCTGATGCCGCAGTAGTGTTATACCGGTTGTTTAACCGGTTATAGAACTTTCCGGGGGAACCTTTATGGGTTCCCCTGACGATTAGATTATGGGCTTTAGCCATCCTTTAGACCTTTCTATCTGGTACATCTTCTTTTGGTCAATAAATTGGCATAAGCAACAGGCAGGCAATAGTAAACCGTAGAATACATGATAATCGGTAAACGCTAATAAAACAAAAGAGGCCCTTAGGCCTCTATTTTTTTTATGAATGGTGCCAGAGGTGGGACTCGAACCCACACGCCTCACGGCACACGATTTTGAGTCGCGCTCGTCTGCCAATTCCGACACTCTGGCTTAAATGTCTTATGACGTAAGAATTATTATATATAGCAAAGCCGATATTGTCAATAGGTGCTGCTCCATTGCAGCATCTTTTCCGCTTGCAGGGAAAATATCAGGCAATAAAAGGATTTTGCGACATCTAACCGGAAAGATATATAATAATATAGAATCTTGCTGTTTATACAAGGTTACTATGGTTGGGGCTTTATTTAATGAAATATATATTATTGCCACAGGGGAGAGCTATTGAATGCTTTCAGATGTAGAACTGGTTAAGAGAAGCCTGGATGCTGATGCACGGGCTTTTGAGGAATTAGTATCCAGATATCAAAATAAAGTGTATGCCCTGGCGTTCAGATATATGGGCAATGAAGATGATGCTTATGATATGGCGCAGGAGTCGTTTATCAAGGCTTATCGGTCTTTACGCTCTTTTAAAGGGGACTCCAACTTTGGAACCTGGATATATCGCATAACTACCAATGTTTGTTTGGATGAGCTGCGGCGCAGGAAACGACGATTATTGCCGTTGTCACTTGATGAACCTCTGGCAACCAAAGACGGGGATACGGTGGATAAAGAGGTAGCCGACCCAAACCCAACTGCTGATGTGATATATGAACGGAAAGAGACTTCACAGTACATACATAACATTTTAAGTCAGATTAAAATTGAACATAGAGCTGTAATTGTTCTAAGAGATATGATGGACCTGACTTACGAGGAAATTGCCGAAATATTAAATTGCTCGGTCGGAACGGTTAAATCTCGGCTTAGCCGGGCCAGAAATATTCTTCGCAAGAAGTTATCCGACCGGGAACTTTTGTCTTAGGCCCCTCGTCCAAAAACCCAGGAGGAGCACCATGAACTGCGATAAAGTAAAGGAATTACTTTCTCCTTATATTGATGAGATGACAAATGAAAAGGAAACCAACCAGATCAGAGCACACCTTAAGACATGTTCTCATTGCCGCAATGAATTGGAACAAATGAACCTGGTTTGCAAAATGGTGCGCGAACTTCCTGCCCTTACGGTTCCAGACAAATTCACCCAGGACCTGGCAAATCGCCTGGCCAGTGAGAATATCAAATATTTCGGCCGTAAAACCTTAAAAACCCCCAAACAGGCGGGGTGGTTAGCAGCCGGTGTAGCAAGTATCGCACTGGCTGTAGGTATCTACGCCAGCAGCTTCTTGCCAGCTGGTGAACTGATAGCAAATATAAAGGAATATTTTAATGCCCGAAAAAACAATCCCAGGGTAGCTATTGAAGACATACTTAAACACACGAAAATTCCACCAAATAATGAGACAGTTAACCACCAACCAGAAGAAACCGGGAAGTCCAACCTGACGGAGGAGCCTTCATCTGTGGTCAAACACCGGATCAACAATCCATCTTCGGCATCGGTACCGGTAACTATAGAAAACCAACAGGAGCAAGAGCTTGATGCTGAACAACAGTTGGCGCCACAAAGTACCGAAATGGTTACCAGCAGAATAATGGTAAATGATATTGACAGCTCGGTGCAAAAGGTGATAAAGATTGCGGCGTCCAATGAGGGCCAGTATGAGGTATTACCTGTCGAAAACACTGCTCCCCAGACCCTCTCCCGGTCCCAGGTCAAAGGAGTATCGATTAAGGTGGATGAAGGCAGGTCAGATCAGGTATTAAATGAGCTTAATAGTGTGGGGAAAATTGAGAACTCGGTAAGCAATAATGTCGAGCTTATTCAACAGTATAACGAGGCAGTTAATAATATAAAAAGCATCAAACAGCAAATCAACGATCTCAAATCCCCGGCTAATTCTGCCATTAACCCTGCTCGGCTGAATGAATTGCAGACTCAGCTTAATGAGTGGCGTGCCAAAAAAGCCGGACTGGAAGCTCAATTGAACAAAACTACCATTAATGTTTATTTAATGGAGGATGTACAACCATAAGAGAGATTTATCAAAAGTAAATAAAAGGATATAATAAAAAATGGGCAGGTAATTTCCTGCCCATAAGTTTTATTCGTGAAGCTGTTATATACATGTGTGGTAGGTGTGCAGGGTATGATAGACGCAGACTTTATTAAATAGAAAACTGCGAGAGTCTTAATAGTCTGCATGCGACCGAGTCGCCAGTGTCTATTTTCCCTTTGCTAAAGACAGAAGCAAACAGGATATCCTCACTGCTCGCACTTAAGGAGGTATTGGCCTTGTCCGCTGACAAGCTTATGTTAATAGATGGAAACAGCCTTTTATACCGGGCTTTTTATGCTTTGCCCTTGCTGCATACCCGTGATGGTGTTTATACTAATGCCGTTTATGGATTCTTAACCATGTTTAACCGGGTGGTGGACCAGGAGCAGCCGACTCATTTGGTAGTGGCTTTTGATAAAGCCCGGGAGAGTTTTCGTAATAACCTGTTTGCCGATTATAAAGTTAACCGCAGTGCGGCTCCGGATGAACTGGTTGGTCAATTTGCGATTATACGGGAAGTGCTTGCCGGGCTTAATGTGACTTATATGGAACTGGAAGGCTACGAAGCCGACGATATTATCGGTACCTTGAGCAAGATGGCGGAAGATCGGGGAATGGAGAGCCTTATTGTGACCGGGGATGGTGACGCCCTGCAACTGGTATCGGATAAGGTCACGGTTCTTATGACTAAAAAGGGCATAACCGAAATGGAACGCTATGACCCGGTCAAAGTAGCAGAAAAATGGGAAGTAAGCCCGGAACGGATGATTGATATAAAGGCCCTGATGGGTGATGCTTCAGATAATATTCCCGGGGTACCGGGGGTAGGAGCAAAAACGGCTATAAAACTGGTAAAGCAATATGGTACCCTGGATAACCTCTATAATAATGTAGCTACAGTTTCTGGAGCCAAACTTAAGGAGAAACTGATTGATAACCGGGAACTGGCTTTTTTAAGCCGGGATTTGGCTACCATTAATAGAAAAGTGGAAATTGACTTTCGACCAGAAGACTATGTAAGAAAAGAGCCTGATCGCGCCAGGCTCCTGCCTTTGTACCAGCGCCTGGAGTTTAATGGCTTTGCCAATGCCCTGTTAGCAACAGAGAGTATTCCGGATGTAGTTACCACTCTGCCGGATATTGAGACTCACTATATGGAATCAGCGGAGGACGTGGCCGAGTTTCAAGCTACTGTTGACAGTCAGGATATAATCTCCGTTTTGGTGGATTATGACTACCATCATCCCATGTGGGGCAGGTTGAAGCAAATCCTGCTGGCCTCTAAAGGACAGGTTTACGGCCTGCAGGTTTCAGATAAGTCTATGTACAGACTGGAATGGATTCGTCCCCTGCTCGAATCAGCAGCAGTAAAAAAGTGTTTGCATAACGCCAAATTGGCCCGGGTAATACTAATGAGATATGGTATTCAGCTGGATGGAGTAGTCGATGATACCATGCTTTTGGCCTATGTAAAAGATCCTTCTTTTCAAGGTGAGGACCTTAAAGCAGCCATCCTGACCTTTCTAAATAAGAACGTGGCGGCAGATGAGCCTTCCCAGCTGGTGAGTAACCTGGAGGAGCTGCGGGTCAAACTGGCCGGTCAGATCGACGGGGAACTGATGGATTTATACCGGCAGGTGGAATTGCCGCTGGTGGAAATACTGGCCCAAATGGAATTTTGCGGTGTAAAGGTGGACAGACCAACACTGGAAGAAATCTCTGAGGATCTGGCGGTCAGGATTGATAAGGTTGAAAAACTGATATATGAGGCCGCCGGCCAGGAATTTAACATTAATTCACCCAAGCAACTGGGCAAAGTACTGTTTGAGGATTTGGGCCTGAAAGCGATAAAAAAGACTAAAACCGGATATTCTACCGGGGTAGAGGTTTTAGAAAAGCTATATGATGAACATAAAATAATTCCTTATATAATGCATTACCGGCAACTGACCAAATTAAAATCAACCTATGTGGACGCCCTGCAGGCTTTGATTCATCCCGACACGGGACGGGTCCACACAATTTTTAAGCAGGCTCTGACAGCTACCGGCCGACTCTCCAGTGTAGAGCCCAATTTACAGAACATCCCCATTAAAATGGAAGAAGGACGGCGTATACGCAAGGCTTTTACAGCCCGGGATGACGACTGGCTTCTGCTATCTGCCGATTATTCCCAGATTGATTTGCGGTCCCTGGCTCATATAAGCGGGGATGAAATGCTGATTGAGACATTCCGCCAGGGGGTTGATATTCACACCCTTACCGCATCACAGATATTTAAAGTACCTCTGGAAAAAGTGGATTATGACCTGAGACGCCGGGCCAAGGCGGTAAACTTTGGGATTGTATATGGTATAAGCGATTTTGGCCTGGCCCGCGATACTGGTGTATCCCGCCGAGAGGCGGCTATTTATATTGAAAATTATCTGGATACTTATCCGGGGGTCCGGCGCTATATGCAAGAAGTAGTGGAGTTTGGGAAAAAATATGGTTATGTGGAAACCCTTTTGAAACGCCGGCGTTACCTTCCCGACCTTAAGGCCAAAAACAAGATGGTACAGTCCTTTGCCCAGCGTATGGCTTTAAATACCCCCATTCAGGGTACGTCGGCGGATATAATCAAGCTGGCCATGATAAAGGTATATAAAGAATTAAAGTCACGCCAGCTTAATTCCCAATTGCTGCTGCAGGTCCATGACGAACTGGTACTGGAGGTAAGACGGGACGAATTAGAAGAGGTAGCCCTGCTGGTCCGGGAATGCATGGAAAATGCCTGCACCCTCAAAGTGCCCCTGGAAGTATCGCTGGAAACCGGGGACAACTGGTACGATATGAAAGAATATTAAAATAGACGCAGACTACGCAGACTTCTATGACTTACGCTGACCTGATCTTAGGTTTTTATATGTTAGTTAATAGGCTATAACCTGGAGTAATAAGTTTATAATTAATCTGCGGAAGTCATAATAGTCTGCGTTAGTCTGCGTCTATTAATGCCAAACATTAGGGAGGTTTTTTATGCCGGAGTTGCCGGAGGTTGAGACTATTAGAAGATCGCTTGCTCCAAGTGTAGGGTCGCGGATTACTGGCATAGATGTTTTTAAACCAGAGGTTATTCGCCGGCAGGACTATCCGGCAGCAGATATTTATGGGGAGCCCCTTGATGACGTAGGGCGCCGGGGGAAATTTCTGTTGCTGGTGCTGGGTAATAGGCACTGGCTGATTATCCACCTGGGGATGAGCGGACGTTTATATATGGCCGAGGAAGAGGAAGAACTGGTCGCCCCCCATATTCATGTAGTCATTCATTGGGATAATGATAAGAAATTTGTCTACCAGGACCCGCGCCGCTTTGGGGGACTATGGTTTGTTAAGGACATCGGTCATTTCTTCGACCACATGGGAGTGGAACCGCTTTCCCGCCAATTTACCGCCGCATATTTATCCCAAATTACTAAAAACCGCCGGGTGGCAATTAAGAATTTGCTCCTTAATCAAAACCTTATTGCCGGAATTGGCAATATTTATGCCGATGAATCTCTGTTTGCAGCTGGTATTCGTCCTGACCGGGCAGCCGGGTCTCTTACCTCCGCCGAGGTTAAGCGGCTTAATAGGGCCATCAAAAAGGTACTCAGAAACAGTATTGCCCAGAGGGGAACCAGTTTTCGGGACTACCGTGACGGCTACAATCAAAAGGGAAATTTTCAAAAACTGCTCAAGGTATACGGCAGGACTAATCTGCCTTGTACCAAATGTGGCAGAACACTAACAGTAATCAGGCTGGGAGGCCGAAGCTCTCATTTTTGTGACCATTGCCAGAGATAGACACACTTTGTGGCTACTATCCATATAGTAGGTATAAACATATCTATATAAGGATAGGAGTGGCACCTGGTGGAAACAGCAATGATTATAATGTTAGCTTTGGCGGTCAGCGGGGACGGGTTCCTGGCCGGGATAGCTTATGGGGTTAAGAAAATTAAGATTCCTATGGTATCATTGTTGGTTATATCCTTGGCGTCAACAACAGCGGTTACGGTTTCCATGCTTTGCGGGCAGGGGTTAGCAGCTATACTCGATCCGCATATTGCCTCACAACTGGGAGCTGTTTTGCTGGTCATTATTGGCATATACTTTTTACTGCAAGCTTGTGGGGAAAAAATTAATGCTCTAGACAATGATTATGACAAACCATTGCTGACTATCAAGGTAAATACCCTGGGAATAATAGTACAGATATTAAAAAAACCGGCCACTGCAGATATGGATTGTTCCGGTGAAATTAGTCCCCGGGAGGCCTTTTTCCTGGGCCTGGCGCTGGCTCTGGATGCCCTGGGAGCAGGATTTGGAGCGGCTATGGCCGGGTTCAGTATTTTATTGACGGCTATATGTGTGGGTGTGTTAAAATTTATATTGATCAATAGCGGTATTTCCCTGGGAAGAGTGATTAGAAATCAGCGCTGGTTAAGTATTACTTCGGTGCTTCCGGGTTTAATTCTGGTTACTATAGGAATCGTTCAACTAATTTAAAAAATGGGTGATGATATTGAAAATTATTGGCCTGACCGGAGGTATTGCCAGTGGTAAGAGTACTGTAGCCCGGGTGTTAAAGGACCTGGGTGCTATCCTTTTAGATGCTGATGAATTGGCTCATCAAGTTATTGAGCCGCATAAGCCTGCCTGGGAAGAAATCGTAAAGGAATTTGGCCAACATATTATTAATCCTGACCAGTCTATTAATCGTGACCGGCTGGGCACCATAGTTTTTAATGACCCTAAGCGGTTACAACACCTTAATGAAATCGTACATCCCCGGGTAATAGAGACCTATGAACATGATATAGCCGAGATTCGCAAGGTGCATCCTGATGCAGTGGTGGTTATGGATGTACCGCTTTTATTTGAAACTCATATGGAGGACATGTGTGACCAGGTATGGGTAGTTTGGGTGGACCGCCAAACCCAGATAGAAAGGCTCATGCACCGCAACAACTATACCCGGGAGGAAGCTCTGGCACGCATCAATTCACAAATGCCGCTGGATGAAAAAGCCCGGCAGGCAAATGTCGTTATTGACAATAGTAATAGTATTAAGGAAACAGAAAAAACTACTGCCAGATATTTCAATGATATTATACAGGATTCATAAATATTATATAATAATCAACTCTGTGGAGGATTCCGCGTGAAACGTAACGCAAAACCACGTTTTCCGACCCTGCTCTGGCTAATGATACTGGTCTTTTTAGCCATAATCCTGACTTTTCCCAAGTGGATTACTTTTTTTTATCCTCAGCCGCATCGGGAGCTGGTAGTGGCAACAGCTTATGAATATAACATAGATCCTTATCTGGTTTTTGCCATAATAAGAGCCGAGAGTAAATACCAAACCGGAGCACAGTCATCAGTCGGAGCCAGAGGTTTAATGCAGATAATGCCTGAGACAGCCCAATGGATATCGAGCCAAATGGGTACAGGAGAGTTTGACCCGGTTAAGCTGCACGACCCGGAAATAAATATACGCATGGGCTGCTGGTATCTGGCTGACCTGAGTAAGGAGTTTGACGGGCGCATCCCTATAATTGTAGCTGCTTACAATGCCGGACGAGGCAAAGTAAAGCAATGGGTAGTGAACGATGAGTGGGATGGAACTGCCCATAATATAGAAAAAATTCCCTTCCCCGAAACCCGCGAATATGTACATAACGTACTCAAAAATTACGAGGCCTATCGAGCTATTTATGAATAAGTGAACCTGGTCAAAGTAAAACTTACTCTTTTAAACCAGGTTCACTTATCCTGCTTTCAGTAATATTCATGATCTTCTCTTAATACAATGTCTGTAGACAGGCTATTAGGAGGAGGCGTGAAGGTGGATTACAGGCAAAAAAAGAAGATAATGATTGGCTTAGCGATAAGCCTGTTCGTATTGTTAGCCGGGCTGGCATTTGTATACAACCAGACTCTCTACACGACGACGAACCTTGATCCTCGCCCGTTAAATGTGGGAGCGGTAGGAAAGGTGGAATCAATTCATCCTGCTCAGGCTCTGACCCGGCCGGAAAGATTAGCTGCATCGGCCATGTATGAGGGGTTGGTATATTATGATGAAGCATCTCAAAAGTTAAAACCTAATATCGCCAAAAGCTGGAGATATTCGGCAACTGGAAAAACCTTGACCATATACCTTAAGAAAGACATCTATTTTCAAAATGGTAAAAAACTAACCGCACATGATGTTAAATCATCCTGGGAGTATAATTTTAGTGCAACTAAAGACTGGTACAACAATAGTATATTCCTGCCTATTGTCGGAGCTTCCGAAAAAGTAAAAGGAGCCGGCGACATTTCCGGCATTCAGGTCAAAGATGACCAAACCATCAAGATATTTTTTACCCAACCGCACCGGGCCTTTATATACTGTCTCACCAACCCTATGTTTTGGATAACGGACGTTGCCGCCAATCCGGAAAAGACCATTCTGCCACCTGGTACCGGGCCTTTTATTTTAAAGGAGATTAAGGACCAAAATGTTTTGCTGGTTCGCAATGATAAATACCACCGCGGGTTACCGAAACTAGCGGCGATCAACATAAACCTGTATGAGAGTGATGAGGATGCCTTTAAGGATTACCAGGCAGGCAAGATAGACTTTCTCGACAGTGTTCCCTTCGGGGAGATAAAGAACCTCAAAAAGAGTGAGGAATACAAAGACCGGCTAATTACCAAACCGCTGCTGGAAACTTATTTTTTAGGCTTTAATATCAACCGGGAGCCTTATATCGATAACTACCTGCTGCGCCGGGCCATAAACTATGCTATTGACCGAGAGGCGATAATCAAGCAATTGAACGGCGGGGAACTTTACCGGCCTTTAAAATCGGTGATTCCCATGGGACTGGCGGGATATAATAAGCAACTGCGAGGCTACTCATATGACCCGGAAAAGGCCCAAAGCTTGCTTGATCAGGCCGGCTATCCCAACGGGGAAGGGTTGCCTGTACTAACCCTGAGTTATAACAGTAATCCCGGGCATCAGCTGATTGCCGAAATAATTGCCGGTCAGTTGGCCGAGGTAGGCATAGCTGTTCAGCTGCAGGAAGTAGACTGGTCTTATTATCAGAAACAGCTGGCTAAAATGGATGTGAGCTTTTTTAGGGTAGGATGGCAGCCTGACTATCCTGATCCCGATAATTTTCTTTATAGTCTATTTCATAGCTCCCAGATGGGGATAAGTAATTATTCCGGTTATCGTAATCCTCAGGTTGATAAACTTATCAATCAATCCCGAATGGAACCGGATACCGGTAAGAGACTCAAAATGCTCAACCGTGCCGAACAGATAATAATTGATGATGCCCCCTGCGTCTGGCTGTTTCAACAGAACAGTGCCAAACTGCTCGGCCCCAATGTCAGCCGGTTAGAAGCAAATAACATGGATATGGTCGACTGGTTTGAAGTGGAACTGCATAAACCCAAATTAGAATCAAAATAACTATACTACCCCCAAGACAAGCGGCCCGGGTTCTTAAACGGACTAAGGGCGCTTGTTTTTTTGCATTATTAACGAGAACTGTGGTATTATTCATAATCATAATGCGAAACCTGGGCAGCAATCATGCCTATTGCTTTTTCAACCATAGTAGGGATGGTATTTGGATATTATCCTGCCCGCGAAGCAGCCGAGTTAGAGCCTATTGAAGTATTGCATTATGAATAATAAAATTGACATTAATAGATTAACTGTTGTATAATACCCATTGTCGGAATGACTAATTAAATAAATGCGGCGGTGGTGGAACAGGCAGACACGTACGTTTGAGGGGCGTATGCCGAGAGGCATGCGGGTTCAAGTCCCGCCCGCCGCACCATATTTTTAAAACTTAATCTTTGATACAATGAAAAGCTCTGTAATACAGGGCTTTGTTGTGTTTCTGGGGTGTTCTCAAGTTGCTGAAAGTGAATTTTTAACTCCTTTTTGCGTAGAGATGCATCCCTTTTGCATCGAGGTGCACTTTTTAACAAAAGATATAGAACACCGTATTTTGGTGAAGAAGAATAGGCAGTGTATGTTCCCAGGAACGAGCCAACTTGATAGATTTATGGTTGCAGATTAATTGGCTCAATTTGACTTGGAAGGTTTTTTGGCAACTACCGTAGGGATTACTTTGAGCCTGACAAGAGAAACAAGCGATCATTTTCACCATGTCATGATCGAAAGACAAAGATAGAGAATCAGCACCCAGAGTATAATACTAATTATGAATCAAAGAAATCGCCTTTGATCGTTGGGGTGCTTTACAGATGGCTCAGGATCTTGAAGGTATGGGATTTACAGTCATATCTTTTGGGCAGGGCTATAAGGATATGCTGTTTAAGGAGCTGATGAAGTTGTTTCTGGAAAAGAAAATAGTTCATGGAGACCATCCGGTACTGCATTGGATGATGGACAATATATACGTCAAAACTGACCCTGTTGGTAACATGAAACTGAACAAGGAGAAAAGCACCGAACGTATTGACGGTGCGGTAGCACTTATTATGCCTCTTGACAGGGCAATCAGGAATGAGAATAGGGCCAGTGTTTATGATGAGCGTGCACAAGAGGATTATCTTTGTCTATCTCCCTTGAATTTTGAGTATAATAATACCAAGGGGTGATATATTTGAAAGCGAAAGCTTCAACGGTTGTCAATAAAAGAGTGGCCTCCAGCGTAAAAGCCTCAATGGATTTTGAAGGATTGAAGCCAAGTGTGTATGCGCAAAGAATTGGACAACATTATCTTGAAGGTAAAATTAGCAGCCGAGATGCTATTGCAAAGATAAAAGCGAAACATGCTTCAAAATTTGGCCGGTAAAAATGGGTAGTGGCTTTTCGAAATACGATCGTGCTGAAACGGGGCAATCGCAATATTGTTATCCAGGAACTGACGTGTTAATTAATAAAGCACACATTAAAGATATAAAAGCATTAAATGAATATGAAGCGGATATTACATTTATTAGGCAATACGAACTTGAAAAGTATCAAACTGTTAAAGGTAAATTTGGCATAACGCACCTGAAGAGGTTACACAAATTCATCTTTCAGGATATTTATCCTTTTGCAGGTAAGTTCAGATTGGAGAACATCTCTAAAGGGTCTACAGATTTCTGTAAAAGTGAATTTATCGAAGATAATCTGGAACGTATACTAAGCGAGTTAAAAAATGATGGCTATTTAAGAGGTGGATAATTTTTCTGAAAAGGCAGCTTATTATATGTCCGAAATTAATATGATACATCCATTCAGAGAAGGTAATGGGCGCACTATTAGAGAGTTTATCCGTCAATTGGCCTTATATTGTGGTTATATTATAAATTGGTCCTTAATTGATAAGGATACATTATTGAATGCAACAATTGCAGCGGTGGATAAAGATTATATACCAATGAGTAGTTGTATTTTAAAGGTTATTGAAAACAAGTAAATATTTAAAAGCTTGATAGGTTATTTGGAAAGTATTCCACAACCACTCCGAGAATAAATAGGGTTCAAGTCCCGCCCGCCGCACCATGCTAATTACCATCTATGGATAGAAAAGATTCTATTCAGCAGATGGTTTTTATTTTTTTAATTACTTTTCGCAGCCTTTTTACCCTCACAAAGCCGTATAAGGTTTTATAACTACACGGCAGAAAGCCTTATATATCAGGCTTTTCGCCGTTTTCTCCTTATGCGTCCTCATAAGATTTTACGGGGTCGCTTTGTAAGGTTTGATAACAATATTGCAACACGATAACATTTTTCACGGCGTTACCGTTCCATGTCCCAGTTCTTTTTTGGGGGCCTGCCGCGCCGTTTTTTCTCCGGCTGGGAAGGTTCCTTATGGCTTTGGTGTACTGCCTTGTGGTATGGGGCAAGCACTTCCATTTTCCGTTCCAGCCGCACATCGACATACCGCTCTGTAACCGCATTTAAGTTGCTGGATAAGCCCAACTGTATGCCGATGCCGTTTAGGGTGTGGCCTAAAATCTCGCCCACGGTGTAGAAGTCGCCCGTTAGCTGGTGCATGTTGGTGGCCGCCGAATGGCGCAGGTCGTGAAAACGCATATGGGGCAGTTCAAGATTTTTCAGCAGTTTGGAAAAGCCTGCCGTTACGTTATTGGGAAGGATGGGCGTGCCGTCCGGGTTTGCCACTACCAGCCGGTTATCAAAGTATTCCCGCCCGCTCTGGATGGTTTGTTGCTTCTGCTCGGCTTGCAGGGCAAGCTGTCGTTCAAAGTAGGGGCGGGCTTCCTCCGTTATGGGCAGAAAACGTTCTTGGGATTTGACCGGGGCCAGTTCATCCAGCAGCTTCACGTCCCCTTTGATGCCAAAGGGCAGTTGTTCATCCACCATGAACAGGTCTTTTGACATATCCACGTTGTCCCAGCGCAGTCCCACTATCTCACCGCGCCGCATTCCATACAGGCCGCCCAACACCACAAGCATTTCCCATTCCGTACCCGTTACGTTGTCCATAAGGGTTTTCATCTGTTCAATGGTATAAGGGTCGGGGGTTTTTGAGGGCCTGTTCAGCTTGCTGATGATGTTTTTCGTGGGATTGACTTCAATGTAATTATACTTGCGGGCATGTTCCAACGCAACGCCCAATACCCGGTGAGTGCTTTTTACGGTGTTGTGGGATAAGCCGCCCGCTATCTGTTTTTCGTACATACCGTCCAGCAGCGCGGGGGTGAGATTGCGCAGGGGTACACCGCCTAAATGGGGGATGACGTATTTTTCAATATGGTATTGGTAGGTATGGTAGGTACTGGGGCGCAGGTTGGTCTTGGCGTACCGTTCTACCCATTGAGTGAGATATTCGCCCAATGTCTGCTTGTTTTCCGCTTTCATTATGGCTTGAAAGCCGGGCCGCCGGAGTTTCACTTGCATTTCGGCCTCATGCTGGATGGCCTCGGTTTTGGAGGTAAAGCCCCGTTTGCCGTAGGTCTTGTAGCCTTCGTCGGTTTTGTAACGGATGAACACATCGTAAACAGTCCCGGCCCGGCCTGTCAGTGCGCCTTCGGCGTCCCGCTTATTTTTGATGGTACGGGTCTGTATAGACAAAGCTTATCCCTCCTTCCCGGAGGATGCGGCAACAGTGATTTTGTTGCGCTCGTACCAGTTCCATATGGCGGCATCAGCCAGCAGACGGCGGTTGCCGTTCTGGACGTATTCGATTTCGCCCTTGTCCATCAGTTCCCGCAGCTTGTTTTCGCCCAGTCCGCTGATTTTGCTCATGGCTTCCACGGTTTTGAGCATAGGAAGCTCTAAAGCGGGCGCGGCTGTTGCCTTTTTTCTTACGGCCATGATTACCGTCCTCCTTTCGCATGAAGGTAAACAGATGAAAGCCGCGCTTGTTGTTGCTCTGCATGGCCGTTTCATGGCATGGCAAAGGCACGGCTTTAACTTGCTCTACTTTCAAAACAGAGGCTTACCGGACGGCAGCGGGCCGCTGCTCCATAGGAATTTCACCTCCCCCCATGCTGGCGGGCCGTTCTCATTGCCTGCGACGGTTTAATCACGCTCGGACTGTGACTGAACGGAAGTATCATTGTGCCAATGTACGGGTTATCGCCAGCAGGCCAGCCACGGCCTGGCTGCCGCATGGTATTTGTCGCTCGTTCCATGAATGGAAGTCTTGGCGTACCTGCGGCGCGGCTGGGCCGCACATTGAAGGTATCCGGTTTGCCTTATTCACTTGTCAAAGACCATGAAGGGGAAGCTGCCTTGCCCTCTCGTCCTATACATTGAAAAAAGCCCTGTAAAATACAGGGCAAAAACAAGGCTTGCAGAAAAAATTTCTCTGCAAGCCTTATCGCTTATTGCTCAAACCGTTTCAGGTCAAAATTGTGTACAGCCAATATGAATTCCAGCGTCAAATGCTGCCTGCAATCCTCGTCCAGTTTCCCGAACAGGCAGGATTTCTTGATAATGAGCGGTTCAAAGCGCCGAATGAGGGTTTCCATTGCCCGTTCATTGCCTTGCTGGGCGGCTTCGATTAAATCTAGTATTTCCGGCATGGCCTTTCCTCCTTTCCGTAAAAGTGGTTAGCTTTTACGGAAGCAGGAGGAGCGCGGATTAAATAGAAAGTGGGTGGTTCATATCTGAAACCGACTTTTCAGCTTTTTCAAAATCCGGTTTTTTCGCTCGGTGATGCTCTGCTGCGTCACGCCGAATATGAGGAAAAGCTGATAATCGGTCTTGTCCTCGTAATATTTCAGGTAAAGCAACTGCTTGTCCTTTGAATTGAGAGTGCTGATAACCGCAGACAGGATTTCATTTTCTACGTATTCATCCAGCTTGTCTCCATTGGAAATAGGGATGTTGATGTCTATATCGGCATCGGAGCATAGATTGATTTCCTGTACTTCCTCCAATGGAATGCTCCTGTTGAAATACTTGTATTGGGCACGGAAATATCCCCGCGCAGAGCGTGTCAGCACAATCTTTATATAGGCGCAGAACGCTTTTTCTACCGCCTTATAGGTTTCAGCGCTCCTTTTCATAGGGCTTTCCTCCTCTCCACCCTATACATTGAAATCAGCAGGAGATAATACAGGGTTACGGAAAAATTTTTTTCAATTATCTCTACCTGGTATTCGTTCTTCTTTTCACAACAAAAGCTATTGTTTTTCCGTTGTATTCCTTAAAAAGCGACAATGAAAGGCGTAGGCCGCAAGAAGAACCTTGCAGCCTACGCCTTGATTTGACAAGAAATGTAGAGGACAGAGTCCTCACATCTCTTGAACCATCATATTCAATTTTCTTGCATAAGAGCTAGTTGTCGTAGTTCTGCAAGGAATTTACCTCCAACAAATTAATTTCCGCTTTAGTAGCCGTCTTAAAAACCTCCTTTAAACTTATCTCTGCCATATTAAGGATAAATTAAAGGAGGTTTTTCTACTTTTTGTGGCTCTATTTTCTTTTGGTTTTTTCCTCTAAGCATAACTCGCTTCATATGACAGTTTAAATAAGCTTAATAACTCAAAGATATATTCGTAAGGGTAATATTTGCAACTCCCTTATTCCAAACATAAAAATTACCCTCGGTATCTTGAGATGGTGTATAATATACAGTTTTCGAGCTGGCTGAACCTTCAAATAAAACAATTGTGTTGCCGCTCCTGTCTTTAAAAGCGACCCGGATGTTTTCACTGCTGCCGCCTTTTATGCTAAACTTGAAGGTTGCTGTAATACCGCTTCCTATTACGAAATAACCGTCGGGTGCTGACGAGATAAATCTCATCTCGGTATGGTAGGGAATTGTTGTGTCAGCCCAAGTAACCGTTCCCATAGGAACATTGTCTTTAGAAACCGAATAAACCTCTGATTTTGGCGATACTTCCGATAGAGCGGGGGTTAGTCCATCCGCTTCCGCCACTAAGGCGCCTGTATTTGCACCACTTAAAACATTTGCGCTTATGGGCGCTGAGGAATCCAATATACCTTCCGCGCCTCCAGCCGTCGCAGCATATGCCGCGGCTGTACCCGTCACCGCAAGTGCCAATGTCATTGCCACTGCGAACATGCGAACCCATTTTTTACACTTTTCAGCTTTCATAATCATAGAAATCCTCCTTTCGATATCCCGCTTGTCACTGAAAGCGGAACATATATTATTTGGCTCGGCAACATGCCATAGTACACTTAAAATTAATTCGCAATACCGCCTCCTCTCCTCCTGATTCATTGAACGGGTAACGCTTTCGTCACAAAAAGCCTCACCCAAGCGGTCAATATCACGTCTGGCCATGTAAGCCAAAGGGTTGAACCAATGGACGACATTGATGAAAAGCATTAAGGACTTTAGCCATGCGTCATGGTTCTTCCAGTGGGTCAGTTCATGAATAAAAATATAGCGTAATTCTTCTGCTTGAAATCCGATATTCGGCAATACGATACGGGGGCTGAAGATACCACTGAGAAAAGGCGTGTTTATATAAGCGGAAATGTATACCGGTATCTCTTTTCTTATCCCTAATTCTTGTTTGCACTTTGCAAAGGTCTCCAAAATCTCTGGATCAGCCGCTAACCGGCACGCTTTGAATATACGCCGATTTAGCTTATAATTCTGAACAATAATAATCACTGTGAATATCACTGTCCCGGCCATTAAAAGATAGGGAATAAATTCAAGGCAGGAATAGAGTGCATAATTTTCTCCAGGTGATACTGCAACTTTTTTGGCAGCCGATTTAATAGGAGAAGATGGATTTAATAGAGTTTGGGGAAGTAATACCAGTTCATCAACTTTAGGGATAAAATTCAAATCAAATCTGGATAGCAAGGCATAATAAGGGATAAGAAAAAATGTACTCAAAACCAAACAGGAGAAATAATGCCAAGCTGCGGTAAAATATCTGAACGTCACCACGCTTAAAAGTTTCAGAATAAGGTATAGTCCTCCACCTACAACCGACATAATCATTATATGATTGTAAAAGTCTAAGAGCATACCATCACCTACTTTTTCAGGCGCTTCATGAGTTTTTCAATGTCTTCTTTCGTCAAGTCGCCATTATCACATAAGGTACTTATAAACCCCAATACTGAACCTTTATGAACGTCGGTAATAAACTGCTTGGTCTCAAAATTTCGGTATTCCTGTTCCGTTATGCACGGCTCGTAATAATTTGCCTTGCTTATCCTCACAGCCTTGAGAATCCCTTTTTCCATCAGCCGGGCCAGAAACGTAATGACTGTGCTTTGCTTCCAGTTATTATCTTCCGGCAAATTGGCAATGATCTCTCTGGTCGTAATAGGGCGACCGGCGGCCCATATGAACTCCATAATCTGTTTTTCTGCATCTGACATTCGCTGAATTGTGTACATGGAAACCTCCTCTATAAAACCCCTTGTCGTAGTTTTAATATAAATAAAGTTGCATCCTACTTGCGTTTCATTCGCCAAACGCTACTTAAAAACGTTAACTTGCTTTATTATGTCTAAACTATCTTTTTCCAATATATGTAGAATCCAACTGTCTGTTCCGTCTTCATAACGATATGTCAGCAATACGACATTACCTTCCTCATTGTAAACAGCATTCCCGTCGTTATCATTAATTATAGTGCCCGGCAGTTCCTCCTTATCCACATGTTTTATTTCTTTGAATTCTTCTGTTCCTTTTGCATTAGACAATTCGTTTTTTTCAATATTATAGACATATGCGGAATTTTCAATGGCACTTATGTTTCCTAAAGCGATTTTTTCATTATTGGATTTAGCAATCGTGTAATCGCTGCCCTGCATTTTATTAAGTCCCAAAGACATGTTATCGATTGTATGGATAATGTTTTCCTTATCAAAATCGTAAATCAATATGCCGTTAAAATTTAATATAACTGCATATTGCTTGTACGCATAAATTAATTTAGGACCCGTTGCCCCGATCGGCTGTTTTTTAATTGCTTCTATTATTTGATCATCCTTATTTAGATATCTCTCTAAATTTAATTCATTTAAGTTTTCTTTATCTGTTTGCTCATTTGTACAACCTGCTGTTGCTATTAAAAAGACAGATACTAAAGCTATAAGAAAGGCCAATTTCTTTCGCATTACATAATGTCTCCTTTACTTGATTATTATGGGGCCATTTTAAAAATCTGTTTGCTTGCATGCCGTTCAGCTTTAAAATGTCCCCATAATTTTACTAATTATAATATCCAGTAACATGAATCTTGATGTTTGATATGCCTCCATACCTTGTAGAATAATATCCGGAATATGCACTAGTATGTGCGGTTACCGTGGGGTCTCCTCCCGGAGTGTGCACTACAATAGA
This sequence comes from Syntrophomonadaceae bacterium, assembly GCA_050943315.1. GTDB lineage: Bacteria > Bacillota > Syntrophomonadia > Syntrophomonadales > Syntrophomonadaceae > JBDKUD01. Next base: position 29,465 of record JBMNOY010000010.1, read on the forward strand.
ATGATAATATTCACCTGAACTTGATAATTGTATTATATCTCCTGAATTTAAGCTGCCATACGTGCTGTTAACCTGTCCGGAAGGGCCTTTAGTAGTATTATTCAACAGAAAAGTTTGTAGCTCTTCAACTCCTGTCCACGAAGAGCTTCTATCATTTGAACTTCTGTAAAACCATCTATCACTGCCACTAATGCCAGTATTAGGAGAAGGGTAGAAGGGGGAACCTCCTCCATCATGTAGAACTTGAGAGGCATAGTTGGTGCAGTCCCCTCCCCAGTCCGTGAAATTTGCGTAGGCAGGATTAAATCCATTCCACCAATTATCCTGATACGTTCTCATCCCAGCACGCTCGCTGGATGTAAAGGTATGAAAGCTTTGCACCGATTTATTGTCCTCCGTATCTTCTGCTATTAAGCCTTCATTTTCTTTTTTTACATCTTCAAAATAATTCTTTATTTTTTCTTCAACCGTATTGCAATCGTAGGAAGCCTTCATCTGCGTATTTAATTGGAAATCTAAATTCAAATCAGCCGCCGGTTGAGCTATCGTTGCATTAATCAAACTTCCTGAAGATAGATCATTGGACATTGCTGCGATTACTTTAAATTCATTTAAATTATTTTCCCCTAATATAATTTTATAACCTGCATTCAAAGAAGATTTTAAATCCCCATCCGTGTAAATATAATTTATATCGAGAAGAACTTCATATGAGTCATCTAATTTAGTCACTTTCGTATCTAAAATTTCACGGGACTGTAGCACAATTTTTCTCCCTGATAACTCTTGTTTTAGATTCATAATTTTTCTTTTATCTTGGATAAACTGTTTTAGCTCATCTGCATTTGTTGCTATTAAATCTTCCTTATAATTTTCCGGATCGGCAAAATCAGAAAATGTTGTATCAACAAATTTTATTGCAGTTTCAGTCGCTAAATCCCCGACCTCCTCTGCCGACGCACTTAAGCACCCTATGCTTAACACCAACACCATTGCCAACACCATTGAAACAATTTTCCTCGACTTTAATATTTGAATTCACACTCCTTTTATTTTTTATTTTTCAAAATAACTTCCCAGGTTGTTGCCTGCAAAAACCACATTTTAATTTGAAAGGCCCATTGGATTCACCCCCCTCAAATACAGAGTTGATATTAACAATTGTGAACACTCCATAAAAATACTTTGCGATAGTATCTTACAATAGCTAAACAATGATCCGTCGGCCCTTAACGACGATTTTATTTCCTATTTGCCGCATTTTTAAAGGGACGGCTAAACTTTCGTCCTGCGCAAGTTTAGGTCCATAATCTATTTTTCTGCATCTAACACTCGCTGTGTTTTTGCTCATGAAATCCGTCTCTTTTCATCTACATGGTGTAATTCAATATTAATTTACAACATGTCAATATGTCAATTAATATGTCAATGATTTTTTGGAAAATAAAGTACCAAAAAGCAGAGAAAACAAATTGAGTTTCTTCTTGCCAAAAAGGAGTATTCCAACTTATAGAGAAAAGATATGCAGCAAGAATGAAAATAAAAGGCCCGTCACGGGAAGCGCAGGAAGAGGGTGCGCTCCCATGCGGGCCTATTGTGTTCCAGTCAGTGAATCAATTCAATTCGATATCTACCATGCTGCCGTATAATTGGAGAAATACAGCAAGGGGTCAACCCTGGTGCCACCGACATAAACCTCAAAGTGCAGGTGCGGGCCGGTGGACAGTCCCGTGCTGCCCACGAAGCCGATGGTCTGGCCCTGCTTCACTGTCTGCCCGACACCGGCGCTCATTTGGCTCATGTGGGCGTAAAGGGTCATATTACCGTTGCCGTGGTCGATGATGAGATAGTTCCCATAGCCGCCCGCGTCGTAAGCCGCGGTTGTGACCACGCCGTCCGCGGCAGCCAATATTGCTGTTCCGTATCCCGCACCGATGTCAATGCCGCTGTGGGTTTTGTAGACGCCCAGGATGGGGTGCAGCCTGGTGCCAAAAAAAGAAGTTACATAGTCACTGGCGGCGCTGGGCCAGATATAAAAGCCCTCCGCAATTACCTCCGTCCCGTCCCCCAGGTGTCTCAAACCTGTGATTAGGGCCATAAAATACTGGTCGTATGAGCCGCTCAGAAGTTCCTCCAACAGTTCGTTCTGCTCGTTGTTAAAACCGTAGATTTCTGCTTGCTCCCATGCGGTTCGCTGGGTAATGATGATATGCAGAATACGCTCGTACCATGTTCCCCCGTCGCTGTCGGTATGCGCCACAATTTCTATCCAGTGGTCGATTTCCGTCATATCCCAAAACACTTCCCGGATGAGGTCAACACGGGTCTGATCGATGGTGGCAACATCCATACCCTCATCGGCCAGGGCGGTTTTAACGGCGAACACGGCCAGAATGTCTATCCAGATATTGCCCCGGCTGCCTCCGGTGCCGACGTACTGAACATCCAGCGTATCCCAGGTATTGTCGCTCTTGATGTCCTCTATCCGCTGGTTGCATTCCTCGTTCACTTTATGCACCACGCGCAAAATCGGCGTAACATTGGCGCTTTTATCTTCATCGGAAAAGAATATTCCGAAGGGGGAGGCAATCAGGGCGGCGACGGCGGCGATAAAAACGATTATCACCACCAGCGGCCCGCAAGCGGACAGCAGGGCAACCACGCTCTTTACCAATGCGGCGGCAATTTGGGCTATCAGCCTGGCGGCTTTCATAGCGGTTTTGCCCGTAGCCTTCGCAAGCCGGGCGGCGCGTTTCATGGCCTGCCGCCGGGCCGCCTGCTTTGCTTTCTTCGTTGCCTGTTTTTGGGTGGCGCTGGCGGTCTTGACGCCTGCTTTCCGGGCCTTGCCGCCCGCCGTGGCCGCCCTAAGTAAGTTGTTTTTCGCCTGCTCCGTGCTCTGGATGCGGCTGGGAGTACGGGATGGTGCTTGTTTCCTCCCAGACTGTGAGGAAAGGGCCTTTGGCCGCTTCGTAGTCTGCAAACCTGAAAGTTGGCGCTGTTCTTCGCCTTTGGCGGCGGCCTGCCGGATTTCATACTGCGCTTGGCGGCGATCTGCGGCCCGGTCAAGCTGCAACCTCTTCTTGGCCTGTTCCGGCTGCATGACGGGGGATTGCCCGTCAGAAGGCAGTGCGAACGCCTCCTGGGCCTGGCCGGGCCGTTCCTTTACTCGCCGGATGCTTCCTTGTTTCAGCCTGTATTGCTGTAAACGCCATATCTGCATGGCCCGTTTCTCCTTCGGAACAGCCTGCGGATGCTCCGAATACAAAAGGGGACGCCCAGCCTGTGACGGCTGGGCGCTCGAATTGCTGCCTGGTGGCCGGGCTGTGCGGGTTTTGCCGCCCGGCCTGGATGTGTCTTGCTGGCCTTCGCTCCGGTGCTCCCGGAAACGGCCTTGCAGGTTGTCTATGCCGCGCTTGACCGTGCCGGCAGTTGTCCGTACTCCTTGCCCGGCCTTATCCTCAAAGTGCCCGGTGGCGTAGTCAAGGGGGCTTTGCTCCTGCTGGTCATTCTGCCTGCGGTCTGCTGCCAGACTTTTGTAATGCTCCGTAAGGATGGCGCGGGCGTCCCGCGCCACAATTCTCGGCTTTTCAAGCAGCTTGGGTTTTTCCATCTTGGACTTTTGCTTGGGAGATTTCATTGGTTGAACCTCCTTTCAAGAATTACCGATTGTTACCGCGCTTTTCCCGTTAGTTGACGCGTGATACGCTCCATGTTCCGGCAGTATTCGGGATAGCGCAGCCGGATAGACTCGAAAAAATAGGGCGCAAAGCCACAGCAAAACAGTTCATAGGGGGCGGAACGCGATTCGTTTCCTTCCTCCGTCCAGCCGTTCCACAAATTGAAGGCAAGGCGGCACAGGCGGCGCGTACTGCCCGTCTGCCACGCCGTCGAAAGGCCCTCCGGCTTAATGCCTCCTTCCTTAAAGTCAAAGAGGGTGCGGATATTGCACCTTGTTTCCTCGCAAATGCCCATTGTGTAGAAAAACGCTTGATGGTAAGAATCGTTATTGCCGGTCTTGGCAAGCATTTCGTGATAAAATGCCTGATGTTCCTTGCTTGAAAATCGGATATTCTGCATGGTGTTTCCTCCCTTCATAAAAAAGCAAATGACTGACCGAAAATGCGGCCAGCCATTCATGCTTTTTTCAGATTATTTCAGTTTTCGCCCGGCCGGGTGGTCATCAGTCTATACAAGCCCGTATTCCTCGGAAATTCGTTGACGAAGGGCACAAGGGACGCGCCCACTTTTAGCAGGCCCCGGCCTGCCTCGGCGTTGGTGATGTATGATAGCTGGGTGTCGGAAATGTTCAGCAGCTTGGCAAGCTCGGCCCGGTCGGTGGGCGCCTGGTTGAGCATCAGCAAGAATTCGCTGTTGGCAAGCATGGTGCGGGCCAGCGGAGAACGCAGGCAATCCTCGATGTTCTGGGTAATACCCGTCGCCAGGGCACCGTACTTCCGAAACCGTTTCCAGCTCTCGGACAGGAAGTTGCTGCTGTACTCGTTGGCGAAAAAGAGGTAGATTTCATCAATAAAAATGTGCGTCCGCTTGCCTTTCCTGCGGTTCTCGGTGACGCGGTTCAGGATAGCGTCCAGCATGACCAGCATCCCCACGGTCTTTAGTTGCTTGCCCAAATCCAGTATGTCAAATACAATGATGCGGTTATCAAGGTTGACGTTGGTTTGATGGGCAAAGACGTTCAGGCTGCCCGTGGTGAACAGTTCAATGGCAAGAGCTATGTCTTTCGCCTCCGGCTCCGGCTGCTTCAACAGTTCCGCATGAAATTCTTTCAGCGTGGGCGGGTCGCCCTGAAAGGTCTTGATGTAGCGGCGGTAAACGCTGGCGGTGCAGCGGTCAATGATGCTCTTGTCCTTTGCCCCTAGCTTCCCGGTTCCCACAAGCTGCTCGCACAGGGACATGATAAACTCGGATTTGAGGATAATGGGGTTTTCCCCGTCGCCGTAGTCTTTGCTCATATCCAGCGCGTTGATGTGGTTGGGGCTGGCTGCGGCGATATGGATAATCTCGCCTCCTAAAGCCTTGACAAGTGGGGTGTACTCCCTCTCCGGGTCGGCGATCAGCACGTCATCGTCGGTGTTGAGAACGATGGACGTAATTTCCTCCTTCGCGGCAAAGGATTTCCCTGCGCCCGATACGCCCAAAATGAAGCCGTTGCCGTTGAGCAGCATTTTCCGGTTGCAGACAATTAAATTGCGGGAAATGGCGTTGATACCGTAATAGATACCGCCTTTGTCCATAACCTCCTGGGTGGAAAAAGGCATGAGTACCGCCGTGCTTTCAGTGGTGAGGGTGCGCAGGGCGTCAATCCGGCGCAGGCCGTAGGGCAGGGCCGTATTCAACCCGTCCTCCTGCTGGTATTTGAGGGCGGCAAATTGGCACAGGTTTTTCCTGCCGATGGACAGCAGCGTTTCCGTGTCGGCTTCCAACTGCTCCATCGTGTCAGTCACATGGACAAGGGTCACCAGGACAAACATCATGCGCTGGTCGCGGGTGGTGAGGTCGTCGAGGAATTCCTTGGTTTCCTTGCGCATTTGTTCCAGTTCATAGGGGATGGTGGCGGAAAAATTGTTGTTCATGTTCTGCTTGTGCTGCCAGCGGGTGATGTCGGTTTCCACGGCCATGATGCGGTTGTTCATTTCCTTTACCGCCTCGTCGGTAGGTATGGGGATGATGTCGATGGACAACATGAGGTTGCGGGAAAAGTCGGTGAGTTCGGCAATCATGCTGTCCTTGATAAAGCTGGCGTATTCCCGTAAAAACAGCACACGGCCCACTTTGTTGCCCATTGTGAAGTGGTCGCCCTTGAATTGCAGGCTATCCGGGCAAATGTAATCCCGGAAGTCGTGGCCCTTACGCATGGTTTCCCGTAAATCAAAGCGGAAATACTGTTCCTCGCCCATGCGGAAAAAGTCGTGGAGCGTCCTTAAACGGTCATGGTTGCTTATCTCAACGGCCCGTGAGGACAGCTTGCCCAGATAGGCCACAAGGTCGTTGTGGATGCGGATGAAGAAGCTGCGGGCTTCCTCGATGTTCTTCTTGGCTACCGATACCGTGATGTACTTCTCCTGCACAATGTTGTTGGACGCTTCCGCCTTGTCCAGCAGCATGGCGTTATATTCGCTGCGGTAGCCGTCCAGCCCGTTCCCGGCGGGCTTCATCAGAATGGATTGCTCGAATTCCACGGGGTTCAGCCTGCGGTTGTTAACGGTGATTTTGGTGGTGGCGTCGGTGGCAAGGGCGTTGAGCAGGTTGCAGTAGGATAAAAACATGTCCAACTGGTCGTCGTGGCTTGCCACGGAATAGTTGATGTCCGTGAATTTCCATTGCTTGCTGTATTTGCCGCCCACCTGCCAGATGCCGTCCTTGTATATTCTCTTTATGGGGATGCTTTTCTGCACGGAGCGGGGCACGTTGAATTTCTCCCGCTCGCTGTACAGGGCACTTTTCAAGGTTTTAATCACGTTCTCTCTCTCCCTTCTTCAATGGAATAGCCTTGCGGTAGAGGTTTTCCGTATGGAACAGCCGCACATCGGAGCATAAAAATTCTGATTTCAGCCATGCCCATACGAATTGTTCCATCGTCAGGCCGTTGTATTGAAAAAAGCCCATTGCGGCTATGGGGGCGGCGGCGACAATGCAAAGCCATGATACGGTTTCCTCGCCCAGCGGATTTTTGAGCAAAAAGTACACGGCAATCGCCATGCCTACGGCCAGCAGCGCGCAAATGAATTGCCGCAGGGACAGGCCGAAAAAGATAGATTCTTGGTATTGACGGATTTCCTTGTTTATCTTGATTTCCATCGTTTTCCTCCTAATATCTTGATTTTTCTGCTAAAACGCGGGATAATGGAAAGGAAAGGAAGGGGTGGTTATGTCCGCGCTGTTAGGGCTGTTTATACGGTTGTTTCTCATGCTGGCGTCGCTTGTGGTTTGGATTTGCGTCAAGCTGCGTCTTGGCATACCGCTTTTGTACACGGTGTTGATGTGTACGGTGTTTTTGGAGTGGTCAACCGCCAATGAAACGCTTTCCGTGGGCATCCTCATTGCCATGTTAATTGGCGTGGCGATAAGCTGGATATATACCGCTGTCCGCGCCGTCAGGCGGCGGGTCGGCGGGTGTGCGTCCGAAGATTTGCGGGCCAGGATGGTGGCAGACCAGCTAAACGCGGCCAAAGAGCAGGGCATAGACGCTTTGCACTTCAAGCAGGACGGCTCCGCTATTGACGAATAGAAGCGTATTTCAAACGGTGGGAGCAATCCTGCTTTTTTTATAGCCCGAACAGTTCCTTGGTAATGCGGTCACTGGCTTTCACCAGCCCTACCAGTATCAGCATGTTAAACACGGTTTCCGCCAGGTAGCCAAACACCTGCACAAAGGCCGTTTCCCCGGTGATGGAGGGCGTGCCGCTGGCAAAGGCGCTGAAAATCAAACAGGCCAGCACGATAACGGCTCCCTCCATGCACACGCCAATGTAGTTTTTGATGAAGGCTTTTCCGTGGCTGCTGGTTCCCTCTCCGGCAAAACTGGCAAGAGGTAGGGGGGCAAAAGCCGTGTACATGTATAGGCGGAAAAAACGGGCGTACACGGTCATTATCATAATGAAGGACAGGGCGGTAATGAACAGGCTGCCTAACAGCGACACAATCCAGAGGGGGATGCTGGCGAAAAAGCCTGTATTTTCAATGGCTCTTACGATTTCGTCCGGCAGGGTGGCGGTTGCGGCGGTCATACCGCCCACCTTGGCCGCCACGCTGGACACTACGCCGCCACATATCCCGAAAATCGTGGTCATAATGTCCATGCAGTAGGTAACGGCGATTTTGGCCGCTACAAAGCGGATAAAATGGCGCAAAGCGTATTCCGGCCTTTTGAAGTCCCGGAAATTGGCCGTGCTGCCGAAAATGCTCATGGCGGCAAACAGTACCAGCAGGCCGTAGCCGATGGCTTTTAACCCGCCGTTGATGTCCAAAATGACAGACCAAACGCCGCCTCCCTTAAAGGTTTGCGGCGTTTGCGCAACCAGTTCCCATATCTCCGCCAGCCTTTGGTTCCATGTCTCAAAAGCGTGAAGCAGATTTTCCACAATCCAATTGTCAGACAAAAAATCACCTCCAAAGAGGCAAGCCCACGGCCTGCCTCCGGTTATTGGTTGGGCTTACAGTATCATGTCAAGAATTTCTTTCGCAAAGGCAATTACGATGCCGCCGAAGAAGGTCATAAAGCCGTTGGCGCGCTGGCCGGGGTCGTGGCTTTTCAGCGACAGGCCGATCTGCACGATGCCGAAGCCTAAAAGAATGACGCCGATGGCACGAATGGCGGCAAAGACAAAATCGGACAGTTTGTTTATGCTCCCTAAAGGGTCGTCTGCGGCGTATGCCGTTACGGTAAAGCCGAACATAGCCGCCGTGATAACCGCCGCCATGATATACCCGCGCTGGATTTTCCTTTCGGCGAGCGTATGGTTGATGGCTTGATTGGCCTCGTTCTGGCCTGACTTTCTGAACAGGTTTTTCATCAGGTTTTCCTCCTTGTCATTCAATGATTTCAATATCTTCAAGGCTTTCATAGGGTTCCGACAGGTCGCTTTGCTCGTAGGATGCAGATGCGCGGGCAAAGGGCTCCGCGCCGCCGTCCGCTGTTAGCCGGATATTGGGGTGTTTTAGCAGGTCATACTTCTTATCCATGACGGGCCGCTCTCCCCGGATAAACAGCAGGGCATTTTCATTGTCCAGCAGCCGCACTTCGTCCGGCGTTAAAAGCTCCCGGCCCGCGTTCTGGAAGTTCTCACTGGAAGAACCGCCGCGCCCGCGGGTAATGCCTCGCGTCCGGGTGTCGATGGTGGCCTTGCCCAGCAGCTTTGTGATGTACTCGTGAGTGCTTTGCTCGTTGCCGCCCAAATAAAGCAGGGTATCGCAATTCCCGGTGATGTTTTCCCAGCTATCCTTAAACAAGGATTTCAACTGCGCCATGTTCTGAATGATGATGGATATGCTGATTTCCCGGCTGCGCATGGTGGACAGGACACGCTCAAAATCGTCCGGCAGGGCGACGTTGGCGAATTCGTCCGCAATCACGCGAACATGGACGGGCAGCCTGCCGCCGTGTTCGTGGTCGGCCTTGTAGTACATGGCTTGAAAGGCTTGGGTGTACAGCATCCCCACAAGGTAGTTGAAGCTGCTGTCATTGTCGGGTATCACGCAGAAGATGGCCCGTTTCCGCTCTCCCAAACTGCCCAAATCCATGCTGTCGTAGGAAGTGATGCGCTGTATCTGCGGCAGGTTGAAGGCGGCCAGCCTCACGGCGGCGGACACAAGGATGCTTTTGGCCGTTTTTCCGGCGGCCTGCTTGAATACCTTGTACTGTTTGACGGCGATATGCTCCGGGCTTTCTTCCTCCAACGCCTCAAACAAGAGGTCAACCGGGCTGCGGTAGTCCTCGCTTTCCTCGCTGGCTCCGGCGTTTTCCAGCAGGTACATGACGGTGGCGAAGTTTTGCTCATAGGCCGGAGCCTCGTGCACCAGGTAGAGGATAAGGGCTGTGAGCAGGGCGGTTTCGGCCTTTTCCCAAAACGGCTCGTCGCTCTTGGCGGTCTTGGGCGTGGTATTCTTTATCAGGTTGGTAATCAGTTTCAGCGCGTCCTTGTCATCCCGGAGGTAGGCAAAGGGGTTGTAGGCGTCGGACTGTTCCATGTTGATAAGGTCGAATACCTTGATGTCGTAGCCTTTGGCTTCCAGCAGCGGCCCCACGGAACGGAGCATTTCGGCCTTGGGGTCGGCTATGATGTAGGAGCAATTCGCCTGCATGACGTTTGGCTTGGCAAAATAGCGGGTCTTGCCGCTGCCCGAACCGCCCACCACCAGCACATTGAGGTTGCGCCGGTGCTTGCGCTCGTCCATACCCATGCGCACATGCCGGGTCAGGATGATGTTGCTTTCCGGGCGCTTGTGGTCGGCGTATTTGCCGTTTAGCTGCCTGGCCTTGCCCCAGCGGGCGCTGCCGTGTTCCTCCCGCAAACGGGTGTTGCCACAGGTGGCGTAGTAGGCCGATATGCCCAGCCCGTAAAGAAGAACGGCGGCTAATAGAAAAGCCGCCGTTCTGTCCGTCCATTGGAGGGCAAAAGGCTGTTGCAGGGTGCTTGTAACGCTTTCCAGCAGAACATCCAGCTTCATGCCGGGCGTGTAGCTCTGGGCCAGCAGCGCCGCCAGCCATAGCGCGGGCGGCAGCAGGGCAATCCAGAAAAGGATCTCCCGGCTGCCGCTTTTGGTCGGGTCGTTCATACACTCACCTGCCTTTGTCCTTTTCAGGAGTTTTTTTCTGCGGCGCTTTCGGGGCGCGGGCCTTTTGCTCCCACTGCGCCTTCGCGTCCTGCACTTTATCCCGGACGGACGGTTTTTCTTGCGCTTTTTCCGGCTGCCTGCGGCTGTCGGTTTGGCCGTCTTTTGCTGGGGCCGCCTGCTCCTGCGGGCCTTCCCGCAGGGGCGGGAGCTGTCCCATCTGCGTGAACAGGCGGTTGACAAGGGGCGCGTCCTCCACTTGCGCTATCATCTGTACCTGTCCGGGAATGTCCGTTTCATGGAAGGACAGCGGCACATCCAGCGCCGCCGCCTTCTTTTGCAGGGTTACGACGTCGATGTTTTGAATGGGGATTATCTGCAATTCCTTTCCCTCCCCGAACAGCCGGGACAGAGGGGAGGCGTCCTTTAGCCGTTGGTTCTCCCTTGCCACTTGCAGCACAAGGGCAGCCAGCGTTTCCGCGCCCAGCCCTTCCAGCCGGGCCGTTTTGCCTTCGTAGCGTTTCAGCGAGTTATTCATCTTTTCCCTCACTTGATGCAGCCAGCCATTCCCGCGCCCGTTCAATCTGCCGTCTTGTGGAGCGCGGGACACGGCGTTTTTTGAGTTCTGCTCTGGGGCCGGGTAGGCCATTGTTTCCATGATGTGATTGACTTTTGCGGCGTCCTCCGCCTTCGCCATGACATCACACAGGCCCGTATCCTTCGTTTTGTTGTAAATGGCGGTGTACAGGACGCCATATTTTTGGGCCAGCCTATGGAATTCGGGCATGTCGGCCTTCTTCACATGGAAGATGGACAGGGGTTTATCCTCGTGGAGCAGGCGGTCAATGCTGGTTTTCCCCTTTAATTTTTGATGGTCTTTCAGCAGCGCCAGCAGCAGGGCGGCAAGGTTTTTCGCGCCCAGCCCGGCCAGCTTGACAGCCGCTTCCGTAATCTGGATGCCTTCTCTTACCATTTGGTCGGCGGTGTCGCCTCCGATGCTCATATGCTCACCTCCCATCGTCGCGGGAAGGCCCTGGCTTCTCTGGCTTTTTCTTTTTGCCTTCCAGCGTCTTGAATTCGATTGGTTTATCCTTGCTTTCCATATAAAGCTGCTCCGTCCGCTGCTGGGCCTGCTGCAAGGTGTCGATGGCTTGGGTCACGCCCCGGTACAGCGTCACATACATTTCCTTGTAGTCGGGCATACAATCTCTCCTTTCGGTGGTCATATCATTCTGAATGGCTCTGGCCTCTTTTTGGCTTGAACCATCCGCTTTTCGGCCTCCTGCCGGGCCTCTGATTCCTGCGCCTGCCGCTCTTTTTCCCGTACTTCCGGCGCGGTGGCCTCAATGCGGGCGCACAGCCGGGCTTCCCGGCGCAGTTCCCGCAAGCGGGCGGTGGCTTCGCTGATTTGCGCGGACAGGGCGGTCATAACCGCTATATCCTGTGCGTCCCGCCTTTGGGCATACAGCGGTTTGCGGGCCTCCATGACGGCTTGGATTTGGGTTTCTATCTGCCGTTTTTTCTCCCGCAATTCCTCCATTGTGGTGATGCCGTTGCGGTACAGGTAAAGGAATTGCTTTTTGTAGCGGTCAAGGCGTATGACATCCTCCCGCAGCAAAAAAGCCGCCTTATTCGGCGGCTGGCGGCGTTTTACCTTGCCCAGCAGGTACAGGTATTTGAAGTACAGGGCCATAAAGCCCGTGAGCTTTTTGCGCTTGGTGCGGATGGGCGGCCCGGTGCAGCGGTAGCGTTTGGGTGACGGGGCCTGCGGCTGTCTTGGCTTTTCCTCCTGCCCGCCGCGCTGGGCGGCAAGGCGGGCCTTAATGCCGTCCTCTGTGTATTCCTCGCCCAGCGATTTCAGCCGGATAAAACGCTGCCCGTCTTTCGGCCTGACGGCCATGTGCTTGACGTTGGAGCCGGACTTGACCGCATAGCCTTTCTTTTTCAGGGCTTCAATAAAGGTACTGAACGTGAAGGATTGCCGGATAATCTCGTCAATATCGGCGGCTATCATGCCTCGGATGGTGGGTTGCCCGGCTTGCTCGGCGGCCCATTCCGCATAGTGCCTGCCTTTTCCTTTCGATTCAATGACGGACAGACCATGCTCCCGGCAAAGCTGGTCGGATATGCCGCGAATGTCCCCGAAATAGTCTTTGAAGCTGTTGCGGTACATTCTGCCGTCCGTATAGGCCACGGAGTTGAAAACGATGTGGCAATGCAGGTGCGCCCGGTCAAGGTGGGTGCTGACAACCGCCTCGTATTTTTCGGCCAGACAGCGGCGCACAAACTCTGTGCCGATGGCGTGGGCCTGCTCCGGCGTGGCTTCTCCCGGCTTGAAGGATTGAATGATGTGGTAGCCTAAAACGTGGTTCTTGCCGTCCTTTTTCCAGCGTTTTTTGGTGATAGTCATGTCCTCAAAAGCGTATTCCTTACGGCAGTTAAAGGCGGTTTCAAAATAGGTGGTTTCGGTTTTGTCCCGGTTCATGGCATAGTCCAGCGCGTTTTCAAGGCCCGTTTTTTCCGGGTTCAGGGCATAATCCACGGAACGGTCAAGCCGGGTGGTGATTTTGATTATCTTCGTATAGGCCATGTCATAGCCGCTCCTTTAGAAGCTGCCATGCCTGCCGGGACAGTTCCAGCGCCCGCGCCATTTCCGGGGGCGTGATGCCTTTGGTGGAATTGGCAATCCGGGCAAGCTGGTTGATGTTGTTGCCGATGGCCGACAGTTCCCGTAGCAGCGCCCCGTATTCATCTGGGGGCCGGGGCCGGATGTCTGTGCCCATGATTAGGCTGCGGATGAACGGGTCAACTTTAAGGCCCGTAATACTCGCCTGCCGTCTTAAATGGGCCAACTCCTTTTCGTTCAGCCATACGCTTATATGGTGGTTGCGGTTGCGCATTTCTCGCCTCCTTCCGTCCAGCGGGTAATGAGGGGTCTAAGGGGCTTGCCCCCTTACAAGCGGGCATTTGGTAGCACAAATGCCGTGCTTGCTAATACAGGACAGCCTTCCGGCTGCCCTGTATCGTACCCGCTGGATTATCGCTCGTCATGGGATCGTTCGGGCCTGTTTTTCGGCCCTTTGTTTTTCGCTGCTCCTTTTGGGGGATAAGCGAATACCCGGTATTCTTCTGGGATTTCCCTGCCATCGTATATCTCGGTAAAGCTGTCGCCCGTGCTGCGGATGTAGCCATTATTCGTGAAAGTGCCACTCTCGTCGATGGCAATATCCCTGCCGAACCGTTCATAATCAAAGTAGTTGGCAAGGTTGCCCATGTCTTTCAGGTTGTAGCAGCCGCTTTCCTCTATCCAGTAGTAGCCCAAATCTTCCTCATCGTGTACGCTTTGCAGGTAGTCAAAGCAATCAAGGTTTTCCGTAAGGTTGATTAGGTCTTTCACGCTGCCGCCGTAATAGCTGCCGTCATGCTCCAATACCGCTTCCAGCTTTTTGATTTCATAGTCGGGCAGTTCGTCCAGCTTGGAAGCAAGGTAATTGAGTTCGTCCAGCTTAGCGTACTCCGGCAGGTGGTCGTAAAGGCCGTTAGCAGACGTTTCATAGTCGGTGATGAAATATTCCTCGTAGCGGATGCCGTCAAGCCCAATGCGCTTCAAACACGCCTGTACCTGCTCCGTGGTGGTGGGAAGGGGCAGCCATTCGCCCACAAGGTCGCCCTCGTTGTATTTGCCCAAATTGGTGACAAAGGCGGTTATGGGAGACTCGCTCCGGGCCAGTTCCAGTAGTTTTTCCTCGAATTCTTTATTTTGGTTCATGATCATCCTCCTTTCAGAATTTCCGCAATTCCCGCCATGATGTATTCGGCGCAGGGCAGAACAATGGCATTGCCCAGCGCCTTGTACCGTGCGCCCGTGCTGATGGGTTCATCCTTACATCCCAAAGCCGTCCAGCCGTCGGGCAGGCCCATGAGCCGTTCGCACTCGGTTGGTGTGAGGTAGCGCAGGATGCCATTTTTATAGTCGCCGCCTGTCCAGTAGGCGAACATGTTTACTGTTCCGGCCAGCAAAGTGGGAAAAGGGTCAGTTGGTTTTCCAAAGCTGCCAATGAACGCAGTCGGGTCCTGTGCCTTTGCCGCTCCCCGCATACGCCGGTCCTGAAAGGGATGGACAACGGGTAGTGGCCTCCTTGTTGTTTCAGCAGGTATTCGATTTCCAGCGGCGGCGGACAGCCCGTTTTCTGCGCCAGCTCCAGTATTTTTGAACAGAGGGCTGGGCTTAAATAAAATCTCGGCGGCACGTTGTCCTCTAAAATCTGCCACGATGAAAATACGCTTTCTTCGCTGGGGCACTCCCCATGTACGGGCGTCCATAAGCCGCCAGGCGACGTCAGGGCTTCGCCCTCGCACCATTCCGGCGTTTGCCCATCTTCCAGAAGCAGGCATTGGAATGTGGGTATCTGCGAAAGATTCCAGCACGGCTCTAAAATCCATCCGGTTATTTGATGAAAACGCTCCCATGACGTTTTCCCAAACAGCGATAATTGGATGTAGCCCATTGGTTGTTTCCCTCATTTCCTGTATCAGCCTGATGGCTTCATAGAACAGGCTTGATTTTCTCCCGGCAAGCCCTTCCCGCCCTCCTGCCGTACTCAGGTTTTGGCAGGGGGAACCAAAGGTGATGATGTCCACGGCGGGGATTTTCCCGCCGTGGAGCTTGGTAATGTCTCCTAAATAAGCCATGCCGGGGAATTGGCGTTTGGTAACGGAAACCGGCGCTTTCTCAATCTCGCTGGCCCATAACGGCACAATACCGTGGCGGGAGGCCGCAAGAGGGAAAACGCCGATGCCGTCAAACAGGCTGCCTAAAGTCAGCAAGTCGTCTGCTCCGATGCGGCGGCAGAGGTTTTGCGCTGTTCTTTCACGGCCAGGATGCCGTCAAGGGTGGTGGCCGTGATGTTCAGGCGGTGGGCATAGAGGATTTCACACATCATGCCCTCGCTGACGGTATTGCCACAGACCAACAGCACATGGCAGCGGCGCAGCAGGGCGCTTGCCATTTCCATGCCCGCCTTGCGTTCCTCCGGGATGCTCTCGTCAAGGAATTGGGGAAACAGCAGGTGGGGGCAGATGGGGGTAAATCCGACCTCATACGCCTTTCGGCAGTATTCGCGGGCCTTCTCGGTGTTATGGGCCTCGTCGCCCTTAAAGGGCGAACAAATATATGCAAAGGGTCGCTTCATGGTAAATTCCTCCTTTAACGTGAAAGTGCCGCCCGATGCTTCGGACGGCTGGTTGATGGTTGCTTTATTTTTCTTTTTTCCCGGATAAGATGTTGCAGGTATTCGTTGTAGTCCTTGCTGATGGGCGGCGGCTCGGTGCTGGTGATGTGGTTGCGGAAAACGTCGTTTTGCATGAGCGCCGCCCGTATCTTCATCATGCCGTCCCGCCCGGCTTTGTCGTTGTCCAGATACAGATACACATGGTCAATCTCCGGGTGGTCGGTGAGGTATTGGAGCAGGGCCAGCGGTGACGTGCCGCTTAATGAAAGGTAGTGGTATCTGTCCCATGCCCTTGTTTCCCGCTTGCGGATGGTGGCAAGGGAAAGGGCGTCGATAGGGCTTTCGCAGACGGCTACAAAGCGGCTGCCGGGCGGGCAGGATGGCAGGACGAAATTATATCGTTTGTCGCTGCCCTCAATATCTTGCTTGAAGTCCCCATAGGTTCCCCGGACGGAGGCAAAGCGGGGTTTTCCGGCTGCGTCCTTGCCCACAAACACGCAGTTGTGATATTCCCGGCTCTCATACAGCGTTCCGGCTTCAATGCAAAGCCTGATAATCTCCGGGTCAATGCCCCGGCCTTGCAGGTAGCTGATAACGGCCCGGTTGTCGCGGTTCGGTTCCGGCAGTTCAAAGGGCTTGGGCGGCGGCTCCGGTTTCTTCACCTGCTGAAAGGAAACGGCAGGGGCGGCCCTTTCGTCGCAAAGCAGTTGTACGGCCTCCACAAAGCCCATATCCCGTACTTTGATAAGGTAGTCAAGGGCGGTCTTGCCGCCGATGCCTCTTGAAAACCAATGCCATTTGCCGTTGCTAATTTTCAGGCTGTCGTGGGTGGCGGTGCAGTATTCATGCGGCGCTGTGCGCTTTAGCTCCTGCGGCTCATATTGTTGCAGGTAGGAAAGCAGGTCGATTTCCTTTGCCTGCGCAACTTGTTCTGGTGTGACGTAAGGCATGGCCTATTCCTCCTTCCTGAAAATGAAAAATGGGCGCTCACTCTGAACGCCCAGGACGTGGTATGCTTTATGGCAGTTTTTCCCTGCTTTTATGCTTCGGCGGCTTCGGCCATAAAGTCCTGTATGATGTCGTCCATATCCAGCAGGAAGGAAAACAGGAAGTATTGCCGTGCCTCCGGGTGGCCTGCCAGCATTTCCACTTCCTCCGGGAATTGCAGACCGACAACATCATAGAGGATGCGCAGGACGGCCAGCATTTCCACTTCCCGGCCTTCGCTGTACAGGTGGGTAAAGATGGCTGAAATTCTCTCCATTGCCTCGGTGTCGTTTTCGGAGAACGCCCAAAGAGTTTCAAGCAACGGGGCGGTCATGGCTCCTGATATGAGGTTGATTTTGTCCCGGCTGATGTCACCGGACGGAAGCAAAATACCGTTGGCGTAAAGATTGGCTTGCATGGTTTGAGCCTCCTTTTCATGTTTTTTCCCGTATCCCTTTACGGCGCTTTATATCCCGCTCGTAGATTTTGATAACATTTTTGCAACAATCGGGGGTTTTGCGCCTTTTGAGGACACAGGGATTTTTGATAACATGGATAACATTTAAGAGAGTATTGGTCTTTGAGGGCAAATAAAAAAAGCCTCGAAACGTAGTCATTTCAAGGCTTCTCATGGTCTTTCCCCGTGTGAGGGGCACGACATATTTTGTTTTTTTGTTTATTGCAACATGCTATCCGGCTCGACTTTAGCGGAAATTATTTTGTATTTTTAAATAAAACCTGGTAATGGAATACGGAATGTCAGTGGGAGCAGTTTGCTAGCGAAACCTACTGCCAAACTGCCCCCACAATTCCATAGCATTAAATTTTGCGGTTATCGATAATTCGTTTTGCTTTACCTTCACTCCGAGCCATTGAACCAGGTTCTTTAAGCCGAACCTTAACCTGAACCCCCAGGGCGCTCTCCAGAGCTTTAGTTATTTCTGAATTCAGTTTTTCCATTTTCCGTACCTCGTCACTGAATACCTGTTCGGAGACTTCCACCTGAATTTCCAGAGTATCCAGGGGTCCAACCCTATCGACTATGAGCAAATAGTGTGGTTCTACTCCGGGGAAGTTAAGCAGTACATGCTCAACCATTGACGGGAACACATTAACTCCTCTGATAATAATCATATCATCGGAACGGGCCAGGATTTTGCCTAAACGCATATGGGTTCGCCCGCACGCACAAGGGGTCATGTCAATGCTGGTCAAGTCCCGGGTACGATACCTGATCATCGGCAAAGCCTCTTTGGTCAGGCTGGTTATTACCAGTTCGCCTTTCTCTCCCGGGGGTAATACGGTGCCGGTATCCGGATCAATTATTTCTGCCAGGAAGTGGTCCTCCCAGAGGTGCAGACCGTTCTTCTCCGGGCATTCAATAGCTACTCCAGGACCCATGATTTCCGATAAACCAAAAATATCATAAGCACTTATTTTAAGCTTATTTTCTATATCCCGCCGCATATTTTCAGACCATGGCTCAGCGCCAAAAATACCGGCTTTTAATGTAAGTTCTCCCGGGTCAATACCTTCTTTGACCATTACATCATACATATGCAAAGCATAGGAGGGCGTGCAGGCCAGGTGAGTAGTGCCAAAATCTCGCATTAGCATAACCTGGCGGCTGGTATTGCCTCCCGAGGCAGGTATTACCGAAGCCCCGATTTTTTCTGCCCCATAGTGGGCTCCCAGTCCTCCGGTAAATAATCCATAGCCATAGGACACTTGTATAACTGAATGACGGGTTGCTCCTACCGAGGTCAAAGCCCTGGCGATGAGTTCCGCC
The DNA here is from genome assembly GCA_050943315.1 of Syntrophomonadaceae bacterium. Taxonomy (GTDB): domain Bacteria; phylum Bacillota; class Syntrophomonadia; order Syntrophomonadales; family Syntrophomonadaceae; genus JBDKUD01. The sequence continues at coordinate 47,765 of JBMNOY010000010.1, forward strand.
CAATTATTCAGGTCATTACGGCTATATCCTACAACAGTAGGTTTTCCCGTGGTTCCTGAAGAAGAATGAATTCGTACCACTTCCGACATGGGAACCGCGAAAAGTCCAAATGGATAATTAGCGCGCAAATCGGCCTTGGTTGTAAAAGGTAGTTTGGCGATGTCGGATAATTTCCTTATATCAGTAGGCTTTACCCCTAATTCGTCCATTTTCTTACGATAACAGGGTACGAAAGAGTAGGTTCTGAATATTGTCTCCTGAAGCCTCCTGAGCTTGAGTTCGTCAAGCCTGGTCCGCTCCATGGTTTCTATTTCCTCATTCCAGTATGACATTGGTTAACCCCCCCTAATAGTACTCATAAATTAAGTTTTCATGGCGCAAGGATACCATTTTTCCAATCAGTAATGTATTAGTAAAACCCTGCTCCGAGAGTGGGAGCATAAGTACCACCCCTTTCCGTATAATAAAAAAGCTCCTCGTCTGTTAAGGGACGAGGAGACTCGCGGTACCACCCAAATTGGCATAATGCCCACTTACAGGGTACAAGAATTATCCTGATAATAAAAAAACTTTTTACTATAGGGGCGATAATACGCGGTACCACCCTACTTTAGCAAAAAGCTCTCTTTAAGGTACAGGTAATCTTCCGATACCCTCTTCCTTTTAACGGTAGAAGTCTCCGGCCCGGCCTACTTGCAAAATATGGGTTCAGCGGGCAACTCCGAAGTGAACTTCGCCAAGTCATATTCTAGGGGTACTTACAGTCAGTGATACCCCCTCCCTGGAGAACTGGAACCTGGTTACTTTTCTTCATCATAGTTTTTAAAAATATTATGTAAAAACTATACCATCTGATTAGTTAAGCTGTCAAACAGAATTTTATTTAAATCCAGTATCATTTGATTTTTCAAAGGATAGATCCAAACCATGTATGGTATAACAGCTTATTGGCTGGGTAAAGCCTTTAACCTTTTCCGCCCCCAGGTAGCGTAGTCTGCTTCGGTCTTTTTCCGGCAGCAGATTTACCGACCTTTCGGAAATAACAATTAAGACTTCAAAAAGCTTGCTTAATGCTTCTACCCGGGATGCCAGATTCACATCCTCACCAATAAGGGTATAATCCATTCGTTCAGGACTTCCCACATTTCCGACTACTGCTGGACCGGTATTTATTCCTACTGCAACTTTCAAAGGGACAGCACCCTCTAAGGCCCATTTTTGATTTAGTTGTTCTACTTCCTGTTGTATTTCTTTGGCGGTTTCTATAGCTCTTTGAACATGGTCGGCATAATAAACCGGGGCACCAAAAAAAGCCATTAAGCCATCACCCAAATATTTGTCCAGAGTACCTCCGTGTTTGAATATGACATTAGTCATAGCGGTAAGGTATTCGTTAAGTCTTTTGATTACATCCTGGGGGTCTTTATTTTCACTGTATGCGGTAAATCCCCGGATGTCACAGAACATAATGGTTACCACCTGCTTTTTTCCTCCCAGGGTAACCTCGTCAGGGTTGGCCATCAGTTCTTCAACCACATCGGAAGAAACATACCGGGAAAAAATAGCTCTGGTCTTACGCCGGGCCATCTCCGCTTCTATAAATTGAGTGGCGGTTACCACTGCATAAGTCAGGAAAATTAAAAACAACGGAGCGGCCAGATTAAGCCATAGGCGATTGTACCACAAAAGGATTACCAGGCCGGTAGTGAGGGCTACCATGGTCAGAGCTGCGAAGAGTCCTTTCCAGGGACCCCGGCGGCGGACAGCCAGGGTGGTAACCAGACCGGATATGAACAGGAATAGAAAGTTAAACCAGTCGCTGGCCTTTTGAAACCACCTGTTACTTAAAAAGGATTGCACTGCAGATGCGTGAATTTCCACCCCCGGGGTCGGCAAAGCGCCGGATTTAACCATATTGCTGGTAGTATAGGGGGTAGACCAATAATCGTGCATAGCAGCTGCGGTAGGTCCAATTAAGACTATTTTGTCCTTGAAGAAGGTGGGATTTACGTGGCCTTGTAACACATCTGCATAGCTGACCGTATCAAAAGTAGCCGCTGGACCCCAGAAATCGGGCAAAGCCCGGTTATTACTGTCAACAGGAACCGAATAGGGGCCAAGCTTAAGCTGACCTGAAGTGAGTTTAATGTCATCCGGGCTTAAGTCCCGGGCGGCCAGCACTACAGCGGTGCTCAGGGAGGGAAAGGGGGTGTCGAATGTATTGACATCGGCCAGAGTGATACGTCTAACCGTATCGTCACTGTCGGTGGGGGTGTTGACAAAACCTACCCCCAGTGTGCCGGGCCAGAACCTTTCATGGGGCATTTGCAGGGACTGAACCATTTCGCCCTGCTGGTTTTTCTCAAAAGCAAACTGAGCAGCCAGAATAACCCGGCCATTTTTTTCAATAGCTTGTGCCAGTGCGGCATCATTTTGGGCGGAAGTAGCCGCATCAAACAACATGTCAAAAGCTATAATCCGGGCCTGAGCCAATTTGTCCAATAATTGGGCATGTACATAGCGAGGCCAGGGTGTAGGTCCAATGCTGTTGATAGAACGTTCATCTATGGCTATAATAACAATTTTATCTCCCGGATCTTGTGTTCCGCGCAGTTTAAACCAGGAATCATAAAGCATCATTTCCGGTTTGGAAAAAATGCCGGATAACACTGCAAGCTGTACCAAAATAAGAAGAAAAGCTGGAATGACCCACGACTGCTTTCCACCAGGATGAGCCTGGGCATCATTTTTACGGATGGTCACGAGCCGGTCTCCTTTCCCCCTGACGGCTGCTGCCAATAAACTAATGCAGCCCTTGGTCTATGCCTAGTCTGCCAGAGACATGGTGTCCCGGCTTCTATACTCTCGAACACATATGTGATCGCCTTCCACATAGGCAATCTCTGCATAATTGCTGCTAGTATCATTATCCGAATTCCGTGATATTTTATCTCCAATGCGAATCTGGCGGGGAGCCAGGTTGAGAGCAAAAATGATACTCCCGGTATCTCCATAACAACCGGCATGAACCACGCCTTCTAGTTTGCCCAATACAATTACATCCTTAACTGCTGTAACCTGGGCACTCTCATGTACATCGCCCCAAATAACCAGCGAACCCTCGCTGTGCAAACTTTGGCCACTCCTTAAGGTCTTGCGGACGATTAAATCTTTCTCCACTATTGGTTTTTCTTTAACCATTTCCGTGTTATTAAGTACCATACCATAATCCAGGCATAGTTGCTGCAAAGAGGCAATTTCCTGATAGGTGAGCTTCTTAAGTCCCTCACCCTTAAAAATAATCTGCGAGCCTTTAAATAGCTGTTTATTGGCTTCGAACTTTTCCGTCAGATAACTGTGATAATCATCAATAGTGCCATCTCCCAGGATAAACACCAGATTATTATTAAAACCTTTTATGTTTACGATTGCCAATTTTCTTACCTACCTTTGAGGGGAATGTTTATATCCAGGGCTGCATACCGTCCCTCACTGATTAAGTTGACTTCCGGCTTGCCATCTATTTCGACATGACGCGCAATAACCTGGATTATTTCTTCCTTTAGGACTTCCATAAGCTCTGAAGAAGCTCCTATCCGGTCATGGGTAAGCACCAGTCTTAGTCTGTCGTTAGCACGATGGGCACTGGACGAGCTTTCCTTAGTAAAAATGTTTTTTATGAAGTCTAACATATTCATATTCCTCCCCTTAGCTGGTTTGCTTAAACAAGTGGCGTTTTAGGCGTGACCAAAGAGTATCTGCTTGAAGGGGTACCAGAGGGACGTCTTTTCCTGTCAGGCGAAGAGCAATATTGGTAAAGGCGATAGCTGCCAGGGAATTCTCATTAGAAATTACCATGGGCTCGCCCTTATTAGTTGATATAATTACACCCTTATCCTCGGGAACAACTCCCAGCAATTTGATGCAAAGGTGTTCCAGTAAATCCTCTACACTCAGCATATTGCCGTTTTTGACCATTTCTGCCCGGATTCGGTTAACCACCAGTTTAATATCTTTAAACTGATTCGATTCCAGCATACCGATTATCCGGTCGGCGTCTCTGACTGCCGATATTTCAGGATTGGTTACTACTATCGCCTTATCTGCAGCGGCAATGGCATTCCTAAAACCCTGCTCTATACCTGCCGGGCAATCCAGGAATATAAAGTCAAACTCTTTCCTTAGCTGATCACATACTGACTTTACCTGATCCGCGGTAATTTCATCCTTGTTTCTGGTTTGTGCGGCAGGCAGCATATACAGAGCATTAAAACGTTTATCTTTAACCAAAGCCTGTTTGAGAGTGCATTCACCTTCAATGACCTGAACAATATCGTAAATTACCCGATTTTCCAAACCCAAAATTAGATCTAACTTTTTCAGACCAATATCAAGATCAATAGCTACAACTTTATAGTCCATTTTAGCCAGAGCGGTGCATACATTGGCTACAGTAGTTGTCTTGCCTACTCCCCCTTTTCCTGAGGTAACCACTATAACCTGACCTTCGGCAGACTTATTCTCCATTATCTTTAAATCCTCCTCGCGGTTTGTTGAGTATTTTCGAACAAAAAATGTTGATAATATCAATTTATAAAATGATTGGACACAATTTAATTGTATAGCATAAGTGCCTACGAATAAACTGCTATTTTCGGAAATATGAACCAGATGTTTTTTAGAAAAAAGAAAAACATGAACCCCCATCAGGGGCTCATGTAGAGAGGGAATGGGATGGAATTTATTAGTTATTAGACTTTTAGGGGGTGAAGGTTAATCATAGTATGTCATATAGGGTCGAGAAATGCAATAAAACAGGGAATAATATATATTTATGGCGGCAATTGGAGGAATTTATAACCATCAGATTAGAAAAATCCTCAGAGGATATTTTTTAACCAGTTTAATAAATCATTTTTAATTAGGAGGCTTTTATCATGCCAGCCGGTCAATTTATTGAATTGACTTACGCAGTATAATAATAAATATGGAAAGAAGAAAGCCCAACTTTATACTTTAGTATTCTACCGGGCATGTAACGCTTTTCGGAAAGGTTCTGAGAAAATGAGACTTATAACTAGACTGGGATTACTCCTGGCCGGTATTTTAGTTTTTGCCTTTTTCTTTATTATAGGCGCATCAATAACCGAAACTACCCCCAAGTTACTGGTTTACGCCACCGGGATTTATAAGTGGGATTATGAACCCCAGGATCAGACGGTGGTGTATTACAGCAATGGGGAGGAAATGGATCGGATAGGGTACAAACGTATATATAGAGAGGATTTTCCCTCATTTTTAAAAGATGCCGTGGTGGCAGTGGAAGACCGGCGTTTTTATGAACACTCCGGACTGGATACCAAAAGTATCGGGCGGGCTGTCTGGACTAATATTAGAGCCGGCCGCAAGGCTGAAGGAGCCAGTACCATAACCCAGCAATTGGCACGGACACTTTTTTTAACCCAGGAAAAGACGTATACCCGTAAAATAAAAGAAATATTTCTGGCTACGGCTATTGAAGAAAAGTATAGCAAAGAAGCCATTCTGAATATGTACTTAAATGAAATATATATGGGGCGGGGATGTTCTGGCATGGCAGTTGCTGCCAAATCATACTTTGGCAAGGATATCAATGATCTGAATAAGGCCGAAATAACCATGTTGGTAGGAATTATTCAAGCTCCGGAATACTATTCCCCGGATCGTAATATGGAAGGAGTAAGGGAGCGACAGAGTGTTGTAGCAAATGTTCTGGCCGAACAGGGTTTACTCAGTGATGAGGAGGCACAGGCGATAAAAAACCAAAGTCTCTACATTGAACCGTTTAAGCCGGCGCAAACCAACCACCCCTACTATATGTCTTATCTAACTCAGCAGCTTGAGCAGGTTGTTGGTGCGGAAAGGTTGTACCACGGAGGTTTGAGAATATATACCACTGTAGATAAGAAAATGCAGAACGCCGCTGAACGGGCCATAAAGGACCAGGCTCGTAATTTGGCTAACCAGGGGATAACCGCCCACGATATGGCATTAGTATCAATCGATCCTGCTACCGGGGCAATAAAGGCTCTGGTAGGTGGTGTGGACTTCAGCAAAAACCAGTACAATATGGCGGTTTTGCCCAGACAACCGGGTTCGGCCATAAAACCTTTATATTATGGGGCGGCCATGGATGAGGGCTTGATTTCAGCAGATACGGTGCTTAATAATAAGCCCAGGAGTTTCAACGGTTACCTTCCGCATAATTCTGGCAACAGCCCGGACAAAGTTACCGTACGGCAGGCGCTGGTTAATTCCTACAATGTAGCTTCGGTTGAGGTACTTGAGGACCTGGGGGTGGATAGGGCTATGGACTACTTGACCAGGTATGGGATAACCACTCTTGAAGAAGAGGATAAGAATCTGGCCGCACTTGGTCTGGGGGGTATGACCAAAGGAATATCACCTCTGCAGATGGCCTCCGCCTATACTGTTTTTGCCAATGAGGGCAAACGTTACGACTACTATACGATAGACCGGATACTGGATCTTTCAGGAAATGTAATATATTTGAGCCACCCCCGGGTTGACCGGGTTATTAGCTCCCGGAGTGCTTCATTAATAGATGATATTTTAACTGATGTGGTAAGATACGGGACAGGAACCAGTGCCCGGATAAGTTTGACCAGCGGGGGCAAGACAGGGACTACCACCAACAGCAAGGATTTATGGTATGTTGGTTATACGTCAGAATTAGTGACCGCCATATGGGCAGGTAACAGTGACAATAGTGATGTAAAAGGGTACAGCACTTTTGGCGGGAAAGTCTGTGCTCCAGTGTGGCGTAATTATATGAATAGTTTGTACTATAATAATGTACTGAAGGAAAAGACGACATCGCGAGTAAGAGAGGAATATTACGAGCCTCCCGTGCAGGAGGAAGAAAAAACACCGGACGATACTACGCTTGAGGAAACTCCGGATGAGGAAAGTGACAGTACCGAAGGAACTTCTCCCGACGAATCTTCGGATGATGCAGATATACCAGAAGATATCAACCAATCTGCAGAACCGCCTGCAGACTCAGAAAAGGTTTTGGAACCTCCAGATGGTCAAAAGGTACAGAATCAAGGTGGAGAGATACAGCTATAATACTGCATAGATAGGCTAGATGCTAGTTAACTGCAATTATTTCTCAAAGCAAGGAACTTAAACTGACACGATAGCACATTAAAAGGGTATAGGGCTTGTTAATTGTGACAGGCTACCATTTGTTCCACCAGTCGGACCCGCTGAAAAGAAAAAGCCCAAGTATTGCCGCAATAAGTCCTATTCCCAAACATGACAGAACAGCCAAGGTAAACACAGCATCCATCGTATCACCTCAATACGCTACCCCCAATTATATGGTAACATTTTAAGTCATTATTGGGTAGTCATTTGTTTTAATGCTGGCGTATTATAATGTATACTAGTTTATGGCAATCACAGAACACCAGATCAGGTTCCTAACCCAAAATTTTTGCACTAAAATTAGACAAGTAGCGTCTCTTGCCCAATGCAACAAATTGCGATTTAATAAAAAAGGAGAAGCTGCTATCGCTGTAGAATAAACACTTATAGCATAGTTTACAGACGATTGCTGGCAGAAAATAAGAGAGGGGGAATGAACGGGTGTCTGATAAGTTGCATATTTTTGCTGTGTCTGATTCAGTAGGTGAAACTGCTGAAAAGATTGCGGTAGCGTCAGTACTTCAGTTCAAGGTAGAGAGAAGTATTACCCGCTTTTCCAGGGTAACCAAGGAAGAACAGGTGTCCGAAATAATTGATAAAGCAGCACAAGAGGATGCTATAGTTGTTTACACTGTGGTAAAGCCAGAATTATCAAAATTTATAGATGAACAGGGGAAGGAAAAAGGTGTAGTAGTAATAAATGCCATGGCTCCGTTGTTCAAAGCTATCGAAGCCAAAACTGGTTTACAACCCGAGTATATTACAGGACTAACCCACAAACTGGATGATCAATATTTCAACCGTATGAAGGCTATTGAATTTACCATTGAGCACGATAATGGCCAGAATCTGGATACGATCAAGAATGCGGATTTAATTATTCTGGGTATGCCGCGCACTTCCAAAACTCCCCTGGCTATGCATTTGGCTAATCTAGGTATCAAAGTAGCGAATTATCCTATTTTACTGGATACTGCCATTCCTCAGGAAATAGTGGAACTCAAGGGAACCGTGCCTATGGTAGGGTTAACGATTGATACTGATACTTTATTAGAGCTAAGAAAGGAGAGAATGCGCAGTTTTGATTTACCTCAGGATATTAGTACGGTAGATGAACTGGTCGCAGAGGAATTGGATAATGCTTACCGGATATATTCAAAGTTAAAATGTCTGGTAATAGATGTTACTCTGGCTGACATTGAAGAGATAGGAAATACCATAACCCACAAATTTAGTTTACCCTTAAAGGTTAGCCATCACCGGTTTTAACCCGTTATCAACCTAAGAATTGAAAATTCTATAGTTTAAATAATTGCTAATAAAACCAGGCCTTTGAACTGCCAAAGACCTGGTTTTATCTTATCAGCTATATTTTTGTTTTTTATGAATTAAACTGGCTTATCTTTTCCGCCAGTTGCTTTTTGCGGCAGGTTTCACATAAGTCGGTGTCACAATTAATACCGGATTTTACTGCAACATAATCAATCTGCTCGCGGGTGGCAAATGTTTCACCACAACGGCTGCAGGTTACCAGTTCAAAGGTTTTATTCCAGATGGTGCGCTTCCCGCCTTCCTCCACCATCTCGATAGCACCGGTAGGACAAATCTCGGCACAGGCTCCACAGCCTATGCAAGTAGCAGATGCTTCATCATAAGGGGTAGCAATCCGTTTTTCAGTTCCCCTCATTATGGCTGATATTGCACTGGTACCCATTTCTTCACAGGCATAGGCGCATAAACGGCATAAGATACAACGTTCATTAGGATCGCCCTGTAAAGCATTATCTGTACAGCCATATTCTTTGG
>JBMNOY010000064.1:0-12231 GCA_050943315.1 Syntrophomonadaceae bacterium
CATTGCAGGGAAATGCCGTTTTGCAGTCCGCATTGCTTAACATGGTATCTGGCTAAGCTAATAACTTCTTTATCTATGTCGAACCCCATTATACCCAGGGGCTGTTCATGGTCAATCAAATCACGTGTCTCATTCCGGGCTTCTGACCATATCCGTGCCGGTAAGGCAGCCCAGTTCTCAGCGTCAAAGGAGCGATTAAGGCCCGGGGCAATATTTCGGCCGATTAGACCAGCTTCTATAGGGATGGTCCCCGAACCGCAGAAAGGGTCGATCAGAGCCCGGTCCGGTTTCCATCTGCTAATCATAATTATAGCTGCGGCCAGGGTCTCCTTGAGAGGTGCGGCTGCCGATAATTTTCGATATCCCCTTTTATGTAATCCTGCCCCGCTGGTATCAATGGTAAGAGTAGCTACATCTTTAAGTAAACTTACCTCAATACGATAGCGCGGGCCGGTCTCACTAAACCAGCGGCAGGGATAAGTCTGTTTTAATTTCTCCACTACAGCTTTTTTGACTATCGCCTGGCAGTCAGATACACTGAAGAGTTTGGAGTTGATAGATTTTCCTTCAACCGGGAATTGGCCTTGTGCAGGAATCCAATCCTGCCATGGCAATGCCCGTGTATTTTCGAAAAGCTCTTCAAAACTGCGGGCTTCAAATTCGCCTACCTTTAACAACAGGCGTTCAGCGGAACGCAGCCACAAATTACAGCGGGCTATGGCTTTTTCGTCAGCCGCAAAAGAGACTTTTCCATTTTCAATTTTCAAATTGTTGTAACCTAAATTTTTCAATTCGTTGGCTACCACTGATTCTAAACCAAAGGCAGCTGTAGCAATTAAATTAATTGTACCCATCAAGCAACTCCTTTAAAGATTTAAAATCGCCTTTTATCTTAACCAAGAGTAACACGTGAATAGTATTCGGTCCAGATTCTATTCCGTTTGCGGTATTATTTACTTAAAGGCGACAGACTAATCGCCAGGAGTAGTAAATTAACCACCGGGAGTAATAATATAAAGACATAGTCTTGGACAGGAGGATAAGTACCATATGAATAATTTTATGGTCAAGAGTATAAAAAAGTATCGGGAAAGGGTTTCTTTAACGGACATAGCCGGTATCTTGCTGGGGGCCTTTATCCTGGCGGTATCCATCCAGGCGGTGCTGGTACCGGCTCATCTATTAACCAGCGGAGTATCTGGTATTGCTGTAATGCTTCACTTTCTTACTAAAGTTGATGTGTCGATATTATATGTTGTATTAAACATTCCTATATTTATAGCTGGTGTAAAATTTATTAGCCGGCGTTTTGCTGTATATAGTGCTATAGGCATGCTGGCACTGACTTTCTTCCTGGAGATAGTCAGCTCATGGAATTTCCATATTGATGACGTGTTGCTGGCGGCAATACTGGGAGGGGTATTAAATGGCCTGGGAACGGGAATTAATCTGCGCAGCAAAGGTTCCACCGGGGGATTGGATATTATTGCTGCTATTATCAAACGTTTCTGGGGTTTTAATATTGGCGAGACCTCACTGGTATTAAATATAGCTATAATAGCAATATTTCTTTATACGGCCAGTATTGAACTGGCCCTGCTTAGCGCCATCTCTATATATGTAGGGGCCAGGGTTATCGATAAGGTTCTAACTGGTCCCAACCGATCCATATCCGTTTTTATTATCTCAGAGCATTATGAGGAAATAGCGGAGGAAATACTAAACAACCTGCACCGCGGGTGTACATACCTGAGCGGTACAGGAGCATATACCGGTGAAGAAAAGCACATTCTCATGGTTACGGTGGGCAAAATTCAGTTACCTAAACTAAAAGATATTGTTTTCCACGTTGATACCCAAGCGTTTATGACCATAAGTGAGAGTGCCGAAGTAATCGGAAGGGGATTTCAGGCTAGCGGTGCAGAATTTTAGCAGGTAAAAAGCACGCCGGGTTAGTTGTAAAAGGCTATACCGGCGTTTTTTTGTGGTCTTAAAGAGCAATCTTTCATACTGCAGGAAAATAGTCCCTAATATTGCGTAAAAACGGGACCCTCAGACCACAGAAAAAAATGATATTTGTCGATTTAAAATGTGCTGATTAGATTATAGGAATAAATATCCACCTGCCGTATCATATAAATACATTAATGATAGAAAAATGGGAGGTGACCATTATGATGAAGCGTATAAAGGAATTTTTAGTTGAAGAAAAGGGACAAGGTATGGCGGAATACGGACTTATTCTTGCGCTTATAGCATGTGTAGTAATGGTGGCGCTGACTCCACTGGGAACATCAATTAAAGATAAGTTTAATGAAGTTGTAACTAAGCTGGGTGGAACAGCAGGATAAAAACATTTGCAGCCTATAACTATACCCTTCGCCCTGCTTAATCATGAGTAGGGCTATTTCTATCTGCAGGAGGACCGGAATGATTATCGATGTTATATTGCTGGGCCTCATATTAATTGCGGTGTGGTTTGATGTAAAAGAAAGGCGGATTCCCAACCGGGTAATCCTTGCCGGGTTGATAGCGGCTATGCTTAATCATCTTCTGCGGGGAGATTATATGGGTTTTTTGTTAAGCATCAAAGGCCTGGCCCTGGGAATAGGATTATTGATAGTACCCTATTTATTAGGAGGCCTTGGAGCCGGAGATGTTAAACTCCTGGGCATGATTGGGGCTCTAAAAGGTGGCCCATTTGTCATTAATACCTTCTTGTGGATGGCGCTCATTGGCGGTATTATTGCGGTTATTATACTCATGCACCGGCAGCTTTTGAAAGAAACCGTCCTAAGACTGGTCCGGGGCCTGTTTCTGTCCTGGCTGGGAGCCGGCAAATTTTTCGATTCGGTAAACCAAAAGGAGATTAGTGTTTATTATCCTTATGGAGTAGCTATCGGCCTGGGAGTAGTGGCAACCTATGTTAAGGGCTGGTGGTGATATGTACGGGGTTAAAAGACTGCTGGCGGAAAGTAATGCCCAGGGACTGGTCGAATTGGCTATGGTCCTACCTGTCCTGTTAATGCTGTTGATGGGTATTGTGGAATTTGGAAGAGTATACGGGAGCTACCTGGTCATAAGCAATCTGGCCCGGGAAGGTGCCCGCTATGGGGTGGTAGGTCATACCGACTCCCAAATTGAGAATATTATTGTCTCCCAGCGGGCTTACCTTGATGAGGACAGATTAACGGTAACAATAACACCCTCTGATGAAACCAGAGCCAAAGGCAGTCCACTGGAAGTGGCAATTGACTATACGGTGCCATTGATTACTCCTTTTTTGGGTGATATACTGCCTGATCCCTTCCCCTTATCAGCGCAGTGTATTATGCGGGTGGAAAACTAAACTGCAGGATGGTGGTAGGTACGGCCAAAATTTCAAGCTTAATCAGAGAGGAAAAAGGAACCGTAATTGTCTTGATGGCGTGTGCCATGATGGCTCTGGTGGGATTTGCCTCCCTGGTAACTGATGCCGGGCTGCTGTATCTGAATAAAGTGAAACTGGCCAATGCTATTGATAGTGCAGTACTGGCAGGAGTTCAGGAACTTCCCGGTGACCCGGAAAATGCCCTCGACGTGGCCAATTCTTACGCGACTATAAACGGAACGGCTGAAGGGGAAGTTACGTTTACAGTCGCCGCTGACCATAAGTCCATTACCGGTATTGGTACACGGCGGGTAGAACTCGTTTTTGCCCGTATTATGGGTATGGAAAGAAGTAATGTCACGGCCCGCGCTCGGGCCAATATCGCACCTGTTACATCAGTATTCGGAGCCGCACCGTTCGGGGTTATCGAAGATGATTTTACCTACGGTGAGGTGATCGTATTAAAGGAGGGTGCTGGGGACGGGCAGCACAAAGGGTGGTTTGGGGCTCTGAGCCTGGGAGGAACGGGGGCCAACCGGTACCGCACTAACATAGAAAATGGCTATAATGGGGAAATCAAAATTAATGATATAATCCCTACCGAATCAGGTAATATGTCGGGCCCTACCCGGGAAGGAATAGAGGAACGAATCAATGCCTGTCATCATGTTCCGCAATGCACATTCAATTCATTTGATAAGGACTGTTCACGGATATTGCTAATCCCGATTGTGGTGATAAATCAAATTAATCCAGGGGGCCATATAGCCAGTGTAAAAGTTGTCGGTTTCGGTGCTTTCCTGGTTGACAGTTATGTAGGCAATGGAAAGGACAATGAGGTGAAAGGGAGCTTTATCCGTTATGTAATTCCTGATAAAAACAGCTCCCAGGGTCCGGACTTTGGGTTATATGGTTCACAGCTTTGTGAATAAGGAGGCATTTTTGTGTTTACAGGAACCAGGAAATATTGGGCGATAGCAATAGTATGCGGCATTATGGCAGCTTTGCTCACCTATCAGTATATTCAGAAAATCAAAATCAGTTATGAACCTGGCAACCTGGTAGAAGTAGTAAAAGCCAACCAGAATATTGCCCGGGATAGCGTAATAACGCCTGAGCAGATAGAAGTAGCAAAGATTCCCGGCAACTATGTACATGCGGATGCCCTGGGAGACAAACGATTGGTAGTGGGAAAAACATCTATACGGGAAATCTTTGCCGGGGAACAGGTGTTGAAACAGGACTTATTATCCTCATCTCGTAATACCGACCGGCTGGCTTATTCAGTGCCGGTCTCCAAAAGAGCGGTTTCAATTCCCATAGATTCTATAAGCGGGGTTTCAGGATACATCAGGCCCGGGGATAAGGTAGATATAATTAGCACTATTGACATTCCGGTAGGGGAAAAACCTGTCGCTTTCAGTGTATATACATTGCAGAATATTGAAGTATTGGCTATGCCGAACAACCAGACTGATGACGGGAAGAAAAGCACAGTTGATGCCAAAAGCATTGTTCTGGCGGTAACTCCGGCAGAGGTGCAGCGCCTGGTTCTAGCTTCCGAAAAAGGCAATCTGCGGCTATTATTGCGTTCACCTGTAGATAAATCGAGAGTTGCCTTGCCTCCTGTGCAGCTTACCGATTTGTTAAAGTAATTCCACACAGGTTCAATTTTGAGGGACATAGCACTTACTCTGTATAAGTATTGAATCACGCTGCCACAAGGACGGTTCTAATTTAGTTTCAAGGGAGGACATTTGGTGAAAAAAATTAAAGTTCTTCTGGCTGATGACAACAAGCACACCAGGTCAAGTATTTCCCGAATTATGCGGCTGGATAATGTAATTGATATGGTCGGGGAAGCAGTTAATGGAGAAGATGCTATAAAGAAAATTGACCGGTTAGAACCGGATGTGATAATAATGGACCAAAATATGCCGGGTATGAACGGAATTGATGCTACCACCTATATTAGCCTCCACTATCCGCATATAGCTGTGATTATATTGTCAATTAATGATGACTCACAGAGTTTTCAGAAAGCTATGATAGCCGGCGCCAAGGCTTACCTGATCAAACCTGTGTCTCCGCAGGAACTCAACGCCACCATACGTCAAGTTCACCAGCTGTCGAAAACCCGGTTGGAAATGCAGGGGATCCAAAAGTCATCAACTGGTGCCGTCCCAGCCAACCCGCCTAAAAAACATCAATTAGTGTGTATTTTTGGTCCCAAAGGCGGTGTGGGGAGAACAGTCGTATGCACTAACCTGGCGGTGGGGATGGCCCAAAAATTTGGAATGCCGGTTGGCTTAATCGATCTTGATATTCAGTTTGGGGATATTAGTTTAATGATGAATCTAAGTCCACGCTTGACAATTGCCGAGTTAGTGCAAGAGGAGGCTGATCCGGGCCCGGAGGTTTTACCGGATTATCTTTATGAAAGAAGCGGTGTTAGCATATTAGCGGCGCCCAATAAACCCGAATTAGCAGAATTAGTAACCCCTGATGCAGTGGCCAAGATATTGCAGGCATTTCGGAAGAAATATGAGTATACCTTTATTGACACACCGGCATGTATTGATGATGTAAGTTTAACTGCTCTGGAAACCGCTGATAAGATTATTCTTCTGGGAGCGCTTGATTTGCCTACCATAAAGAATGTTAAAAAAGGGTTGGATATCTTAAAGTCCTTGTTCCTTCTGCCCAAAACGATATTGCTGTTAAACCGGTCATCGGGAGTAGCCGGCATAGAACCCAGGGACTTTGAAAAAGCCATGAACATGAAAATACAGGGGCACATACCCAGTGATGGAAAACTGGTGGTAGCGTCTGTAAATGAAGGAATACCTTTTATAAAGATGAATCCCAAGGCCATGGTGTCGAAAAGTATATTAGATTTTTTAAACGTCCTGGCTAAAGAAGGGTGATGGTATGTCGCTTTTAAAAAGATTACAGAATCAAAACCCTGAGCAGCCATTAACAAATATTGCTGCTCCAGTGCGCGAATGGCCTGGTAACCGCTTTAAAGACGTAGTTTATAAAATCCACCGGCAGGTAATAAAAGAAGTCGATGCGGATACTTTTAATCCTCAGGGCAATGAAGCAGACCAAAAGAAGACTAAAGAAGATATAAAAAAAATAGCCGAAACCCTGCTGGATAATGAACCTGAGTATTTAAGTCGCAGTGACAAAGAAGACATAATAAATCAAGTACTTGATGAAGTGTTTGATTTTGGCCCGATTACCCCGCTATTAAAGGATAAAGATATCTCGGAAGTAATGGTTAACGGGCCGCAGCAGATTTATGTAGAGAGAAAAGGCAAATTGGAGAAAACCGGGGTAGCTTTTAGAGATAATGAACATCTTTATAACATAATTGAGCGCATTATCTCGCCACTGGGCAGAAGGCTGGATGAAAGCATGCCCATGGTCGATGCTCGTCTGCCGGACGGTTCACGGGTTAACGCTATTATTCCTCCTCTGGCCCTCAACGGCTGTGTATTAACCATTCGCAAGTTTTCTTCACAGTTACTTAAGATTGAAAACCTTATTCAATTAAAAAGTCTAACCCCAGCCATGGCCAAATTCCTGGAAGCCTGTGTAAAGGGAAGACTTAATATAGTAGTATCGGGAGGAACAGGTGCGGGCAAAACCAGTACCCTGAATATAATATCGTCATTTATTCCTGAAGACGAAAGAATTATTACCATTGAAGATTCGGCTGAACTGGACCTCCATCAGGAACATGTTGTATCACTGGAAACCAGGCCGGCCAATATAGACAATCGCGGCGAAATATCAATACGCGACCTGGTAAGGAACTCTTTGCGCATGCGACCTGACCGCCTGGTAGTCGGCGAGGTAAGGGGCGGGGAAGCTTTAGACATGCTGCAGGCGATGAACACTGGGCATGATGGCTCACTTACCACCGGTCATTCCAATTCCCCGCGGGATATGATATCACGGTTGGAGACTATGGTGTTAATGGCAGGAATCGAATTTCCTGTAAAAGCTATCCGGGAGCAAATTGCCTCGGCAATTGACATAATTGTGCACCAAAGCCGGCTGCAGGATGGTTCCCGTAAGATTACCCATATTACCGAAGTGCTGGGAATGGAAGGTGACATTATTACTTTACAGGATATTTTTGTATTTGATCAACAGGGTTTGGATGATAAGGGGAATGTAGTGGGTGTTCACCGGGCTACAGGCATAAAACCACGATGTGTGGAAAGGCTTGCCGCTGCCGGGATACAATTGCCGTCCGATATCTTCCGTTAAATATTAGTCTTAAACTATTAGTTGGGGACCTGATAGCAGAGCTAAAGGAAGTGATAATAATGGAATTATTAATAAGCCTGACCATATTTGGGTTAATCATGTGTATCGTAGTCGCTTTATTTAGAACTGCAGCCAAAAAGGATTTGTATGAGCAAAGATTAAAGAGTTTGGCTAAAGATGAGGTTACCGAAGCCAGGCGGGAAAGGCCGGTATTAACAGATTTGTTGCCCAGGTTACTAAGAAATATTTCCAGGCTGTTTGCCGCCCGTTCTTTCACTGATAACCTTCAAGTGGAACTTAACCGGGCCGGTATTCCTTTGCGGGGGGAGGAATATATAACCATATCCCTTCTGTTGATAGTCATAATACCGGTGGTTTTATGGCTCTTAAGCAATAACCTTTGGCTAGTAATAACTGGGCTGCTGGCAGGTGCCCTTGCACCCAGGTTCTATATTGCTCATAAAAGAGAAACGCGTCTTCATAAACTCAACCTGCAACTGGGTGATGCACTCGGCGTTATGGCCAATGCTTTAAGAGCCGGTTTCGGTTTTCAACAGGCCATGGATAGTGTCAGGACTGAACTTCCTGCCCCGATTTCCACAGAGTTTGCCTGGGCTTTAAGAGAAATGCAGCTTGGCTTTGGTCAGGAAGAGGCGCTGCTGCATATGAGTAAAAGGGTTAACAGTGATGACCTGGATATGGTTATTACTGGTATATTAATCCAGAGACAGATAGGCGGTAATCTGGCCGAAATACTGGATAATATTTCTGCAACTATCAGGCAAAGAGCTCGTATTAAAGGTGAAATCAAAGTACTTACTGCTCAGGGCCGGATGTCGGGCATGGTTATCGGGATGCTTCCAGTCTTACTTCTGCTCTTTATGTTAATTGTTAACCCGGATTATATTAACATACTGTTCGACGATCGCCGGGGTCTTTTTCTTTTGGGCACCGGGGCCATTATGATGATCATGGGCATTGTGGCGATAAAAAAAATCGTTAACATAGATATTTAGCCGAAAACGGAAGGATGATTGATTTGGTGATCGCCATAGTAGGGTTATGCGGTTTAACAGTTGCTTTTTTAATCCTTGGATTACTTTACCGACTAAAGAGGGAAGATATTCTAATTAACGAACGATTGCAAAGCTATGTTTTTGAACAAACACAAGAGTCTGTTAACCCCGACCTTAATCGTCCTTTCAGTGTACGTGTATTTGGTCCTGCTACTAAATTTGCGGATAGGCTGTTTAAAAACTTTATTCCTCAGGATAAAAAACAGGTTTATGCGGAGCAACTATTAATCGCCGGCAATCCCCATAATTTGACTCCGGAGCGGTATATCACCGTAAAATATCTGGTTTTAGTTACTGCAATTATAGCGGGGCTGGCAGCGAAAAACTTTGTAATGGGTGTTGTATTAGTAATATTAGCACTGTACCTGCCTGATTTTTATCTGAAAACCAACCAGAAAAAGCGCCAGGAGGAAATGGTCAGAAGCCTGCCGGATATACTGGATTTGCTTAGTGTAAGTGTTGAAGCCGGTCTTGGTTTTGACGCTGCTTTGCAGAAGGTAATTGAAAAAACCAGGGGACCTCTGACCATGGAGTTTGAAAAGAGCCTTCAGGAAATAAACATCGGTAAACCCCGTCGGGAAGCATTACGCGATATGCAAGAGAGAGTTAGAGTGGATGATGTTACCACGTTTTTAGGTTCTGTTATTCAGGCCGATCAGCTGGGAGTAAGTATTACTAATGTACTGAGAATCCAAGCCAGGCAGGTGAGAGAAAACAGAAAAATGCGGGCGGAAGAAAAGGCACAAAAGGCACCCGTAAAAATACTTATCCCCCTGGTGCTGTTTATATTTCCTACCATCTTTATTGTACTCCTAGGACCGGCTGCCCTTCAGCTTATTGATGCCATGTAGTCAACAGAAGGGATGTGAATTAAATGAAAACGTTGCGAATTATTAACACCAGCACCCAGGAAATACTGGCCCGACAGGCGGTAATAGCAGATAATTTTTGGCTGCGACTAAAAGGATTATTAGGACGGGATGAATTTCTGTTGGGGGAAGGTCTGTTAATAAAGCCATGTTCAATGGTTCATTGCCTGGGAATGAAAATCTCCATCGATGTGTTGTTTATTTCCAGGTCTAATGAAATTATACATATTATAGAAAAGATGCCGCCCGGCAGTATCAGTCCGTGGGTTAAAAAGGCTGAAGGGGTATTAGAGCTCCCTGAAGGGCAGGTGGCCAGAACCAGGACCAGGGTAGGACAGAAGGTGAAGATGATCCAGATTGAATAGACGCAGACTTTAATTCAACGCGCTGTCTGCGTCCATTTTCATACTTATTTATGATGCCCGGTTTTTTTTCTTGGCCCGGGCTTCTTTATTCAGGATAACCTTTCTTAATCGCAAAGACTTGGGGGTTACCTCCACTAACTCATCATCATTAATAAATTCCAGGCATTTCTCCAAAGACATTAACATCGGCGGTGTAAGCCGTAAGGCATCATCAGCACTGGAAGAACGTGTGTTGGTCAGATGCTTTTTCTTGCAAACATTAACTGTAATATCGTCAGTACGGGCATTTTCCCCGACAATCATTCCTTCATAAACGGGAACACCCGGTTCCAGGAATAAAGCTCCTCTTTCCTGGGCGTTGAAGAGTCCGTAAGCTACTGCCGTGCCGGTTTCTGAGGCTACTAGCGATCCCCTGGTTCTAGTAACAATATCACCTTTATAAGGGGCATATCCTTCAAATACATGGTTCATTACTCCATTACCGCGGGTGCTGGTGAGGAATTCCGAGCGGTAACCAATCAGACCCCGAGAAGGAATGACAAACTCCAGC
The DNA here is from genome assembly GCA_050943315.1 of Syntrophomonadaceae bacterium. Lineage (GTDB taxonomy): Bacteria > Bacillota > Syntrophomonadia > Syntrophomonadales > Syntrophomonadaceae > JBDKUD01. Next base: position 10,512 of record JBMNOY010000064.1, read on the forward strand.
TTCACCGTACTTCCCACACCATTTTGCATATTGATAAGTTCGGCTTTGCGTTTCCCCAGGCTCTCAATCGTAATACCAACAAAATCTTCAGGTACCTCGATAAACAATCTCTCCATTGGTTCATTGACTACGCCATCAATGTTTTTGAGTATTACTTCCGGACGGGTTACCGCAAACTCATAACCCTCCCGGCGCATGGTTTCTATTAATATGGAAAGATGGAGTTCGCCGCGTCCGGAAACTTTAAAGCAATCGGGACTGATTTCCTCTACTCGCAGGGAGACATTGGAAAGAAGCTCCCGCATCAGGCGGTCCCGCAAATGACGACTGGTAACATAAGTACCTTCCATACCCGCCATGGGGCTGTCATTAACCACAAAATTCATGGAAATAGTGGGCTCATCAATATCTACGAATGGAACCGGCTCTACATTGTCTATAGAGCAAATAGTGTCCCCTATGCATATATCTTCAATGCCTGAAATCGCTATTATTTCACCTGCTGCCGCACGCTCCACTTCAGTCTTTTTTAATCCTTCAAAAGTATACAGGGTACTAATTTTAACCTTCTGCTCTTTGCCTGAAGTGTTGCAAAGTACTACTTCCTGCCCTTTTGTCATTTGTCCCCGGGAGATTTTGCCTATTCCTATGCGGCCTACATAAGTATCATAATCTATTGATGAAACCACCAGTTGCAGGTCACCATCCGGATCTCCCTGGGGAGCTGGAATAGTAGCCAGTATGGTATCTAGAAGAGGCATCATGTTGGAAACATCCTCCCCCAGGTTCAAGCTTGAATAACCTTTTTTGGCTGATGTGTATACTATGGGGAACTCCAGTTGAGCCTCATCTGCTCCCAGATCGATAAAAAGATCCAGTAATTCATCAACTACTTCAGCCGGACGGGAATCCGGACGATCGATTTTGTTTATTACCACCAATGGTTTCAAACCGGCCTCCAGGGCTTTCCTAAGAACAAAACGTGTCTGTGGCATGGGGCCCTCATAAGCATCCACAACCAGAAGAACTCCGTCGACCATTTTTACGATGCGTTCCACTTCCCCGCCAAAATCAGCATGGCCTGGGGTATCAACAATATTAATCTTTGTATCCTTATAATATATGCTAGTATTTTTAGCCAAAATAGTAATCCCGCGTTCTCGTTCCAGATCATTATTATCCATAACTCGTTCTGGAACTATCTGATTATTGCGAAAATAACCACTCTGTTTTAGCAGATTGTCAACCAGGGTAGTCTTGCCATGGTCAACATGAGCGATTATAGCAATATTTCTGATGTTTACAGGTTTTTTCATCTTATTATCCTTCCGTTTAAAGAATCACAACAATCCAATTATATCAGTATGAATTATAGTTTGACAACCAGGCAGATATCCTTAAAAAGGATTATTATGGATAATGAAAATCGGCCATATATCTACAATAATATGTCGCCATTCGGCCAATAACAATTTAATATTGATATCTTTATATAGACAATATGATGAATGCAAAAACAACCATAAGGTTATATTATTATATTATAGGACTATAAAAATATATTGATATGGTGTTGACATTTGTGGATGTGGGTGATAATATAACTCTTGCGCGCGGCACGGAAGTGCAGCGGCAGATGCTCTTGATAAAACCAAACAGCAAAGACTAAAAGTGCGAAAAAAATTGATTTCATGGAACAGGGATTACCCGGTGACCGGGA
>JBMNOY010000065.1:0-12134 GCA_050943315.1 Syntrophomonadaceae bacterium
TTTTTAAAAAGGGAAGCAAAAGAACCGTCCCCGTGCTTCCAAAGAATCGTCCCCCGCTTCCAAACCGTCCCACTTGCTCGTACTCTTGTCTTTGGGGGGAGAATTCATGAGACCGGTAATTGGTATTACGGGGAATTTGGATAGCAGCGAAGAGCTTGTGCAATTAAAGAGTTATTACATCAAATCTATTAATAGTGCGGGAGGAACGGCCCTGGTTCTGCCGCCGACCCGGGATGATACTATAATGGGTGACTATTTGTCAATTTGCCAGGGTTTGGTTATATCGGGTGGGGGAGATATAGACCCGCATTACTGGGGAGAGTCTCCGGCAATTGGTCTGGGGGATATAAGCCCCTTAAGGGATTCCTTTGAGTTGGCCCTGGCGGCAAAAGTGAGGGCAGTTAAACGTCCTGTTCTGGGAATATGCCGGGGCTGTCAGGTATTAAACGTTGCCGCCGGCGGCAGTGTTATTCAAGATATAGTAAGCCCCATTAGCCACATGCAAAATGCTCCCCGATGGTATCCATTTCATGATATAGTTATTGATAAATACTCGTGCCTGGCAGCAATAGTGGGCAGCCAGGCGATAAGGGTAAATAGCTTTCATCACCAGGCGGTGGGGCAACCTGGTTCTGGTATAAGGATAACCGCCTGTGCTTTGGACGGGACCATAGAGGCTATAGAAGATGGGGACCATCCCTTTTATATTGGAGTTCAGTGGCATCCTGAATGTATGAATGATCAGGCATCCGGGCTGCTTTTCTCTGCTCTCATTAAAGTCTGCCAAAATCATGGGCCCGGGATGGATACATTAAACACAGGAGGATAATGGCAGCCCAGTATTTGAACAGTGGCAAGACAAAAATCATAACATATAGTGGGTAAAAGGAGTGGAATAAGTATTGTATGCGATTACCGGCGGTAAGATTTTCACCATGGCGGCAGCTGGCATCATCGATAAAGGAGTAATACTGGTAGAAGGGAATAAAATCGCAGCGGTCGGGCAAAACATTGAAGTTCCCGCTGACTATACCGTAATTGATGCTACAGGCAAGTATATAACCCCTGGTTTCATTGATGCCCATACCCACATCGGCCTGGAAGAAGAAATTTATAGCACTGAGGGTGATGACGTCAATGAAGCTAGTGACCCGGTAACACCATATCTACAGGCTCTTGATGGGGTTAATTTACTCGACCTGGCTTTTGCTGATGCGTTAAGGGGCGGGGTAACCAGGTCTATGAGTATGCCCGGCAGTGCCAACATCATTGGGGGTCAGGCAGTATTTCTCAAACATCTGGGCAGGAATATGACGGATATGATTTACCATAATCCCTGGGGGCTTAAAGCAGCCCTGGGAGAGAACCCTAAACGCGTTTATTCCCGGCAAAAGAAGACCCCCCAAACTCGCATGGCCAATGCCAGTCTACTTCGCCAAGCATTGTTTCAGGCTTCCCGTCTTCTGGATAAAAATAAGCTCGAGCCTGCCGAAGAGTACCAATATACACCAGTAATGAAGGTATTAAAAGGAGAAATGCCTCTTTTGATTCATGTCCATCGCGCTGACGATATCCTTACCGCGCTGCGTATCAAGGACGAATTTCATATTGAGATGGTTATCCAACATGGCACTGAAGCCTTTTTGGTCGCGGATGAGTTGGCTAAGAGAGAAGTCGCGGTTTTTTTAGGACCCCTGCTGGTCAACCGGGCCAAGGTGGAAATGAAAGAAATATCATTTAAAAATGCGCTCAGACTCACTAATAGTGGGGTAAAGTTCAGTTTCATAACTGACCACCCGGTAGTGCCGATTGAACATTTAAGAGTTAGTGCGGCTTTAGCAGTAAGAGAAGGGTTGGATGAGGAAGTAGCCTTGCAAGCTATTTCCAGTATTCCAGCAGGAGTTTTGCATGTTGATGACGAAATTGGTTCTATAGCCAAAGGCAAACATGCCGATTTAGTTGTATTTAACGGTCATCCCTTCGACTACAAGTCTAGTGTGGAAACAGTTATGGTTGACGGTATGCTTTGGGAGGGTCCGAAATGAATAAAGGCGATTTATTTACGGTTTATCTTGACGGTGTTATGATGACCCTTTGTGTTCTGGGTTTTTATAATGAGGAGTACAGCGGTGAAGAAATGGTAATTCTGGCGGTGGTAAGCCAGGACAATATGGTTCATATTCCTCTGGAAGATTTGGATAGTCTTTTTATCCACAAAAAATATATTAACTAGCCGGTAATTTCAGGTTACCGCTTAAACCCCAAAATAGTCATTAACTCCGTGACAGGAAGTTTAATAGTTTACCAAAGGAAAGTGCCGACTTTCCTTTTTTGTGTGCGATAACTCGCTATTGCCCTTTCGTTTGTCTGTACTTTCTGCACCCGAAGCTCTAAATTTAACACAATTTACCTCAAGGATTTAGGGATATTACAGCGAAATTAGAAAATATAAACTATATTATCAAAGGAGTACATAACCTTGAAAAGAAAATACTTATTGGCAATTTCTGCAGCTCTTTTAATAGTGGTTGCAGTAACCTGTGCTGCTATGGGTTATTACAGCAGTAGTGTTGGTATCCGTATAAACGGGCAATCGCGGTTTTTCCAGCCCCCGGCTGAGATACTTAACAACCGGACCATGGTTCCTATCCGGTTTATTATCGAGGATGAGGCTTTAAATGGGCAGGTAACCTGGAAAAATCAGACTAACCAGGTTGTCATTAGCTGTCTCAACAAGAATTTTGAATTTAATATCGGCAGCCGGCAGGTAAAGGTGAACGGCAAAACATATTATTTGGACGTGGCTCCCTATGTACATAACTACCGGACTTTTGTACCCTTACGTTTTATAGCCGAGCAATTAGGAGCAACAGTAGGATGGAATAACCTGAAACGTGAAGTTACCATTGATTTTAACCAGTCGTCCGACCGGGTGTTTGCCTATTATTACCGCAGCCCGGAAGAATTTAAACAATATGGCCACCTCTTTACCGATGTGGCCTTCAGGTGGTTTGAAACTAATGGCCGTGGGGAATTATTCTATGAATATAAGGACAATTACGATGAGATACTGGCTATAGCTAAGAGTAAGGGCATAAAGTGTCACGCCAGCGTGGTTCTCATGGACAAGATAGCCCTGCACGAACTGTTATCCAGCCCGCAAAACCGCGCTGTCCTGGTAAAAAATATAGTAACGCAGGTTAACAGCGGCGGTTATGACGGGGTAAATATAGATTTCGAATTTATTCCTGCCGATGATAAAGGATTGTTTATTACTTTCCTGAGGGAGTTAAAAGCCGGGCTTGGTCCCGAAAAGACCTTATCAGCCGCGGTGTTTGCCAGAACCAGCAGCGATAAATGGCCCACCGGCTATGATTATGAACAGATTGGACAAATTGCCGACCTGGTGGTAGTAATGGCCTATGACTACCACTACCGGACAAGTGATGCCGGTCCGATAGCTCCATTGTGGTGGGTTAAGAATGTGGTTGACTATCTGAGTAGTATTATGGCTCCGGGTAAAATCCTTCTGGGAGTACCAACCTACGGGTATGATTGGGCCTCCGGGGTTACTACCTCTACCGTTACTATTGACAATCTCGATACTCTACGCAAAACTTATAAAGTCACCGAGAACTTTGACAACGAGCAGATGAGTCCTTGCTATACATACACCGACAGTAATGGTGCTTATCATCAGATTTGGCTGGAGAACGAGAAAAGTCTGTCCGCCAAACTTCAACTTGCCAAAGATAATCATTTGGCGGGAATATCATTCTGGCGTATAGGCAATAATTTTATCGATTTATATAATCTGTTAGAGAAGTAGATGCTAATTTAACTGCCCGGCTATGATGAGTAGCTGGTGGTAAAATGGTTTACCAATGGGTAGCCTGTTAATAGGGTTACCCACTTTTTGTTGCGTATGAATTGCTTGCCGCCAGCAAAGAAAGTTATCCCGGTTCAATTACACTGCTGGAGGCAACCGGTTAACTTGATTATAATAGGAATATGTTCACAAAATAGGAGGAGTCTATTTGGAGGGTATGTCAATTATACTGGATATTACCATCATATTCATTGCCGCCCTGGGTGGTGGGTTGATTGCCGAACGTTTAAAGCAGTCTCCTTTAATTGGTTACATTTTGGGTGGTATTATGGTGGGGCCATATGTAACCGGATTGGTCAGCAACCTGCAAATGGTTAATAGCTTGGCTGATATCGGCATTATCCTTTTGATGTTTACCCTGGGTATAGAGTTTTCTCTAAAGAGATTAGAAAAGGTTAAAAATATAGCCCTTTGGGGCGGAGCTTTACAAATTGCGGTGGTTGTAATTGTCGGGATTGGCGCCGGACATTTAATCGGCTTAAATCTTATTAGTTCGGTTTTTTTAGGATGCATCCTTTCCATAAGCAGTACCATGATAGTCCTGCGGGTACTGGGTGATGAGGGAGAACTGGATTCATTACATGGCCAGATTATGCTGGGTATTCTCATTGTCCAGGACTTGGCGGTTATCCTGATGGTTTCCGTACTCCCCAATTTACCCCAATTGTCTGCAGGCAACGCATTAAAGGTGTTTACGCCCCTCGCGATTGCCCTGGTAGTGGTGATATTAATGTTATACCTGGCTCAAAAGGCAGTGCCGGTGATGATGAGAAGAGCAGCCCAGGCCAGTAATAATGATGTTTTCCTATTATTTGCGCTTAGTATGGGACTGGGGGTATCCCTGCTATCAGAGGCTACCGGTTTATCATTGACACTGGGAGCCTTTTTAGCCGGAATACTGATAAGCGAGTCTGATTATGCCCACGAAATTATGGGGAAAATCCTTTCTTTAAGAGACGCCTTCGTAATTGTCTTCTTTGTATCGGTAGGTATGCTGGTTAACCCTGCCCGCCTGTTTACTGATATTGTTCCCTTAATAAAAATTCTCTTTGTGATAATACCGGTTAAGTTTCTGGTCTTTTTTGTAATTGTTAAACTATTTAAATACCATAGCCGCGTAGCTTTTACAGTTGGTACGGGTATGATGCAAATCGGTGAATTTTCGTTTGTTATGGCCCGTTTGGGATTGGAGAAAGGACTAATTTCGGAAAGCTTGTACAATTTAATCCTGGCCAGTGCGCTTATCAGTATAATACTTACCCCGGTTTTTATGCGCAAGTCTGGGGCCTGGTTGCAGCGTATCCAGGAAATTTCCTGGCTTAAGGGATTATTTCCCCAACCGGTTATAGAAGAATCTGTTATGCCCCAAGGATTAAGCGGGCACATTATTTTGTGCGGGTATGGCCGTATGGGGAAAAATGTATTAATTGGCTTAAAACATCTTAATCTGCCCGTAGTTGTTATAGACTATGACCATACAGCTATCAATGATTTATCTTCGCAGGGAATTCCCTGTGTATATGGTGATGCATCCAGTAAAATAGTATTAGAACATGTTGCTCCTGAGCAGGCCCTGGGAGCAATAATCACATTGCCAGATGCGCTTATCAGCCGGCAGGCAATTCTAAGTCTAAAGCAACTGAATCCCGGTCTGTTTTTTTTGGCCCGGGCCCACAATCCCTGGCAGACCCTGATCCTAAGGGAGGCTGGGGCTACTGAGGTAATTATTCCCGAAGCAGAAGCTGGATTTCAAATGATTCGTCATATGATATTAAACTTAGATTTGCCGCTGGAAAAAGTAAATCGGTTTTTAGAACAACTATTTTATGTTGACTATCAGAAAATATCTAAAAAAGGTGGTTACGATATCGCCAAACCGGTTAGAATCAAAGAATTTAAAATATCCCCGTTATCATCTCTAGTAGGATTAACATTACGTGATTCCAATATAAGAGAGTCTTCTGGCTGCAACGTAGTTACCATCAAGAAAAGGAATGGAGAGATTATTTTTAATCCCAGCAGCCGGGAAACAATCGAACCTGGTGATATCCTGGTGGTGATGGGGGATGATGTGCAGCTGTCCAGTTTTTTCACTATGAAAAAAGGTGATTCGGCCTAAAGTGGTTTTAATACCATTATTGCCTGGCGGTTATAGAATTTTGCCTCAAATTGGACTAGAATGGGGCGGGGAGGGAGACAATGTCTACTGAACAACTGGATTTATTCGGGGAGTTTACAGCTCCTCAAAAAGAGCCAGAGCCGGAAGCAAAAAATGTTGTTCCTTATATAACCTTTCTTCCTGGGGTAAAGGCCCAGGCAGCTTATCCGCTGGTGAATAACTATAATGAACTGCTGCAAATAGCGAAAGAATGCCAAAAGTGCGGTTTGCGTAAAGGATGCCGGCAGGTGGTTTTCGGAGACGGTAATCCTCAGGCGCAGCTAATGCTGATTGGGGAGGGTCCGGGCCAGGATGAGGATATTAAAGGAATCCCGTTTGTGGGGCGGGCCGGGCAATTGTTGGATAAGATACTGTCCGCTGCAACCATAGACAGAAACAAGATTTATATAGCTAATGTTGTTAAATGCCGGCCACCCGGAAACCGTTTACCTAATCCTGATGAGTTTAAAGAGTGCCGGAATTACCTGGAAGCGCAGATAAGAATAATTAAACCCCGAATTATTGTATGTCTGGGGGCTTTGGCCAGCCAGGTGGTTATAGACCCACGGGCCAGAATAGGCCAGATCAGGGGAAAATGGTTTCTTCGTAACAATATAAAAATAATTGCTACCTATCACCCTGCGGCTTTGTTGCGTAACGAGGGTTATAAGCGTCCCACCTGGGAGGATTTTAAACTTATCCGGGATGAGCTGAAAAATTTAGCTGAAGAATAAGTGGCTTGGGCATCACCCCAGGTGGACAGTTCAGGTTTTGTGAGGTGTTTTTATTTGCAGATAATAGTACCTAGTGAACAGGATATGGAGGTTTTAGGCCAGTCTCTGGCTAGGGTCCTGGAAAACGGGGATATCGTATACCTTCTGGGGGAACTGGGAGCCGGAAAGACTACCCTGGTCAGGGGTGTGGCCCGAGGCCTGGGTTATAAAGGAAATGTAAACAGTCCGACTTTTACAATAATGAATATATATAACAGCATACCGGCTATATGTCATTTTGATTTTTACCGCCTTAATGAAAGCGATATTAGTGATCTGGGACTGGAAGACTATCTGGAAAAGGAAGGCATAGCTTTAATTGAATGGCCTCAGGCCGGGAAAAGGTTTTTACCGGAAGAGGCTTTAGTAATAAAAATCGAACTTGTGAACGATGACTATGACCGGGAAAGGAAGGTCTCAATTACTAGCCGGGGGGATACATACGCAAACAAGCTGGAGGAGTTGAAAAAAGTTGTTGATTTTGGCGATTGATAGTGCTACCCCGGTTGCTGGAGTGGCTTTGCTTAATGATCATACATTGCTGCGGGAAGATTTTGTGAATTACCGCAAGACTCATTCTGAGACCCTTATGCCTATGATTGACAAGGTCCTGCGCGATTGCGAATGTACCCTGCAGGATGTGTCTGCACTGGCGGTTACTACCGGGCCCGGTTCGTTCACCGGGCTGCGAATTGGATTGGCTACTATTAAAGGTTTAAGTCTGGCATCGCAAATACCGGTTATCGGTATTTCCACTCTGGAGGTCATTGCCCATAATATTATTGCTACCGAGGCCCTGGTTTGCCCTTTACTTGATGCCCGCAAGCAGGAGGTCTACACTGCTATATACGATGCCACTGGTTCAGTTCCGGTCCGGTTAACTGCCGAAGTGGCCTGCTCACCTCAGGAATTTGCGGATATGGCTTTGGCCACCGCTAATGAGCAGGACAGGAAAAAACTTATACTCCTTGGTGATGGCTACTACCCATACCAGGCATTCTTCCAGGAAAAACTTGGTGAGTGGCTTCAAGATGTACCTTCCCACTTAATGTTGCCCCGAGCTGCGGCAATGGGCAGTCTGGCCCGGAAAAAATATAACCGGAAGGAATTCGAAGATGTCTTTGCCTTAAGTCCTCGTTATATAAGGCTTTCTGAAGCTGAATACCGGTTGGGCAAAGGAGCAAGATAAATGCTTAACCAGGATTTTATGATTAGAAAGATGACTGAGCGGGATATCGATCAGGTAATGATAATTGAATTAGAATCATTTTCCTTACCATGGTCCAAGCAATCCTATCTTTCCGAACTGAAGAATAGTTTTGCCAACTATCTGGTCTGTGATAGCGCTGGTGAAGTAGCTGGCTACGGTGGTATATGGGTTGTTTTCGAGGAAGCCCACATCACCAATGTGGCGATTGCCAAAAATTACCGCTGCTCAGGGATGGGAAAGGCTCTTATGCTGGCACTTGAAAATATTGCCCGCACTAAAAAGGCCTTGAGCATAATGTTAGAGGTTAGGCCGTCCAATCAAGCGGCCCGGCATATGTACAAGAGCTTAGGATATATTGATACCGGTTTACGCAAGCTCTATTACTCCGATAATGGAGAAGACGCGATAATAATGACTAAATTGTTAACATGAGACTATTGTATTAGGTCCGGTACCAGGCTTAACCTGGTTAAAATCAGGTTTTCATGCCGGTGCGTAATTGAATAAATTGAGGTTGGTGTAGTAATGGAGGATATTGTTATATTAGGAATTGAATCTTCCTGTGATGAGACAGCGGCAGCTGTGGTTAAAAATGGCCGGGAGATTTTATCCAATGTTATAAACTCGCAAATAAAGGTTCATCAGCAGTTCGGCGGGGTGGTACCAGAAGTTGCCTCACGCAAACATATAGAAAATATTGCTTCGGTGGTAGATAAAGCCATTCAGGATGCCGGGCTTGCCTATGGTGGGATTGATGCCGTAGCCGTAACTTATAAGCCCGGGTTAATCGGGGCTTTGCTGGTAGGAGTGTCTTTTGCCAAAGCATTTGCTTATGGACTCCTTAAACCGCTAATTGCGGTTAACCATCTTCATGGACATATATATGCTAATTTCCTGGAACATAATGATATCGAGTTTCCTGCTGTTTGTCTGGTGGTTTCAGGAGGGCATACCAGCTTGCTTTACATGAAAGATATGCGGAATTATGAGGTTATTGGAGAAACCCGGGATGATGCCGCCGGAGAAGCCTTTGACAAGGTAGCTCGTTTTCTGGGGCTAGGATATCCCGGAGGTCCGGCTATTCAAGAGGCGGCTATTAAGGGAAATCCCGGACAGGTGATACTGCCGCGTGTGTACCTGGATAAAAATAATTTTGAATTTAGCTTTAGCGGCTTAAAGACCGCAGCTATGAACGAATGGAAAAAGCTTGAGAGGAAGGGCTTAAATAATGTTTTTGACATGGCTGCTGAATTTCAAGCGGCCCTGGTGGAAGTACTTGTGGAAAAAACGGTACGCGCAGCCAACCGGTATCAGGTAAATACAGTCCTTATGGCCGGGGGGGTTGCCGCCAATCAGGCCTTGCGCAATTTGATGAGCTCCAGGACCCGGGAAGAAGGCTTAAAACTCTATTTTCCTGCTTTAGGACTTTGTACCGATAATGCCGCTATGATAGCCGGCCAGGCCTACTATCATTATATAGAGGGACAATTTGCGCCCCTTTCTTTGAATGCCTATCCCGGGCTAACGTCCTTGTGAAAAATGATTGTGGATAATGTGTATAAGTCTGTTGATAATTCGTAGTTCGACATTCTCGCTGGGTTAAAGTTTGCCAAAAATTTTTTAGTCAACAAGCAACTTCGATAAATTGGATAAACTATCCTGTGGATAAGTGGAAAGGTAGGAATGCAGGTGTTTCCGGTACTAGTTAAGATAGGTGATATAAGCATATATTCCTGGGGATTCATGTTAGCTATAGCAATGGTTGTGGCTATATGGGGTGTCGGCCGCCTGTTGGCCAGGGAGGGATATGATAGCGGTATTGCAATTGACATAGTGATGGTTATGATTGTAGCAGGCCTGGTTGGCGCCCGGAGTTTATATATTATCACTTTTGAGTGGCAGAATTTTTTAGCCCATCCACTTATGTTCTTTGCTTTTCCCAGTGGCGGATTAATCTGGTACGGAGGGTTTATCGGCGGCCTGGTGGGCTTTGTAATATACGTGTGGAAAAAAGGACTTTCTTTCTGGCATATGGCTGACGTGCTGGCACCTTTCGCCGCATTAGGTTATGCCATAGTGCGCCTGGGCTGTTTTTTAAATGGATGTTGCTTTGGCAATATTACTAATTCGAAGTGGGGAGTAGTTTTTCACGTGGTTGACAACCACCTTCGCTATCCCACCCAGCTTTTTAGTTCTGCTGTCAATCTGCTTCTTTTCTTTATCCTTCTAAACTTGTTCCCCAGAAGAAAGTTTCCCGGGCAGGTTTTCCTGGTGTATCTTATCGGCTATTCCATTTATCGTTTTATAATAGAGTTTTATCGTTTTAATGTGCAATACTATGCTAATCTGTCCATAGCTCAGCTTATATCAATAGGATTGTTCATTGCCGGAGTGATGCTCTATATTTGGAAACGGCCCCGGCATGGCAATTTGTAGGGGGGAAAGGGCAGAAACCAATATGGATGATAAGGGGTTGGCCAGAGATAAACTCAGGCGACAGATGAAAAGACGCCGGGAACAATTATCCGCTTCACAGGTACAAGAATTTAGCCATCTAATAATGCATAAACTTGCTGAACTGGAGCCGGTTAAAAGGGCTCGCAGTATCATGTACTACGCGGCTATTAATCACGAAGTTGATTTAGGACCTTTGATAGAGCGGGAGTATCTCTCTCGTCACGTTCTCTTGCCCCGCATCGAAGCCAATGGCCTTATGGCAGCCGTGCAGTATACGGGATGGTCAAGAACTCATGAGAGTAGATTCGGGATCCTTGAGCCGGAAGGAGCGGCTTACCCGGTGGAAAATATCGATGTGGTAATAGTACCAGGTTTGGTTTTTGATTTTAATGGCTACCGGTTGGGTTATGGCAAAGGCTATTATGACCGGTTCCTTGCCCGGCTTAGTCCCCGGACATTTATTTGTGGGGTTGGCTATGAGTTTCAGATCATCGATAATATATTTCCCCATGAAAAGGATTTGCCCGTACACTGGATTGTAACCGAGAAATCAGAGTTGGTCATTGATTGGAATTATTTTTAAGTCGGCTATCTACCACTACTTCGGGAATAATTGTATAGCATGCTGGTAAGTATTAAAATAGCCTTAATAGAGTAGCGCAGGTATTAATTAAACATGGAAAGGGGTATTTGATTATGGAAGAAAAAGAAATAGTTATGGATGCCTTCAAAAAGGCTGGCGTACCAATGAGCAGCAAAGAAATTGCAGAAGCAACCGGTTTGGATAAAAAGATTGTTGATAAGGTTATAAAGCAATTGAAAACGGAAGGAACTATTCATTCTCCCAAGCGGTGCTACTATGAACCTGCCCAATAGAGGCTCGGCCAGGGCCATAAAAAAGGGGCTTGCCATCCGCAAGCCCCGGTATACTCACTATTCTGACTTAATGATTTTTTTATCCTCGGTAACTACTTCTTTTAAAGAGGCAAATGCTCCGGCCAGTCCGGCCAGTTCGCCGGGAATAATCAGTTTGGTAGCCTGACCGTTACCTATTTCTCGTAAGGCTTCCAGTGATTTAAGGGCCAGAACTTTATCATCGGCACCGGCCTCCTTGATCATGGTCAGACTGTCGGCGAAGGCCTGTTGAACTTTCAAGATAGCCTCGGCTTCTCCCTCGGCATTGAGGATTTTCGCTTGTTTACTACCTTCGGCTTCCCTGATGGCCGCTTCTTTAACCGCCTCAGCATTAAGAATGGCCGACTGCTTCTTACCCTCAGCTTCCAGGATAGCAGCAGTTTTCTGTCCTTCGGCTCTTAATATGGCTTCTCTCTTTTCTCTTTCCGCACGCATCTGTTTTTCCATGGCATTCTGGATGTCCTGAGGCGGCAGGATGTTTTTCAACTCCACCCGGTTAACCTTGATGCCCCATTTATCGGTCGCTTCATCCAGAATAACCCTGAGTTTGGTATTTACTATATCGCGGGAAGTAAGCGTTTCATCAAGTTCCAAATCACCTACTATATTTCTCAGGGTGGTGGCAGTAAGGTTTTCAATAGCTAGAATCGGGTTGGCGATTTCATAGGTGTATTTAAAGGAATCAGTAACCTGATAATAAACTACCGTATCTATCATCATAGTTACATTATC